>DASRXR010000073.1:0-17084 GCA_035687405.1 Polyangiales bacterium
GCGGCGGTGGCGGCGGCGGCGGCGGTCGCTGGTAAACCAGCTGCTGCAAGACTCTGCGCGCGAACCGAATTCGGTTTGTCGCAGATGACTCGAACGTCCGGTGCGCTCTTCAAAGCGTCCGGACGTTTGCATTTAAGCTCGTTGCACCCGCACTACGCCGAGCCTTCGCTGAGCGTCTCGCGCTTCGATGCCCAAAACGAAGCGACGACTGAAATGCCCAGCGTGCTCAAGATCACCGCGAGCGAAACGAGCGCCGGGATCTTGTACACGTCCATGATCGTCATCTTCGTGCCGACGAACGCGAGCACGACCGCGAGACCGATCTTCAAGTAGCGGAACCGCTCGACCAATCCCGCGAGGATGAAGAACAGCGAGCGCAGGCCGAGGATCGCGAAGATGTTCGACGTGAAGACGATGAACGGATCGGTCGTGACGGCGAAGATCGCCGGAATCGAATCGACCGCGAAGATCACGTCGCTCACTTCGATCAACACGAGCGCCATGAACAACGGCGTCGCAACCAGCCGACCGTTGGCACGCGTGAAGAAGTTGTGTCCGTCGAACTGGTCCGTCGACGGGACCAGCTTGCGGATGAACTGCATCGCCTTGCTGTTCTCGGGATGCTCTTCCTTGTTGCGATCCAAGTAGAGCTTCACGCCGGTGTAGATCAAGAACACACCGAACACGTAGATCAACCAGTGGAAGCGCTGCAGCATCGCGACGCCGGCGAAGATCATCGCAGCGCGCATCACGAGCGCAGACAAGATGCCCCAGTACAGCACGCGGTGCTGGTAGATCGGCGGGATCCTCAGCGACGCGAAGATCACGATGAAGACGAAGATGTTGTCGACCGAGAGCGACTTCTCGATCAGGTAACCGGTCAAGAACTCGAGGCCGTGATCGGTGCCGAACTGCCAGAACAAGCCGGCGTTGAAGATCAACGAGAGTGAGATCCAGGCGCAGCTCCACAAGGCTGCTTCTTTGAAGCCGACGACGTGGTCCTTCCGATTGAACACGCCCAAGTCGAGCGCCAGCATCAGGAGCACGAAGGCGATGAAACCGAGCCAGAGTGCTGGGTTACCGATGGTGGCCGTTTCCATGAAGCTCCTTAGTCGGATCCAGTCGCTATTGCTCGTCTCGAGTATCCGAACCGTGTCGGTAGCGCTTGCGCCTCGCCCGGGCAAGCTTCAGCGAAGCACCGGCCACAAACTGGCGTGAGCATCCGTCCACACCACCCCGGAGAACGGATCGGTCATCCGGTTCATTCCCTCGACTAAACCCGACAACTGCTCGCGTTGTCGCGCGACGACGGCCCAGCGCACCTTCGAAACGAAACGAGCTGGATTGGCTGGGGTCTCGATCACCACGCACGCTAGGCCTTGCGCGCGCGCAGCGCCCCGCACGACGCGATCGACAGCGAGATGCCGGTTCGACACGTTCAAGAGCAGCACGCCATCCGGCGCCAATCGCGCAGAGTAGAGTCGAAAGGCTTCCAGTGTGAGGAGATGAACGGGCACCGCGTCGCTCGTGAACGCATCGAGCACGAGGATGTCGAAGCGAGCGGAGGTGTCGCGTGCGAGGCCGAGCCGCCCGTCGCCGAGCCAGGTCGTGATCCGTGCTGGGCTGTCGCGCAGGAAGGTGAACCAGTGAGAGGCGACGTCGACGACCTGCGGGTCGAGCTCGTAAAACCGGATGCGATCGAGCGAGGTGCCGTAGACCGCGAGCGTTCCTGCGCCGAGGCCGACGACGCCGATCGAACGCGGCCTGCCCGCGTGATGGCGCGCGAAGACCTGCGCGATCGCGGTGCCTTCGCCGAAGTACATCGTGGGTATCCGGCGCAAGTCCGGTCGATCGAGCTGCATCCCGTGGCGAATGCGACCGTGAGTCAAGCTGCGGCCCACGTCGAGCTGTGTGACGCGAACGGCTCCGAGGAAACTGCGGCGTTGATCGAGCACGTGGCCTTGGCGTCCGGCGCCGTGCGCTCGAAGCCACAGACTCGTCACGAGCATCGGCAGGCACGTCGCAACCCCGAACCAGACGAGCGCTCGCTGCCCGGAACGCCGCGGCCGGCCAACGGCGTGCGCATCGGCAGTGTTCGCCGAGAGCGCGGGAGGGCGCGCGAGGAGTGCGACGTACGTGGCCAGCGTGGCCAGCTCGAGTTCGTAGTAGTCGTTGAAGATCAGGGGCGCGAGTACCGCCACGAAGAAGCCGCCGAGTGCGCCGCCGACTGAGATCCAGACGTAGAACTCGGTCAGGTGCTGGATTGAAGGCCGCGAGCGAACGAGCTCCATGTGACAAAGCAGCGCGCCGAAGCTGAGCGCGGCCAGCGAAGTTCCGAGTTGTTGCCAGAGCGAGGCCGAACCTTGCGCGAACGCGTTCCAGCCACTGCAGAGACTCGCGAGCACGAACAGCACGATCGCGATGCGGTACGTGCGGGGGCCCGCGCCGCCGAACGCGGCGATGAACGTGAGCAAGTAGAGCGCGAGCGGTACGATCCACAGCAGCGGAACCGCTGCGATGTCGGTGGTGAGATAGCTCGTAGTCGCGAGCAGGAACACACTCGGAACGAACGAGTACGCGAGCCAGCGACAGCGAACCGCGATGCCGCCGTGGAGGCCATCCGCAGCGCGCTCTTTCTCGCGCGGCTCTTTCCACGCAGAGTGTTTCGACGTCAGCGCGAGGACGAGGACGAGCCCGCATAGGATCACCGTCGCCCAGGACCAGACGAGCCACTGCGTCGGTAACGCGGCTCCCGGCTCGATCAGAACCGGATAGGCGAGCAACGCGGCGAGCGAGCCCGCATTCGACACCGCGTACAACCGAATCACGCTTCGTTCTGGGTAGCCCGCCGCCCACCGCTGCACGAGCGGCGCTACCGTCGACAGCAGCAAGTACGGCAACCCGACGCGTTGCAGGAGCACGACCAGCAAGTGCCAAACCGGCGCACGCTCGAAAGCATCCGCGTCTGCAACATCCGCGGCTGACAGCGGCAAGCTGCGATTCCAGACCACCGCGGCCGGTGCGATCACAACGAGCAGGCAATACGCGACCCGCAGCGGCTCGCTGCGCGTCGCGAGGTGCGCAGCCGCGTAGCCGCCCACGAGCAAGCTCTGAAAGAACAACATGCACGTGACCCACGTCGCGGGGCTTCCACCGAGCGCGGGAAGCAGCCACTTCGCGAGCAGCGGCTGCACGACGAACAACGCGAATGCACCTGCAAACGCGACGAGCGTCGACAGCCCGAGCCGTAGGCGATTCAGCTGTGCGCGAGCTCCGCCGCTGTCAGCTGCCACGCAGCATCGACACGCGACCGGTCCGCACGAGCTCCACGACGTGGTAGTCCTTGAGCAACTGCACGAACGAGTCGATCGTCTTCTCGTGACCGGTGACTTCCACGATCATCGAGTTCGGCGCGACGTCGATGATCTTCGCGTGGAAGATGTCGACGATCTCCATCAAACGCTTGCGTTGCTCTTTGCCGCCGTGCACGCGCACCAAGGTCAGCTCGCGGCTGACGAACTCGCGCGCCGAGATGTCTTGGATCTCGCTCACGTCTTCGAGCTTCGAGAGCTCACTGACCATCTCGCCGGCATCGGTGCTCGCATCGACGACGAACGTCATGCGCGACATGCCTGCTTCTTCCGAAGCGCCGACCGCGAGGGAGCGGATGTTCCAGCCCTTTTCGCCGCAGCACGTCGCGACCCGCTGCAGGACGCCCGGACGATCCTTCACGAGCGCGACGATGGTGTGCGGCAATAGCTGACTGGTAGAGCTCACGGCGACCTGTATCCCGCGAACCGGTTGCGCGGCCCGCTCAGAATCCGCGCCGAGCTAGACCCGGCGAGGCAGTTCTTTATCCGCTCACCTCGCGTCTTGTCGACCACATTCGCGACCGGTCACCGGCATGCACCGATAAGGCGCCGACCCCCTCGGTTGAGCTATTCTTGTAAAGATGCAGCCAGAGCAGGTGGCACGGCTGTCGAGTTCCAAGGTGGGACTCGCATTCAACCTGCTCGCCATGTGCTGCGTGTGCGGGGCGTGCAATCAACCGGCGAAGCGCATGGGGCTCGAATGTGAACAAGGCGCCGTGTGCAAGGACACCGACTGCGACACGATCTGCGATGACGCGGAAGACGCGAAGCACGCGCGCGACACCGATCGCGACGGGACGCCTGACTTCGAGGATCTGGACTCGGACGCCGATGGTATCCCCGATCTCGAAGAGGCGGGAGACGACGACCCCGCCACCCCACCGTTCGACCGCAATCTCGACGGTAAAGCCGACTACACCGACAAGCACTACCCGCTCGACGCAGGCAAAGACCGTCCGCTGCCGGGTTCAAGCTCCACCACGATGGCCGTTTCGGCACCGGAGGACGCTGCGACCGGCGAACCGCCGCCGTCAGCGGCATGTAGTGCTGATGCGGGATGCGAGCGAGAATTCTCGTGTCCATCGCCGGGCGATCCCCGAATCCCCGACGCGCGTTTGTACGTCCCGTATCTGCTCGATGCAGCCGAGATCTACGGCGGCGACGATGTGCAAGGCTACAACTGGTACGTCAGCGGCTCGCCTTGCGATCAGCTGTATGCCGAGCTCGATCCGGACGCGACCACCACGAGTGGCAAGTTGAGCGTGACGCTCACCGACTCGAGTCAGCGTGTCGCCGAAGCGTTGTTCACCACTCCCGGCGAGTACGACGTGGTTTTGCGGATCGTCACCAAGGGCGGCGATCTGTGGTGCAGCTTCAAGCTGCACGTCGCGGCGCCGGGCATTCGCGTGGAGTTGTGTTGGGACAAAACCGGACCGGCCGCACGTGGGGACGCCGTCGATCTCGACCTCCACCTCGCCAAGCCCGCTGAAACTGCCGAGTTCTTCAGCGCGGACGATTGTTATTCCGATACCTGCCTGGCCGCCGACACGCCGTGGGATTACGCATCGACTGCGCCACTGCCGCTATGCACTGGCGCCAGCGCGCAAAACTACGCGGCATACGCGAGCGTAGGCGCGTGTCCGAACCCGCGATTGGACATAAACAACCGACTCGATCAGCTATCTGCTTCGAGGTACCTGACGGAAACCATCGCACTCGACGCGCCTGTCGCCGGAGACAGGTTTCGGGTGATGGTGCATTACGCCGCAAGTACGAATGCAGGCGACGACGGCGAAGACGCCGGTATGGCCGCAACGCGTGAGACGCATCCGATCGTGAACGTCTACTGCGACGGCAAGTTAAGCGGTACGTTCGGCGGTATTCCAGACGTGCTGGGAGATCCCGAAGAAGTTGGTTTATCCTACCAAGGTCAAATGTGGCGCGTGGCGGACATTGTAAGTGCAGATGGCACCTGCAACGTGGCGGCCCTCACGTCACCTGAAACGGGTTCTGGGTACTGGGTTTCAACGATTGACGCGAGCTACGGCCATTAGAACGACGCGCCCTATCCCCGATCAGGCAGGTCGGGGCCACTATGCTAAGGTGCGGCCCTTCGCGAGGGGTCGCGTCAAGCCCGATTATTGGACCGTTTGGCCGATTCGCTCGCGATGATGAGCATGCCCTCCGTCGACCACGCCATTACTGCCAGACCACACCGCTTCTCGGCAGACGAACTGATCCCGTTCGGCAAGTACATGCTGCTGAACAAGATTCAGTCAGGGGCGACGGCTGCCGTGTATCGGGCGAAGATTCGCGGTGAAGCGGGCTTCGAACGGCTGGTCGCAATCAAACGCATCTTGCCCCAGATGTCCGGCGACCCGGAATTCGTACGCACATTCATCGAAGAAGCGAAGACGTGCGCACGGTTGAACCACGAGAACATCTGTCCGATCTACGAGCTCGGTAAGGTCGGCGAGTCGCTGTACATGGCGATGGAGTGGCTCCCAGGCAAGGACCTGGGTGCGATCACGCGGCGCTTGAGCCGTCAGGGCGAGGTGATGCCGCCGCTGATAGCTGCATGGATCGCCGGCCGGTTGTGCGATGCGCTCGACTACGCGCACTCGCTCAAGATCGGGAACGGTCAGATCGGCATCATCCATCGCGATCTATCGCCGACGAACATCGTGTGCAGCTACGAAGGTCAGGTGAAGCTGATCGACTTCGGCCTCGCGAAAGCAGCGGGCCGTGCGCAGCAGACGAACGTCGACGCGCTGAAGCAGAAGCTCGGCTACATGAGCCCGGAGCTCGTGCTCGGTCGCGCACCCGATGCGCGCTCGGACGTGTTCGGGGTCGGCGTGTGTTTGTACGAGATGATCACCGCGCGGCGTTTGTTCGCGGGCAAAGACGACATGGCGACGCTGCGCATGGTCAGCAGCGCATCGGTGCCGCCGCCGTCCGCGCTCGTGGAAGACGCGCCGGAAGAGCTCGAACAAATCACGATGCGCGCGCTCGAGCGTTTGCCGGAGGATCGCTGGCAGACCGCGGGCGAGATGGCCAAAGGCCTGGCGGACTTCATCTCGAACACCGATCCGATGTTCGGGCCGCGGCAAGTCGCGACGTTCATGCGCAACCTGTTTGCGTCCGACATGGATGCGGAGCAGCAGCGCGTGAACGAGCTCATGTCGGCGAGCCACGATGCGACGGTGCTCGAAGAGCGGCGTCGGTTCTTCTCGTCGCCCGCCGGCGCGGCTGCGATCGCGAAGGCCGAAGCTGCGCGGCGTTTGAGCACCCTGCCGCCGCCGGTGAAGTACGAAGAGCAAACAGACGAAGCGCCGTCTTCGGGTCGCATTCCGCGCGCGCCGCGTCTGCCCAGGCTGAACGAGTCGGAGATTCCGACTGCGATGGGCGTCGCGATCGATTCGGGCCGCCCGACCACGCGGCCGCTCGGGCTGGATGGCGAGGAAGAGAAGACGAGGTTTCATCCGACCGACGGCAGCGCGAGCCGGCCCGACGCGGACGATGAGGAACAGACGCGCGCGTTCGATCCGAGCGAGGAAGACAAGACCGTCTTCGACGTGAGCGAGGAAGAGAAGACGGCGTTCATTCCGGTCGAGGAAAAGACTGAGTACCTGACCGACGAGTCGTTCGCCGACGCAGTTGCAGCCGCGAGTGTCCCCCCTGCCAAAGCTGCGGAAGAGGACGAAGAAGACCTCACGCACATCTTCTTCAACCTCGAAGATGGCATCGGCGTTCCGGAGCTCATCACTGAAGCCGACGTGAAGCTGACCACGCCCGAACCGCTGCCGAAGGGCGTTCAAGATCCGCGGCAGCTGCTCGATGTCGATGGCGAAGTGGTCGCGCAAAACGAAACGGCGTTTCCGGGCACGCAACAGCCGCAGCGCACGACGCCGAGCAAGGTTCGCAGCAAACCGAAGCTCAAAGCACCGCGTGCGCTCCCGGCCGGTGGCGATGACGCGGCCGGTTGGTTGCGCGCTCAGACGACGCGCTCGGCGACGCTGCAGTTGAAGCGCACGCGTCGCTCCGATCACGTCTCGACCGTGCTGCTCGCCGTCGGTGTGTTGATGCTCTTGGTCGCGCTCGCGGGCTTGATTACGAAGACGCCGGTCGGCGTGAAGCTCGGGCTGCGACAGCCCAGCGTCGCGTCGATCGAGGTCAGAACGTCGCCCGCGATCGGTGCGGCGGTGAAGCTCGACGGGATCTACCGCGGGCGTGCCCCGCTGCGGCTCGAGGGCGTGCGGAGCGGCAAGCGCATGATCTCGGTGAACGCCGATGGGTACCAAGAAGCCGCGCGCGAGGTCGACCTGGCAGGTGGCAAGCGTGCCCAGCTGCTGATCGAGCTGCAGCCGCTCCCGTAGAGGGCTCGTCGACGTGGTCGTTGACGGCGACGGCGACGGTCGGCAGGGCCGCAACACGGCCTCAAGTCAGGCGCTCGCCTCGAGCGGCGATCTTCGCAATCCGTTGGACGCGAGCGCCGTCGCCGTCGACGACCGCGTCAACTTCAACGTCAACGAACGTGGACGTGCCTGGTGGCAGCGCTAAGGCTTCTTCGGCACGGGCGTCGTGGGAGGCGTGGGCGTGGTGGGCACCGCGGGCACCACCGGCGCCGTTGCCGTCGTGGGATCGGCCTTGTGATCGACTTTCAGCTCGGCCTGCGGCTGCGTGCCGACCTTCAGCCGCAACGCGACCGAGCGCCGCTGCCGTTCCTTGTAGGCAGCGTGGCTCGCATCACCCGTTTCGTTTCGCTGCTCGGTGTGCCGATCGAGGATTTGAAACTCGGTCAACACGAACGCCACCTTCCCCAAGTTCTTCGCTTGCGGCGGCGCACGCTTCAACATCTCCATCGGCACGCGCAGCGGCATGTCGACCACGAAGTGAACGACGGAGTAGTTGCTGGCGCTGAAACGATTGTCGAGCCGCGTCAGCGTGTCTTCGACGTCGGGCTTCAGCTGCAGATCGGTGTAAAGCTTCGACAAATGCGGGTGCTGCTCGCAGTACTGCCGGAAGTGAAACAGCGTGTTCGTGCTCTGCCCCGGAATCACGTAGTTGAACGGGAAGATGTGCCGCAACATGTAGTCGAGCGTGGGGAAGATGTCGTCCGGCTCGCGGGTCACGATCCGAAAGCGCAGCTTGTCGTAGATGTTCGCCGCGATCGTCTCGGGCTTCGACAAGAGCTTCTGGTAGAGCGAATCCTTGTTCTTTCGCCCGCCGATGAACTCGAGGATGGGAAAGCCGTGCGCGAGCATCCCACCGACCACGCGGTACACCTTCTCTTCCACCAAGTAGAACAACTCTTGGTCGGAGAACGGCAGCATGAACAAGAGCTCGCGGCCCTCGAGGTGATGGATGATGTGCATCGTCTTCAAGATCGAGCACGCACACATCTGCCGGTGACCGGTGCCAGACGCGAGGTTGATCAACCCGAGGACGTCGAGCGAAGCGACGGGCTTCGGAACGGGGAAATCGAAGTGCCTTCGCAAGAACGCGATCGCTTCGTCGCGAATCACGTTCATGCGCTCCATGTCTTCGGCGTCGTCGAACTGGAACTCGTGCGCTGCGACCAACGCGCGCGCTTGTTCTTCCTCCGACATGTTGAGCCGGTGCCAGTCGATCACGGACCCGCCGCGCAACAACAGCCGAATGGCTTCCAGATCGCCCACTCGAAAGTTGTCGAGCGTGCGGTAATGGGTGTCGGCCTCGGGGCCTAGGCGCACGGTCGTCATTGCGGGCGACAGCGTAACAAACCGTTCACGCGCCGGCTAAATGATCACGAGCGGCCCAAAGTAAGGGTCCCCATGAAGATGCCTAGGCTGACTGCGAGTACGGCTAGGTTGCCCCACATCGCACCTTCGCAACCGGACAACGCCAAAAGGCCCACCGGTAACAACGCCAGCATCCTGCTGCCCATGGGTAAGATCGCTCCCTTAAGTCGCGGTGAGATAGAGACGCGACACTCTGCCCCGCCGACGGTCGGGACTTTTACTACAGCCCTATACACCGTCGCCATGGAAAAGTTCGACGCACACTCTGCCGATAAAGGACCATCTTGCACGCCGAGTTGGCGGTTGCTGGAAGATCGGCAATAGTGCCCAAACCATGGGCGAATCCATCATCCCTGACAGTACGCTGAGCGCGCTACCAATCCTAGCGCTTCGCAACTCCGTGCTGTTCCCTGCGTCGGTCGTACCCGTCAACGTTGGCCGCGCCCGATCAGTTCGACTGATCGAGGAGGCGTTCGGCCAAGAGCGGCCGAGCATCGGAGTCCTGGCTCAGCGCGACGCCGAAGAGGAAGACCCTGGTTTCGAGCGCCTCTACACGGTTGGAACCCTCGCTCGCGTGCTCAAGGTGATTCGGTTGAGCTCCGGTCACTACAGTGTGGTTTTGCAGGGGATTACGCGGATGCGGCTGATCGAGCCGGTCGGCCGCGAGCCCTGCCTGCGCGCCCGCGTCGAGCGGTTGTACGAACAGAGCCAGCGGGACGAAGAGATCGACGCACTGACGGTGCACATGCGCGAGCTGGCGCGGACGCTGCTGCGAACGTTGCCGTCACCGCCACGCGAGATGGGTGTCGTCCTCGACAACGTCCAGGACCCCGGCGCGCTCGCAGATTTGGTCGCATCACATTTGCCGATACCGACGGAGCGCAAGCAGCAGATCATCGAGACCTTGGACGTGCGTGCACGCCTCAAGGCCGTTCTCGAGCTGATCAAAAGGCAGCAAGAGATCCATCGCGTCAAACAAGAAGTCGCGTCGATGGTCGAAGAGGAGATGTCGAAGTCTCAACGTGAGCTCTTGCTCCGCCAGCAGCTGCGGGCGATCCGTCGCGAGCTCGGTGAGAGCGGTAGCGAGGATGACGAGCTCGATGACCTGCGCGAGCGCTTGAGCCGCGCGCATCCGCCAGCCGAGGCAGACAAAGCCGGACGGCGCGAGTTGTCACGCATGAGCTCGATGAACTCGGCCAGCGCGGAGTACCAAGTCGCATACAACTACGTCGAGTGGCTGTGCGATCTCCCGTGGCATCGCCACACGCCGGATCGCCTGGAAGTCTCCGAAGTACGACGGGTACTCGATGAGGACCACCACGGCTTGGAAGAGCCGAAGAAGCGCATCGTCGAATACATCGCGGTTCGAAAGCTGAAGAGCAACAAGAAGAGTCCGATCTTGTGCTTCATCGGCCCGCCGGGTGTCGGTAAGACGTCCCTCGGTCGGTCGATCGCGCGGGCGACCGGTCGCGAGTTCGTTCGGATCTCGCTCGGTGGTGTCCAAGATGAGGCCGAGATTCGCGGGCACCGCCGCACCTACGTGGGCGCCCTCCCCGGCCGCATGATCACGGGTCTGAAGAAGGCCGGCTCGAGCAATCCAGTATGTGTGCTCGACGAGGTCGACAAGATGAGCTCCGACTTCAGCGGCGATCCTGCGAGCGCGCTGCTCGAAGCGCTCGACCCGGAGCAAAACAACGCCTTCGTCGATCACTATTTGAACGTGCCGGTCGATCTGTCGCAGGTGCTGTTCATCGCGACTGCGAATCGCAAGGACGTGATCGCGCGGCCGCTGCTCGATCGGATGGAAGTGATCGACATCCCCGGCTACACACGCGACGACAAGTTCGCGATCGCTCGGGACTTTTTGATCCCCCGCCAGCTCGCCGATCACGGCCTCACGCCAGCGCACCTCGAGATTCAAAACGACGGCATCGAACGGCTCGTGAACGAGTACACGTCGGAAGCCGGCGTGCGTCACCTCGCGCAACAAGTCGCAGCGATTTGCCGCGCGGTCGCCGTGCGCGTCGCGAGTGGCGACCTCACGCACATCGATGCGGGCGGCGAGTTCGTCGAAAAGGTGCTCGGGCCGCCGCAACACGAGGTCGGCATCGCCGAAAAAACCCCCGCGGTCGGTATCGCGACCACGCTGACTTGGACTCCGGGCGGCGGCGAGATCATGCTCGTCGAATGCACGCAGATGCCGGGCAAAGGTGAAGTGCACCTCACCGGCAAGATGGGCGACATCCTCAAAGAGTCGGCCACTGCGGCTTTCTCGTACGTTCGATCGCGTGCGACGAGCTTCGGGCTGAAGGACGACTTTCTCACGCGCGTCGACGTGCACATCCACTTGCCGAAAGGCGCAGTGCCCAAAGACGGGCCGGCGATGGGCTTGTCGATCTTCGTGTCGCTGATCTCGATGTTGCGCGGGATCCCGATCCGGCCGGAAGTCGCGCTTTCGGGCGAGATCACGCTGCGCGGTAAAGTGCTGCGCGTCGATGGTCTGAAGCAAAAGTGTCTCGCAGCGCATCGCGCCGGGATCAAAGACGTCGTCTTGCCGCGGGCGAACGCGGCGGACATGGAAGAAGTTCCAGAGCGCATTCGCCAGGATCTGCGCGTGCACTTCGTCTCGCGCGTCGACGAGGTAATCGCCCTCGCGCTCACAGAACCGCTGGTCACCGAACCCAGGCGTATCGAACCATCCGCACACGCGTGATGACAACCCCACGAGGCCGGCTTAGGCGTTCCGCGTGATCCGGCTCTTGCGATCGATTCCGGCCGTGCGGGTGTCGCTCGGCATCGCACTGCTCGCGTCGATCGGGATGTGTTTCGTCCCGCTTCTCGCCGTCCACGGTCCGGAGAGCGCGCTCGTGCTCGGCGTTCTGCTGCCGCCGATGGCTGCGTTCGGCTCCGCCCGGATCGTGCAGCGGCTGCGGGCGGCCGGGCTCGCGAGCTCGCTGCGATCGCTGATGGAAGCGGTGCTGGCGTACGGGGCGGTGTTGTTCGCGGTGCCACTGGTGGTGCTCGCGCTCGACTCGCTGCGCATCCGCAACTGCACGCCGCTGTCGGGACTCGCGTTCATGCTGCTCGGGCCGGGCTTCGGCACGTTGATCGCGTGTCTGACCGGGCTCGCGATCGCGCTCGTGGTTCCGCGGCCGAAGTACGTCGCGACGCTCGCACTGGCAGTGCCGGTGTTCACGATGCTCGCCGCGATCTGGCGCTTCTACGCGAGCCCCTCGATCTTCGCGTACGGGCACTACTTCGGCTTCTTTCCCGGCACGGTCTACGACGAAAACGTCAACCTGACCTACCCGTTTCTGTCGCTGCGAGTCGGCACGTGTGTCTGGATCGCGACACTCGTGCTGCTGATCCGCGCGTTCACGGATCCCGCGACGCTGCGCGTGAGCTTGCTTCCGCAGAGTCGCTTGGCGCTCGTGACTGGCGCGGCGTGTTTGGTCGCGGGACTCTCGTTCGAGGTGTTTGCAGTCGAGCTCGGTCACGCGAGCAGCGTCGCGCAGATTCGCAAGACGCTCGGCGGTGAGCAGAGGAGCGCGCGCTGCCAGCTGTACTTTCCGCGCGAGGAAAATCCAAAAGAACGCAAACGCCTCGCGGAGGACTGCGACTTTCGCGTGACGCAAGCGGAGCGCTGGCTCGGGGTGACGCACCCTGAGCCTGTCACGGTGTTCTTGTTTCGATCGCCGCAAGAGAAGTACGCGCTCATGGGCGCGGAAGGCACGAACATCGCGAAGCCGTGGCGTTCGGAGGTCTACATCAGCGAACAAGGTTGGCCGAACCCAGTGCTCGGCCACGAGATCGTGCACGCGGTCGCGAGCGTTACCGGTGCAGGTCCACTGCGCGTGTCTGGAAAGCTGTGGGGGTTTTGGCCCGACCCTGCCCTGATCGAAGGCGTCGCCGTTGCGGCTGCGTGGCAACCGGCGGGCGGCCTCACGCCGCACGAGTGGTCGCGCGCGTTGCTCGAGCTCGATCTCGCGCCGCGCCTGTCCGAGTTGTTTGGGGCGAGCTTTCTCGGGCAGCAGAAGCGGCTCGCGTACACGGTGAGTGGATCGCTGTTGCGGTTCGTCGCCGAACGCTGGGGCGTGCGCGCGGTGCGGCAAGCCTACGCGCACGGCGACGTCGCAGGTGCAGTCGGAGTGACCATCGAGCAGCTCGAGACCGAGTGGCATCGCTACCTTCGCGCGCGGCCGATCAGCGGGTCTGCGCTGGCGCTGGCGGAAGCGCGCTTCACTGGGCCGAGCATCTTTTCGGCGGTTTGCCCGCACGCGCTCGCGCAGCTTCGCGACGAGCTGCGGGTTGCGCTCGGGACCGGTGCCGATCAACTTGCGCTCAAGACTTGCCACGAGATTCTCGCAGCGGACCAATCAGACGTCGGTGCACGTACAGCGCTCGTCGGCAGTCTCGCGCGACTTGGAAAAACCGACGACGCACAGCGCGAGCTGAGCTGGCTCGAGCAGCGCGCACCGAAGCCCTACGCAGTCGCGGCGCGGCAAGCGCTCGCCGACGAAGCGTTTCGTCGCGGTCGATATGCAGAGGCGCGCGATACGTATCGAGCCCTGTTACGCGAACCGCTCGACGACGATCAGCGGCGCGCGCTGCAAGTGAAAGAGCTCGCGACTGCAAGCAGCGACCCGCGAGAACGCGCCTTGGTATTCGAGCTGATCGTCGGTGAGCCCGGTGAGCGCGCGGATGGTGCGACGGCGGTGCACCTCGCGCGCGAATTGCGTCTCGAGCGAAGCGATGGCTTGCCGCAGTACCTCGAGGCGCGGCAGTTGATTGCGCAGGCGCGGTTTGCCCACGGCGCCCGCCTGCTCGCGGAAGCGCGCAGCGCAGGGCTGCCGACGCCCGAGCTCGCCGCCGAAGCGCTGCGCATCGATGGGATCGCCAACTACGCGATTGGGGATCTCGATGCGTCGGAGCGTTCGTATCGCGCGTTCGGTGCGGACGGCTCGGCTGCGCACGCTGCTGAAGCCGAGGATTTTTTATCGCGCATTCGTTTTTCTCGGTCGCGGACGGCTGCAGCGTCGGCGTCGTCTGCTCCGTCGCCATGATGGTGACGTGCAGGATCACTGCGTGCAGGGTCACGCCTTGGTTTGGTGGTTTGGCTGAGACGGGTTAGGCTGAGAATCACATGGAGGAGAGTGTCGAGATTGCGCCGGCCACCGCCCCACAGATGAGCATCGTACGTGCGCTGTGGAAGGAGCTGCGGGTTCATCAATGGTCGAAGAATGCGCTGGTCGTGATGCCGGTGTTACTCGCGCCGGGTGTCCCGCAAGTCAGCTTGGTGGTGCGCGCGCTGATTGCGGCGCTGTGCGTCTCGCTCTGTGCGTCCGCGGGATACGTGTTGAACGACCTGCTGGATCTCGAAGCCGATCGCGCCCATCCGACGAAGAAGAATCGTCCGTTCGCGTCCGGATCGCTGCCGGTGAAACTCGGCCCGCCGATCTTCTTCACCTTGCTGCTAGCGGCGTTTGCGCTCGCGTTCTTCGAGCTGCCGAGCAAGTTCAGCTTGATGCTGGCGATCTACTTCGTCGGAACGGTCAGCTACTCACTGTACTTCAAGCGGCGCTTGCTCCTCGACGTGCTCGTGCTGGCAGGTTTATACACGCACCGCATCCTCGCCGGCGGTATCGCGACGCAGGTTCCGATCAGCGCGTGGTTGCTCGCGTTCTCGATGTTCTTGTTCTTGAGCCTCGCGTTTGCGAAGCGCTACGTCGAGCTCGCCGGGCTGAAGACCGACGGCAAGATCATGAACCGCGACTACTACCGCGCGGACGCGCAGATGGTCGCGAGCCTCGGGGGCGCGAGTGGTTATCTCGCGGCCTTGGTGTTCAGCCTTTACGTCGAGAACGTCGCGCACCTCGACTTGTATCGGGAGCCGCGCTTGTTGTGGCTCGCAGTGCCGATCTTGCTCTACTGGATCAGCCGGATCTGGATCGTCACCGGGCGCGGTCAAATGCCGGACGATCCTGTGAAGTTCGCGCTGCGCGACCGCGTGAGCTTGATCTGCATGGTGCTCATCGGGGCCGCAGCAGCGCTCGCCCGGTTCACGCCGGACTGGCTGAGCGCATTGTGGGGAAGCTGATTACGCGGTCGCGGAGATGTTCGAAGCCGCGGCTGCGCTCGGCTGGATGATCGTCAAGCCGACTGCGCCTTGAAGCCTGGCGCGCGCGATCTCCGAGAGATCGATCTTGTCGATGCGTGTCGCGTCGACCGCCGTTACCTGCGCACGGAGGGTGCGGCCTGGTTCGGCTTGAACCTGTTGGAGTGTGAGGCGTTCGGTCGACGACGCTGCTTGCACGTGCTCGGTCTGCGCGCGGTACGCATTCAAACCTTCGAGCCGCGCGCGATCGGATTGATTTTGAAGCGCGCGATCGACTTCGCGATTCGCTTCGAGCCGCTCGCGGCGTTCGAGCTCGGCTTGCTTGCGCGCTTCGCTGCGCAGCGCTTCGCGCTGAGCTTGCTGCTCTTCGACGCGCTCGCGTTCGACTTCCTTCTTCGCCTGCGTGCGCTGCACTTCTTTGTCGATTGCGGCCTGCTCGACTCGCTCGCGATCGGCTTGTTTGCTCTGCTCGACCTGCTGGGACTTCGCGCCGTCGGCTTCGACCTGGTCGGCGCGGCTTTTGTCTACGCGAGCACGCTCGGTCTGCAAGCGGCTGAACGTGTCGCGAGTTCGATCGACTGCTGAAATCGCTTCGACTGCCATGGCACTGCCTTTTGCCGTATATAAGCCTGCAGCCGGTCGAAGGCCAGGAGGAATAGTCACAGCTGCAGTTCGATTTGCGCGACTAACGCCTACACGGGGACACAACTCCTGCAGCCATCAGCGGCTATACGCTCGCGCGGTCACTTCGGTGGTTGGACCGTCTGAGCGTAGAGGCCGATGAGCTCGCCCTTTGCGATGACGTGGTTCTTCAGCGCAGCGAGCAGCGCGTTTCGGTCGGCTCCCGGTGGGGCCGTGAGCGCGGTGTCCAGCGCGAACACTTGGAAATGATAGTGATGTGCCGGATCGCCGACCAGCGGGTGCGGACCGTAGTAGCCCGGCGATCCGCGCGTGCCGCGACCTTGAATCACCCCGTCAGGCATCGTGAGCCGTGGTTGCTCCTGCAAGCCTTCGGGCAAGCTAGTCACGCTCGCAGGGATGTTCCAAGCCAGCCAGTGCACGAATGGGGTCAGCGGCTTGGCGTCCGGATCTTCCATGATCAGCACGTAGGAAGCCGCTTTCAGAACGGCCTTCCATGCGAGCGCAGGCGAGATGCCATCGGCGTAGTCGCTGAACTGCGGCGCGAGCTTGCCGTTCGCTGCGAATGACGTCGAGGTCACTTCGATCCGCCCCGAAGTCTGCGTCTCGGCGCGCGCCGCTGCGAGCACGTCCGGCTTGGGTTGCGCCGGAGCCTCGGGATCATACGCAGCAGCCGGTGCGCCTGCACCCGGACCGTCGTAGGAGATGCGGTAGATCGAGCCGTTCGCGTCATCGGCCATCAACAGAGAACCGTCGCGTGCGATCGCGAGGCCCATCGGACGTGCGATGTGTGTTTGGCCGCCGTCAGAGAGAAAGCCGCTGACGAACGGTTCGATCGCCTTCGCGCGGCCGCCCTCGAAGTGAACGCGCACGATCTCGTAGCCCGATGCGACTTTGCGATTCCATGATCCGCGCAGCGTGACGAACGCGTCACCGACGTACTCTGCCGGAAACCCCTTGCTGCCGTACCCGCCGCGGTAGAACACCATCTGCATCGGTGCAGCGTGTGCGGCGTAGCCGAGCACCATCGGAGTGCTCAGCGCCTTCCACTGTTCCTTCGTAATGTCGCCGACGGGCGTGCTTTGCGGGTTGAGGCCACCCGCACCCCAGACGTGCGGCCAACCGTACTGTTTACCTTGTTCGATCTTGTTGAGCTCCTCGGGCTGAACTTCGTCACCG
>DASRXR010000074.1:0-3877 GCA_035687405.1 Polyangiales bacterium
CGGAGGGTATCTGTCGTGTATGGCCGTGTTACTCCGGCCCGAAGTGTTCCACGCGGCGATCGCCGGTGCACCGGTAACTGCTTGGGAGCTTTACGACACCGCGTACACGGAGCGGTACATGAAGGAGCCGAAGGACAATCCGGAAGGCTACAAACATGGCAGTGCGCTCACGCACGCCGAAGGTTTGCGAAGGCCGCTATTGTTGATGCACGGCATTACGGACGACAACGTGCACTTCGCGCATACGCTCGCGATGATCGAGGCGTTGTACCGTTCGGCGAAACGTGCGGAGGTCGTCGCGTTGGCGTCGACGCACATGCTCACGGATCCGAAGCAGAACTTCGCGAGGGAGAAGCTGCAGATCGACTTCTTCCGCGAGAAGCTGGGGCTGAGCGACTAGGTTTGCGTCAAAACAGCTGCAGACCGAAACTCAACTGGAATGCGATTCGGGATTTGAAGTCTGCTTCCTGGTTTGTTGGAAAAAACTCCAACACCAACTGCGCTCTCAGGCGCTCGATCAGCGCGGCTGCGACGTAACCTTGTAAGACCAACTGACTACACAGCCTCGCATCACCCGTGACGCGATCGTTGCCACAACCCTTGAACCCCGCACGATCAGGCCACGCTGCCTGATAACCCACCCTCGCCCCCACCATCGTCTGCAGCGCCGTGTTCGACAAAAACAACACCTGAAGCTCTGGGCCGATCAGCGGCGATATCGCCATCGTAAAACGGTTCGGCGTCACGATCGTCTCCCAGTGACTGATCTGCAACGCGAGGTTCAACCTCGCCCAACTCTCGTTCCATGAAAACGGCAACAAGCTCGCGCCGAACTCCGCAGCCGTTCCCGCCGTCAAGTAGAACCAGTTTCGCGGCGGCTCATACGTAATTGTGTTTGCCCCCGCGCGACCCGCCGCTGCGATCAACGCTTCACTCAACGGTGTGGGTTGTTTGCCCGCCAACTCGTCCGCCATCGTCAAAAGCGTTCGGCGAATCTTCGTCGCTCCATACTTCGCCTGCGACGGCTTCAAACCCAAATCGCGATATTCGAAGCCGTACTCGCTCAACAAGCGCAACGTGAAGTGAAAATCCTGCTCGCGTTCGAGGCGAGCCCGACGCTTCGCCTCGATCGGCGGCACACCGCGCACGAGCACTCGCGGCTTGCCCCGCGCTGCGGCGAAACACAATGGGCTCGCCTGAGGCGGCAAATCCTGTTCCGGCACCCTTGCGCACGCGACGTGCAAGCGATCGAGCGTGACCTGCAACAAGATGCGAAAGTTTCGCAGCTCTTCGCCGTCGCACGCCCAGGCGTGCTCTGCGTAACGCGACTCCACCTGCGACAACAAACACGCGAACGGCTTCAGCCCTGCTGGCAGTTCGTGCCGAAGCGGCCGCTCCAACACCGAAAACGCGTTCGCCAGCCGCGTTTCGGCTTCCGCGCTTCCGCCCGTGCCTTCCAACACGCGTCGGACGCTGACCAAGCCGTCGTACATGCCCAAGTAGAAATCCAACTCGCGGAAGTCGCGCTCGAAGAACCCGAAGAACGCACCGAGTTGGCTCGAAATCGTCGGCAGCTGGTTCTGGGTGAGCTGCATCTGCTCGCCCAACTCGACCTCGTGACTCGTCTCCTCGAGCAGTGCCAGCAGCTCACGGCGGCGAGACGTCTCGACGAAATTGGTCGCGAGTTCGAACGCGGTCGCGAGCGCGCTCGGAGGCTGCTCCTGCTTCTCGATTTCATCCAGCGCTGGATAGGCGCTCGCCGCTGGATCGATGAATGCAAAACGTACCGCCGGTGGTTCGCCCGCGCGCGACTCGTCGTACATGAGCCAGCGTGCTCGGCCGTCCTCTCCCATCCGCAGCGCTCGCTTCACCTCGCGGTAGTTGAGCCGCAGCGGCGAGTTGTCGAACACTCCACCGTCGTAAAACAGATCCGACTGTGGGTGATCGCAGCTCAAGCCCTCGCGACCACCGCTGCGACGTGCGGCTGCGGGATCGGTCTCGCAGTGTGGCAATGGATACGGCGCAAACGCGAGCGGAAACGAAGCGGATGCGTAGAGAAGATCGAGCAGCCGATCGAAGTTGCGCATCTGCGAGGCATCGTCTTCGGCCGCCGTAAGCGGCAAGATCGGTTGGCTCAGCACTGCGTCCGGATCGATGTAGTTGCTGAGCAGCGGCGCGTGTCCGGGTCCGCGACCTTGGATTCGCACGACGAAGCGTTCTTCGGAACGTGGCACTTGGACCGCGGGCCCGAGGTCTTGTTTCGTCAACACTGCAAACTGCGGAACTTTGCGTGTGACGCTCACGCCGAGGACGACGTCGCAATCGGCGCGGAGGCCCTCGCGCCAGCGTTGCGTGACCGCTTGCATGGCGCGCTGGATTGGCTCCCGTGTGAGAATCGAGGTCGGGGTGACTTTCTTCGGCACGTACAGCTGTGCGATCCCGACGGGAACCCAGGTCTTGAAGCCCAAGCCTTCAGCGGGGTCATCGATAGGCGCGACGCAGCTGTCGATCACGCTGATCAGTGCGTTTGCGCTGCCGGCCGAAGCTCCGGTTGCAATCCGCAGCTCGACTTCGCCCTGGCTGCGCTTGATCGCTTCGGTCAGAAAATACATCACGCCTGCTTCGAATGCGCCGAGCGAAACGCCACCGCTCACGGTGAAGGAGAGAATGCGCGGTGGATTGCGAACGGCGGGAAGTTCGGTGGCGGGCGCGGCGCCGGCGCTACTCGGAGGCGTAGAAGCGGGCTCGGGTCGCGAAGAGCTAGAGGCTGACGTGCTCTTCACCGGGGTTGCGGGAGCCGGTTGCTGTGCGTGGGCAGAAGCGACAGTGGTGCTTACGCAAACCAATGCGCCTAACACTGACAGCCCTATCCGCCCGAGCCTGAGTTCCATGGCCGCGCCGAGGGTACACGAGCTTTGAGTCGTACGGCGTCGTGGAGGCGAGCAGTTGAGAGCTGCGCGTGTGCGGCAAGCTCTGGGGCCGCACGCGCGTCGATGCCCGTGGCGAGTCCCCTCGCTCGGTGATCAAAGGCTTTCGATGGTGGACGGTCCTCTCGGGGCGAGCTTGCGACTGCGTGCTTTGCCGATGTTGCGACGCCTGATGCGAAACTGCCGCGGGCCGACCTTTGCGCGCGGTAGCGTCGTTACACGCTGAACCGTCGCGGGCGCGTTCGTGCGGTAGAGCTCGCGGATAACTCAGCAGCCGCGCTTCGCTCACTCGAATCGGCACTAGAGATCTCGTGACCGCTAAATATGGGGCGAGCCTGCGTCTGCGTGCTTTGCCGATGTTGCGACGCCTGATGCTGAACTGCCGCGGGCCGACCTTTGCGCGCGGTAGCGTCGTTGCATGGTGAACCGTCGCGGGCGCGTTCGTGCGGTCGGCTCGCGGGATAACTCAGCAGCCGCGCTTCGCTCACTAGGCTCCGGCCAGTACGGAGCTTGAGGCGAGCAGTGGAACTCGGCCCGCTGGCGTTGACCTCGAATGCGGCTCGCTTGTGGAAGCTCGCGTTGATGCGTGGCCAGCTCGCACTCGATAAAATCGCCAAGAACCACCATTCGTTTTACGGGGGCGTGATCGCGCCCCGGCTGATAGGAGCGAGCTTGCGTATGCGTGCTGTGTCGAAGGTGCGACGCCTGGTTGGGAGTTGCCGCGGGCCGCACCTTTGCGCGCAGCAGCGTCGTTGCACGCTGAACCGTCGCGGGCGCGTTCACCGGATCTAACCCGCTGACAGCTCAGCAGCTGCGCTTCGCTCGCCGGACTCCGCCCGAACTGATGCTGAGGCTAGAGACGCGGGTGATGCGAGTGGTTCGTTGTCATGCTTGGTGTTGCACGCAGGGTGCGTCGGGTCTGGAACGTGTTGGAATGTTCGGTGGCTTAC
>DASRXR010000075.1:0-2576 GCA_035687405.1 Polyangiales bacterium
CTCTTTGCCTGTCGCGTCACTGGTCGAGGGCTGCGCCTGAATCTGCCCGAAGGTGCCACCGATGAAGCCGGAGACCATGAAGCCACGCGCCTTCGGCTTCGTGATCATGTACTCGAGCCGAGCACCGAGCAGCAGGTTCGCGAAGTCGCCTTCACCCGAAGCGAACTGGAAGCGCATGATCGCAGCGAGCGAGATGCGACGCGTGATGAAGTAACCAGCGGCTGCGCGCAGCGCGAGCGCCGATGCGAAGCCCGCCTTTTTCACACGCACGCAGTAACGCGACGGTGCGAGGGGCGCATTGGGGTCTCCAATCCGGGCGCCGGGTCCAGTCTTCGTGCCATCGGCACTGCACTCACCGTCGATCGGCAGGTAGCGCTTCAACGGCATCTCCGCCGTACCGCCGTTTGGCTCGTACACGCCATCGGTGGAGTCGCCGTCGGGAACCCACGCGTTCGCCGACTTCTCGCCGATGTCTTTGCCCATCGCGTCATTCATCATCAGCGGCGTGCCGGGGAACCTCAGATCATCGAAGTTCCAGTTCGGCTTACCCTCTGCGTCCGTGATGATGTCACCCGTCGCCGGATCGAACAGGTCGCCGACGTAACCGCCGTCATACCGACTAATGAAGACCTGATCGTAGGGTGGTTTGCGATCGGCGAGCATGCCCGGACCGACGTGGGCGAGCCCGAGTGTCAGACCGATCTGAAGAAAGCCGCGCTCGAACTCTTTCGCCGAGCCTTCACTGTTGTCAGTGGCAGCCCAGCCGGGCGGCAACTCCGCTTCGCCGTTCTCACCGCCGCTGGGAGCTGCACCGTAGTAGCCCTGCTGTGGGCCCCCTTGCATCGGCATCGTCTGAGCGGCAGCGCCTGGTCCCAACATCGGACCACCTTGCTGCGGACAACCCATCTGTTGCACGCGCTGGCCGGCGACTTGAAACACACTCTGCACGTCGGGCGTGCTCGTGAGTGGATCGAGTTGCACGCTCGGATCGGCGCAGATCGCATCCATGAAATACTTCACGCCACCGTCGTTGTCGCTGAGACCACCGACGTACACGATGCCGAGATTCAAATTCGTCTGCGCGAGTAACGGGCCCATCACGCCGGCCTCTTGAGCCACGCGCAACGCCTCCTCGAGCATGGAACCGGCCTTCTCGATATCCATACCGTTGTAAGCCTCCATCGCTCCTCGGTTGAGGTCTTGGACGACTTGATCGGCTGATTGTTGCGCGACGGTGGAGGTCGCAAGGCCTAGGCTCAGAAGTAGCGCACCAATACTGATTTTCGCTCGCAGCCCTGGTCTCATTCGCTCGACTCCTACTCAGCTCCCTCATCCAGTCCAAGCCTAGGGGCAGTGGGCAAATTCATGGAGCTCGATCCGACCGGATGAGCTCAAGGCGTCGATTGATAGCACGACCGCGCGACGTGCTGTTCGACTCAATCGGCCGTGTGTCACCATAACCTCGCGCCGTCAAGCGTGGTGCACTTACGCCATGTTCGATGAGATAAGACGCAACTGCGTTCGCCTGTGCTTGTGTGATCTGCAAGTTACTCTCAGGGTCACCCTGACTGTCCGTATGCGCGGCAATCTCTAGACTGATGTGAACGCGCTCTTGCAACACGGATACGAGCAAATCGAGCGCTGCAAACGACACTGAACGGATGGTTGCCGTCCGAGCTTCGAACTCGATTGGCGTTGTGAGTCGCAGCTCTTTTTCGAATATGGTGATGCCCGGATATTCAGTGCGCGTGCAGCCCGCGAGCTCACTCGTACCCGGTTGTGTCGGGCAGTCATCGCGATCGTCTGTGACGCCATCGGCGTCATTGTCCGGATCGGGACATCCGTCCTCGTCTTGAAATCCGTCCCAATCCTCCGGTTGTTTCGGACATCGGTCGGAGTCGTCGTCGAGACCGTCTTCGTCGTCGTCCCAGTCTCTGCAGCCGTCAGCGTCAAGCGTGCCGTCGCGGTCTTCCGCCTCGGAAGGGCAGCGGTCGGCGGCATCGGGGATCCCGTCTCGATCGCTGTCCTCCGGCGCGTCGTTAGATAGATCCGGAACCGGCTGCGCCGTGTTCTGACAACGCTCCTTCGGACTCAGCGAGCGCGCTGCGCCAGCGTTCTGCTCTGCCTCCAACATGTGCTCTGAGGCGCGCCCGGGATTGCCTTGCACGAGCTCGATCCGCGCAAACTCGGTATTCGCGCGCGCAAGTGCGAGCTCGTGTGGTGCGCAGACGTAGGCACCGGCGTGAATCACGTCGTCGAGCGTCCGTTCGAGCCGCGAGAGCCGCGCGTGATCGCGCAGCTCTTCACCGGTACATGCCGCGCCGAGCGGCGACAGCAACATCACTCCAGCGAGCTGGAGGAAGGACCGCACGTGACGAGAGCGTCGCAGCCGGATCACGGATTCAGCTCGCCTGGCCGCGCGCTGCGTTCGAGTGCACGCCGGCCGTACGCTTCTGCAACACTCACCATCTCGAGTGCGTCTTCGTAGTGACCCTCCGCCGCTTCCTCGCGCGCCTTCGCGAGCTGGGCTTCGGCGAAATACAACTCGTAGGGCGCGTAGTAGTCGGCGTTCTCCG
>DASRXR010000076.1:0-2157 GCA_035687405.1 Polyangiales bacterium
GTCGTAGACCGCCTGTTCGGGGATGGGCCCGGCACCTTCATCGACGTCGGGGCGAACATCGGGCTCGTCGTGGTGCCGGTCGTCGAACGCACGGGCTCGCTCGGGATCGCCTTCGAGCCCGAGCCGCGGAATTTCGGGTTCTTGTCGCGGAACGTCGCGCGGCACGGGCTCTCGGAGCGCATCGAGTGCCACGCGCTCGCCTGCTACTCGGAGCGCACTGCGCTGCGGCTCTCCCTCTCGAGCGACAACCTCGGCGATCATCGCCTGCAGCCCAAAGCGGCACGCGGGGCGTTGCCGGAGCGCGCAGAGATCGAGGTGATGGCGACGCGCCTCGACGACGCGCTGCGCGGCCGCGAGCTACCCCACCCGATCGTGGTGAAGCTCGACGCGCAAGGCTCGGAGGTGCGCGTGCTCGAGGGTGCGCGCGAGACGCTCGCGCGTGCCGACTACGTGATCAGCGAATATTGGTTCGAAGGTTTGATCGCACACGGCGACTCGCCCGAACAGTTCAAAGCGATCCTGAGCGACTTCCAGTTCGGCGCGGTGCTGCACGTACTGCCGCTGCCGGAGCCCCTCCACAGCACGGCCTACGTGTTCGATCAGTTGAGCTGGATCAAACAAGACGGCTCCGATCCCGGCTTCTTCGATCTCCTGTTCTCTCGCCACTGGCACTTGCCGCAGCGCTCGTAACATTCACATCGGCCGTGGCCGCCGCATGAGCTCGACGACCCACGCTGGCGTGCTCGCGAGAAACGCGACCAGATGTTTGCGGCGCGACCAGTAATACGCCGCCGCACCACCCTGCACGACGATCGCGATCGCGATCAGCAGCGAATACACCGCGACCACGCCCCAGCGATACATCTCGCCAAAGGAGCTGAGCGCCTCCGTGACGCTCGGGTCGTCGAGCTGATCGAGCACCGCGGCGAGCTCGGGGTGCTGCGCGAGCTCGGTCGCGAGTGTCGCTTGCCCGGTGAACGCCGCCTTCAGCTTCAGCAGCGAATAGCCGAGGACGAGCACCAAGAGTGCGAGCTGATTCAATGCGAGGTGCAGCGGCGCTTTGGGATCGTACTCCCGAAGCTTCTTTCCGGCGGACAGCTCGACCCAACCACAGACACCCAGGACCACCGCCGACAGCAGTAACGCGTGATCGAACACCGCGAGCACGAGTGAGAGCGCCGCTCCGAGCAGCATGCCGACGCCGTTCCAGGTGGCGAGCTTGGGCGCGAACGCAAAACGGCGCGCGGCCGTCTCCGCGTCGTACAACGCCTGCTTTTGAGGCTCGCTGATCGGCGCGATCGGCTCGAGCCCTGCCGCGACAGTGGTCATCGATCACAGTCTACGCGCCGTACGGCGATGCGCATGCCGGCCTCGCAGGTGGGATAGGCGGCGCGATCGAAGCTTCGGCTGTTGCGTCGTGCGACGGCCGCTTACCCGTCACCACCACCTGGATGGGCCCCGCGCCGATCCGGTGTTTCTAGTGATAAACTGACTGCTCAGTTGATGGAATCGGAACGAAGAAGTGCACGCTATCCGTCGGATCGACCGCTCGCGATACGGTGCGAGACCTGGACCGAGTTCGTCGAGACGTACGCGAGCGACATTTGCCGCGGCGGGATGTTCATCCGCAGTGAACAGACGCCCGAGCCGTTGAGCGAGGTCGAGCTGAAATTGCACCTGCCCGAAGGGGTGGAAGTCGCAATCCACGCGCGCGTCGTCCACGTCGTAGCCGCAGAGCAAGCTGCGCGCCACAACGGCGTCGCGGGCATGGGCGTGGAGTTCATTCACGTCGATGCCGAGCAGAAGCGACAGGTGTTGCAGCTCGTCGAGTTCGCAAAAGCCCAGCATGAGGGAAGCGGCGATCCGAATGCGAGCTTTGCGCGGACGCTGCTCGAATCCTCCTCGTCGATGCCGGCACGCGACGTGGCGGCGCGGCTGTCGATGATGCCCGAGGCGGCGGGTGAAGCCCCGCGTGCCCACAAAGCATCGCAGACCGCGATGCAGGCCGTTCAGTTGAACGAAGGCGAGATTCCTGAGCGTCCAGATCCGAGTCATGTCGGCGTGCGCGCGCGGCCCAACACGGTTCCGGTCGATCGGCACCGCATTCTGCGAACGCAGACCCAGCCGCTGGGCGATGCGACTAGTGGATCGGGCGTG
>DASRXR010000077.1:0-17459 GCA_035687405.1 Polyangiales bacterium
GAGCCCCGCTGGCAAAGGCCCGCCGCCGAGCGCTGGACCGACGTCGTCCGGTGTCGTCGCGGGCAAGTTGGTGTGGATGCCGAGCAATCCAGCCGGCGCCTGCCGCGCCATCGCTTGAACGATGCCCGCTCCCCAATCTCCGCCCTGCGCGACGTAGTGCGTGTACCCCAGCCGCTTCATCAGTTCGTCGAACGCACGGCCGTTGCGCTCCAACCCCCAGCCAGCTTCGGTGGGTCGCGTCGAGAAGCCGAAGCCCGGCAGCGACGGGATCACGACGTCGTACGCGTCTTCCGCGCGGCCGCCGTACTTGGTCGGCTCGGTGAGTGGACCGATGAGTTTGATCTGCTCGAAGACAGACCCCGGCCACCCGTGCGCGATGATCAACGGCAACGCGTTCGGATGACGGGAGCGGACGTGGATGAAGTGGATGTCCACCCCGTCGATCTTCGTCATGAACTGCGGATAGGAGTTCAACTTCGCTTCGGCCTTGCGCCAATCGTAGTTAGTGCCCCAGTAGCGCACGAGCTGTTGGAGGTTCGCGAGCGGCGCGCCTTGCGATTGATCTGTGACGGTCTCCTTGTCAGGCCAGCGGGTTGCAGCGAGGCGTAGCTTCAAGTCGGCGAGGTCCGCGTCGGGCACGTTGACGTGGAACGGGCGGATCGCCGGGTCATTCTTTTCGGCACCGGCGGTCGTCGCCATCGTTACTATCGCGACGAATCCGAGGACTACGGTGCGGAAGGTAACGGGGCGAGCGAGTAGTTCGAGTGGCTTCATATTCAGGTGTCTCCTCGAACGCACGAAAGCAGGCGCGGGCCGTGACATCCATACGACGATGGTGTCGACGATACGTTCGTATCGGGAGGGATGCTTGCACTCGTCGGTTGCAACGATGCCGCTACGAGCTGCAGCTGCTCAGAAGACTTCGCAAAGAAGTGCCGCGACGAACAGCGATGCAAAGATGTCTATTTCTTCCCATCGCGTCCTCCGATTCGGCCGAGCAGCTTTACGGCGCGGGGCTTGCAGCCATTAGCGGCGTCTGCAAATGGCTCTCGTCTCGCGCGAATCGAACTTGAGCGCGAATCAAACTTGAGCGACACGCTGAAAGCGACTATTCAGATGCGGCCACCCCCAGGCTGGTACAGGCCGCTCGAACGGCTCGAAAGAGGTTGACGCATGAAGACGCACTTCGCCGCGATAGCGCTCGCGTTCGTCGCGTGTGGCGATGACTCGGATGCCCCGGCCAATCTGGCCGATGCGAGCGTCGATGCGTCTTCGAACGACGTGCCGAGCACACCGGTACTTGAAACGTGGTCGATGACGACGCCGCTTCCGGGCGAGGCGATAGCGTATCCAAACGTAGTTACGCTCGACGACGAGGTGTGGGTGGTCGGCGGTCGCAAGGTGAATACCGACACCATGGCGGGCGGTCCGGTCAGCACGGTTCAAGCCTACGATCCAGCGAATGATTCGTGGGAGAAACACGAGGATCTGCCGGTCGCGCTCGACTTGCCGAATGTCGCTGCGAGCGGCGGCCGGCTCTGGATCCTCGGCGCGAAAGGCGCGACCGATCTCTTCAGCTACGACCCGAAGCGTCGCACCTGGTCCGCCGAGGGTAAGCGCCCTATCACGCGCGGAATCGGCGCTTCGGCATTGGCCGTCGCAGGCACGTCGATCTACGTCGTCGGTGGCGTCGTCACGTCGGCGACCAATCCACGTGGTTTGCGGCTGCGCGACGTCGCAGTCTTCGACACCAAGACGCGCGAGTGGCGCGAGCTGCCGCCGATCCCGGATGAGAGTGCGTATTTCGGTGCCGGCATCATCGATGATGTTCTGTATGCGACGGGTGGAAGCACGGAGACGGACCCGTCCGCGCGTCCCGGGCGAACGTTCGCGTTGGATCTGAAAGCCGAGACTTGGAGCGAGAAGGCTGCGCTTCCAACACCCGTCAGCAGCTTTGGCAGCGCGGTCGTGGGTGGTCGACTGTACGTCATCGGCGGGATCACCGGCGGCACGGGCGCCATCTATCCGCAAGTGCAGGTCTACGACGTCGACGCTGATGAATGGTCGCTCACGACCGAGATGCCGACCCCGCGCTTTTCGCTCGGCGCATCGACGCTCGACGGTCGCATTTACGTCGTGGGCGGCGTGCGACAGAGCAGTGAAATCACATTCGAACCGACGCCCATCGTCGAAGTACTCGCGCGCTGACCTCATCCCAGCGGCGGGGGTCAGTGTTTCATCGCGACTCTGAGCAACGATACTGCTTTGGAGTTCTCACTGCATTTCCACGTGTATGGTGGGCAGTGCGTACGTCGCGGTCGCGCAACTCTGTCGCACGTGATTACTCGTAACGCGTCGCTCTGGATGGTCCATCGACGCGTGGCTCCGTGCAGGATGCGTGCCGCAGAACAATGCGCTGGAATTACGCCGATTACGCATGCAGCCAAATGCCCATCCGGGACCAAAAGTCCCGGTACAGGGGCGATTTAGTCCTTCTGTTTGGAAGGTTGGGGTGTACGTTGCGCTCAATGAGTCGTGTTTTAGTCGTTAACTCGGATCGGCCTCGGTCAGGATCTCGCTCGTGTTCGTCGATTCCCACGTGTCACTCGATTCCCACGTGTCCCACGTGTCCCTCATGTCACTCGTGGCGTTCTGAGTGGCGGAATCGTCTGGCGCGGTCGTGACAGGTCCAACTCAAGATCAAATCGGGGTCGCATTCGTCGGCTCGTACACTCCACGTCGCTGCGGGATTGCGACGTTTACAGCCGACCTCATGGAGGCTGTAACCAGCGCCGACACACGCGTGCAGCCGATGATCGTGGGCGTCACGGAGCCCTTGGGGCAACACGCCTATCCATCCGAGGTCAAGTTCGAGATCCGGCAGAATATCAAAGGCGACTATCCGCGCGCTGCCGAGTTCGTGAACTACAGCCACGTGCGCATCGTTTCGATTCAACACGAATACGGGATATTCGGCGGCGAAGACGGAGGCTACATCCTCGACTTCGTCCGCGCGTTGCGTGTGCCGGTGATCGTGACCTTGCACACAGTGCTGAAGCAGCCGTCCGCGAACCAAGCGCGGATCGTGCAAAAACTCGCAGTTCAGTGCGCGCAGCTCATCGTGATGAGTCAAGTGGCCAAAGACTTGTTGGCCAACTCGTACGGGGTCCGCGGCGAGAAGGTGCGAATCATTCCGCACGGCATTCCTGTGATGCAGCCGGTCGCCCAGGAAGCGCTGAAGGCGAAGTTTGGTGTCGCGGGGCGACGCCTGCTGCTGACCTTCGGTCTGTTGAGTCCGAATAAGGGCATCGAGACAGTGATCCGGGCACTGCCCGAGGTGATCCGAAAGTTTCCTGATCTGATGTATTTCGTGGTGGGAGCAACCCACCCGGTCATCAAGCGTCGAGAAGGCGAAGCCTATCGAACCATGCTCGAACGCGAAGCCGAGAAGTTGGGCGTGCGCGAGCACCTGATGTTTCGCGGGCAGTTCGTTTCGGATGAAGAGTTGCGGCAGTACCTGCAAGCCGCCGACGCGTTCGTGAGCCCGTATTTGAACGAGGCGCAGGTCACGAGCGGCGCACTGTCGTATGCGATGGGGGCAGGCGCTGCGGTGCTTTCGACACCCTATTGGCACGCGCAGGAGCTTCTCGCGGACGGTCGCGGTGGCTTGTTCCCGTTCAAAGATTCCGCCGCGCTCAGCCGCATGCTGATCGAGTGGTTCAGCTCGCCGAGTGAGCTTCTTCGCGTGCGGACTGCAGCGACCAACTTCGCGCGCGCCATGGCTTGGCCGCGAATCGGTGAAGCGTATTTCGAGGTGATTCAAGGTGCGTTACGCATCTCTCACGATCGGCCGTCGTCGCCGCCCTTGAGTGAGGTTGCGCCTGCGAGCAGCTTGCCAGAGCTGAGCCTCGATCACTTGATACGCATGACCGATGACACCGGCATCATCCAACACGCAACCTACAGCGTCCCGGCGCGTCAGAGTGGTTACTGCGTCGACGACAACGCGCGCGCGCTGATCGTCGCCGTACAAGCAGACCGCATCAATGGTTCTGCCGAGACGAAAGCGCTCGTGACGAGGTACCTCAGCTACCTGTACGGCTCGCAGAATGTTGACGGCACCTTCAGCAACTTCATGACCTATGAACGTGTGTTGGATGGAGCGACGTCGTCCGATGATTGTCTCGGGCGTGCAATTTGGGCGCTGGGGATTTCATTCGAGCTCGCAGACGCCGAAGGTTGTCGGATGCTCGCGCGAGACATGCTGAATCGCGCGCTTCCGCATGCAGAAGCACTCGGGCCGCGTGGTTCCGCGCAAGCGCTCCTGGGTCTGGTGAGCGTGCTCAACGCAGATCCCAATGCGGCAGATGTCCGCCGCGTGTTGGATGTTTTGGCTGCGAAGCTCATGGACTGCTATCGCCAGAACGCGGCTGCGGACTGGCGGTGGTTCGAACCTTCACTCACGTACGACAACGCGCTTCTCCCACTCGCGCTGTTCGCTGCCTACGGTGTGACCGGCGATCGCGCGAGCCTGCGCGATGCGCGCGAATCACTCGAGTTTCTCGAAGAGGTTTGTTTCGAGGGCGAACAACTGCAGCTGGTGGGCAATAGTGGTTGGCATAGCCGCGGCGGTGAAAAAGCCAGCGTGGACGAGCAAGCGATCGATGCTGCCGCGTTCGTGTTAGCGTTTTGTTGCGCTTACACCGTCACGAACGATCGACACTATCTACGTCGCATGCGCGAAGCTTTCGCGTGGTTTCTCGGGGCCAACCGTCTAGGCATGCCGCTCTACGACTTTGCAACTGGCGGCTGTCGCGACGGTATGGGCGACTCGTACGTCAATCAGAACCAAGGTGCGGAGAGCACGATCTGCTTTCTGATCGCACTGCTCAAAATGCTCGAGCTCGATGGTGAAGGCCTCGGGCATGCCGACACTCAGACGATTTCCGAATCCGCACGATGAAGACCATTCAGATTAAGCGTACGCAGCATCGAATCCTGCTCGATGCTCGCAGAGTATTAGCCAAACCATTCGTGCCGGGTGAAGAGACCCTCGCCCCTGGGCCATCCCGGGCGAGCTTACTCGTCGCGCGGATCATGGCCGTGCCCGAGTCGAGTGTCGGTGCCTTGAACGCTGATATCACACGGCGTTTCGAGGACCGTCATCACGGCTTCAATCAGACGCTGGAGCGGCATTTCGATCTCGTGTCCCATCACATTCCCGAGGGAGTGCACGTCTCCGACGAGCGGCGTTTGTTGATCGGCGCCTATTTCACGCACGAGTTTGCAGTGGAAGCCGCAGCGCTCTTCAACCCGTCGATCGTCGCCGCGCCAGATCAGCGCGGAGTTCCGAGCGGTGCAAAACGTTTCGTCATGAGCCTGCGCGCGGTCGGTGAGGGCCACTTGTCATCGATCGAGTTTCGCTCGGGAGTTCTCGACGTTCACGGCGGCATGACGATCGACCCCAGCGGCACGCACCTGATCGGTGGTCGCAGAACCTCTCCGACACATTTCGAGAAGCGGCGTTTCACCGGCAAGCTCGCTGAGCTCGGCGGGATCAACGAGCTCTCTACGAGTTTGTTCGAGCGGCTCGGGAAGACATTCACTCTCGACGAACTCGAGACGTCGCTCGTTGCTCTCGAAGCGAGCGGGCCGGCGGCGATCTGGTTCGAGACTGTCAAAATCATCCGAATGTTGGCGTCGTCTAATTACGTCACGACGTTCCCGGCAGATTCCGAGCTGTCCGAACGCGTGATCTTCCCTGCGGGCCCGTACGAAACACACGGCATGGAAGACGCAAGGTTCGTGCAGTTCACCGAGAGCGACGGAAGCACGAAGTACTACGCGACTTACACTGCGTACGACGGTTTCGGGATCTTGCCCCAGCTGATCGAGACCGAAGACTTTTTGCGTTTCTCGATTTCGACGTTGAACGGCGAAGCGGCGCAGAACAAAGGCATGGCGCTGTTTCCGCGTAAGATCGATGGCAAGTACTTCATGCTGTCGCGCAAGGACCGCGAGAACCTTCACTTGTCGACGTCGACTGACGTGCACGATTGGAACGAGGTCACCGAGCTGTATCGCCCCCAGAACCCTTGGGAGCTGTTGCAGATTGGAAACTGCGGGTCACCGATCGAGACCGATGCTGGCTGGCTCGTGTTGACGCACGGTGTTGGACCGGTCCGGACTTACGCGCTCGGTGCTCTGTTGCTCGATCTGGAAGACCCGCGGCGTGTCCTCGGGTTTTTGACGCAGCCATTGCTCGAAGCCACTGAGGACGAACGCGACGGCTACGTGCCGAACGTCGTGTACACGTGTGGTGCGATCGTGCACGCCGACCAGTTGATCGTGCCGTACGGTTTCTCGGATGCGGGTGTTGCGGTCGCGCAGCTCAAGTTGTCTGAGTTGCTCGATGCGTTGCTCGCAAGCCAGCGTCCATCAGATCGACGCCCGCACGCGTAGGGCCGTGAAAACCTCGCTAAGCCGCGTCATCATGCGGATATGCGAGTGGGCGTCGGTGGGGTCCTAGGCCAGCGCGCGCGCCGCGCTGATGCGCGTTCTGCGCGTTCGGGTCGCGCCTAGGCGTTCACATGGGTCTGCGTGCGCGTGTGTTCGAATGAGTTTCTCGCCGCGCGTGTGCACGCAACTGAGATAGTCATGCGGCTTTCGAAGGCCACATGACTGAAGCATCGCACCGGTTAGGCCGAAGGATGCACATGCGCAATCTCTTGGGGTTCGTTCTACTCGTCGCCGTTGGCTGCGGCGGTGACGACGGTCCAGCCACGGCGAACGATGCGGGCGAGACCCCGAACCAAACCGCAGGCAAAGGCAGCGGCGGCGACGGCTCGAATCAAACCGCGGGCAAAGGAGGCGGCGGCGCCGGTCAGACCGCAACGGCAGGCAAGGATGCGGGAAAGCCAGCCACCAAGCTGGTCGTACCCGAGGTGTATCCTCTTGTCCGAGCCAGTACCCCATCTGCGCTGATCGCGAACCCGATGTACAAGCCCGAACCTCCGAAGAAGCCGAGCGATGGCGGCGTCGGAGTCTTGCCGCAAGCACTCGGCGGGGAGATCAATCTAGCGCTCGCCGTTCAAGAGCGCTTCTACATGGGTGGTCCGACTGAGCTCCTTCGCATCGTAAAAGACTTGGATGGTCGCCTCGCGGGACTCGATACCGATGCGACGAAACATGCTTGTTTGACCACGACGCCAGCCGTGCATACCTACGCGCTGCCAGGTGGCCGAACGTTCGACGTGAAGCTGCAATGCATGCAGAGCTTCGGCGCGGCGGGGAGTGCCAGCGATGCTTGGATCGCATTTGGCTTCGGCAGCTCGGTTGGTACGAGCACGGAAGACGCGGGCGCGGACGCAGCTGACGGCGGCCAAGACGCCGAGGGCGACGCCTTTTACCTCGTAGAGGGCATGGCCGGCGGGATGGGCGGCGTGTATCGCATCAGCGGCGGCGACGTCGAAGCGTGGATCGCGGTTGCCGATAGCAACGTGCCGACGAACAGCCGAGTGATCATGCACTTGATCACGCACGAGTCACCCGCGACATCGGAGCTCGCGTTGGCCGGAGCAGGCGTCGGCTTTTGCAGCGCCCATCTGAAGACTTCCGCAGATTTCGTGTTCATTCAAGGCAAGACCAACGCGCCACCTCCTCCGGGAACGGGCATGCCGGCGGCGGGCGTACAGTATTGCGACGCTCTCCGCGCGGGCTGCTTCGATGTGACAGCACTCGGTACGGATCTCGGCGGTGACGCAGAGGGCTGCAAAGCGATTGCGGCGAAGACATTCGAGAGCCGTGGCGCGCTCGATGCATCGAACGATGCGAGCGCAAACGTCATGCCCGATGGCATCTATATGTATTTCAATCAGAGGCCGACGGGTGTCGCCGACTTCTGAGCTCTGCTGCCTGCGCCCCAATAAAAGGTTCCCGATGTCTGCGTGACAGCGAACTGCCAGCCGAGCGCAGCGAGCTTTTCCTCCAGGTCGGCCGGGCGGTATGGGACCTTGACTGCGCGATAGCTTGCGCCATTGCTAGTGCGGCGTTGGATCGTCGAGGACGAGTTCCCTTCGATCAGCTCTTCGGGAGGGCGGAATGCATCATCGACGAAGAAGACTCGTCCCCCCGGTTCTAGGCAGTCATTGACGAGTGCCCAGAATGCTTCGAAACGCTCGCGCGGCACGTGCGAAAGCCAGAAGCCAAAAAAAACGACGTCGTAGCGCTGCTCCGATCTCCACGAAAAGAGATCAGCTTGCAGGAAGCGCACGCGGCGCTCACCGACACGCGCTTTCGCTCGCGCGAGCATCTCCGGCGCGGCATCCACCGCGGTAAGAGCTGCCGCGTGGCGAAGGAGAATCTCGGTCCACATGCCTGGGCCGCACGCGAGTTCGAGTACGTCGCCGATTGGTCTGAAGACCTCCAGCGCGGCGGCTACTTCTTCTCCGCCCCCACCCGGGATCGATAGGCTCTCGTACTCCGGCGCGATCGCGCGGTAGTAGGCGGCCTGTTCGGCGAGGAGCTCATTGATCGCGTCGGGTTGGCTCATCGAAGGATCCCCCACGGCCCGCGTGTCGATCGACGATTCGCACGCAGGCCCGTTACGTTAGCGTATCGGTATGACACACGATGGCGGCTGGATAAAGCGGAGCTCGCGGTATCTGTTCGAGAGCAAATGGTATCGGCTTCGGCAGGATCAGATCGAGCTTCCGAACGGCGAGCCCATCACATACACGATGATCGAGCACCCAGGTTACGCGATGGTAGTGCCGCTCCTCGATGATGGACGCGTGCTGATGGAGTGGGTGTACCGGTACACGGTGCAAGAGACGTTGCTGGAATGCCCATCGGGTGGACTCGATGGCGAAGCACCGGAGCTCGCTGCGCATCGAGAGTTGGAAGAAGAGACGGGCTGGGTGGCCGAACATCTCGTTCCACTCGGCTCGTTCTACGGTAGCGACGGCATCAGCAACGAACGCTGTCATTTCTTCTTGGCGACCGGTCTGAGCGAAGCGGGTGTGATGAACCGTGAATCCACCGAACAGATCGAGCTCGCGCTCATCCCGTTCGCGGATCTGGTCGAACGCGCGTTCGCTGGCGAGATCCAAGATGCTGCGAGCACGCTCGCGCTGATCCTCGCCGATCGGAAACTCCGCGTCAGTTGAAGACTCTCCTGTCTACTATACAAGACGGCGTTTTGGACTTATGTCTCGCATGTGGCATCGGCTCGGCGAGTGAGCGGAGAGTGTCTGCATGACGCGACCGTCGATCAGCTGCGTACGCTGCCTGGCGTGAGTGCAGTATCGAGGCTCGCAGAAACTGCGACTCATCGCATCGAGCTCGCGGAAGAATCAGCCATCCAGGCCGTCCTGACGTTTCTCGTCTCGAGGGGCGTGACGTCTATCCGCACCTCGCGTCCAACTCTCGACGAGGTCTACGTGCACCTGATCGGCGATCGCGGACTGCGCGTCTGAACGATCGGTGGGTTAATCCACCTGCGCTTCGACTCACGGCTGTAAACGCTTCCAACACGTCGGCCGGTGCTTTCGCATCAACGCCTCGACTTCGCTGGCTTCCGCTCGCTTTCCACCAGCCGCAACAGTGCGATGAGCTCGGCGGAATCTGGCGTCACCTCGAGCGCTCGATGCACTACCGACTGTACTTCAGAGCTGCGTCCCGCCTCGCGCAACGCGAGCCCAAAGGCGTACGCGTAGTCGGGCTCCGCCGGCGCAAGCGCGTGCGCTCGCCCGAGCGCGTCCGTTGCCTCCGTGCGCTGACCGCGCCGCACGAGCGCGAGCCCGAGCGCGTGCCATGCAACTGAGGCCGTAGGCCGCAGCTCGACTGTCTCACGCAGCAGCGTCTCCGCTTCGGCATCGCGGCCGGTCATGCGCTTCAGATCGGCGAGATTCACCCGCGCCGGCAGACTCTGCGAATCGAGTACGAGCGCGTGTTCCAGCGCACGCTCCGCGTCCTGCACACGTCCTAGGCGCGTGTAGAGCTGAGCGAGATCGACGTGCGCTTCAGGTCTTTCGCCTGTGCTCAGGCGAGCTGCGACCCACTCGCGCAGCGCAGCCATCAGCTGCTCGCGTTGCTGCGCAGTCAACACGTCAGGCGGCGTGTCCGCGAGCGCACGCGCCGCCTCTACTCGTACCGCACGCGCACGATCGGTCAGCAACGACACGCCGAGCGGGACTCGCTCGCCATCCGCCAGTGCATCGAGCGCCCGCGCTGCGCCGTAGCGTACGAGATCGTCCGAGTCGCGAACGCTCTGCTGAAGCGCAGACTGCGCATCGCCAACGAGTGGTCCGCGCAACAATGAAAGCGCAGTCGCGCGGCGAATCGGCGCCAGGTCCGTGCGCACTGCAACTCGTGCGAGCTGCAGGTTTGCATCGGACCTCAGAGAGCGGCCCGCGACGATCGCGCGCGCATAGGCTGTCTCGCGTTCGGAGCTTTGCACTCCCCACTTCGTCAACGCTCGAGCCGCCCAAGCCGCTCGCTCGTTCGCATGGCACTGCTCGCACGCGTTCGGGACGCCGAGTTCGACACTCAGGTCCGGCCTTGGAACGCGAATCGCGTGATCCCGCCGGACGTGCACGCCCATATACGTCTTACTGGGCATGTGACAGCTGACGCACTGCGCGCCTGTCGAATCCGGCGCGTGATGATGGTGAGCCGGCTGATCGAACCGCGCCGGTGCATGACACTGTGCACACAGCGCGTTGCCTTGAGCTCTTAGCTTCGCGGTATGCGGATCGTGACAGTTCGAACAAGTCACGCCCGCGAGATACATGCGGCTCTGTGCGAACGACCCGTACTCGAAGTCTTCATCCTCGACTTGGCCGTCGGCGTGATAGAGCCCAGGGTCGAGCAAGCTTGGAGCATAGTCGTCGAGCACCGGTCCACTCGCACTCGGTTCACGCGTCAGCTCCTGGCGGCGGGCGTGGCACGGTAAACAGCGGTTCACTTCGGCATTCGTGTCCGCGATTTCTGCACCGCTCGCGCCGGGCGCAGACGCGATCGACTGCGCGTTCTCGAACCGCCAGCGAGTCGAGCTCGCGCCGCGCAGTCGGGTCTCGAACCCCTTGTTCCCAAGTCCTGAAGCCGAGCCATGTCCGGCACGTTCCAGCTCTGCCCACTCGACGTGTCGAGATCCACGCCCGTGACACGCCTCACACGCTACGTTCAACTCGGCCCACGTAGTCTCGAACCGATCGTGTGCGACGTCGTAGCCCTTGCGAAGTCCTGTCGAGTGACATGCTGCACACATGCCGTTCCAGTTCGCGTCACGGCTGTGCCAGGGGAGGGCGGAGGACGTGCTTTGAGCGGCTCCTGCCGGCGCAAACCAGCGCTGGCCGCCGTCGGCAGCAGCGCGCGAATCATGCGCGAGATCTACGACTTGATAACGACCGCCGTCTGCCGCGACGAGATACTGCTGCAGCGGATACACACCGAATGTGTAGCGAACCTCGAAGCTCTCGGAATCTCCCTGCGCGCGAGAAGCATCGACGTAGAACTTCCCGTCGCGCTTGGCGAACGTGCGGGTCCAGCCTCCATGCTGCTGCGGCTGGGCAGGCGCCTCAAAGTTGCCGAGCACTGTCTCTGCATTTGCGATCTGCATCGACTGCGCGTGATGCGATTTGCTCCATGTTTGGCTTTCAGCAGGGTGGCAACTGGCACAGCGCTGGCTCCCGGCATAGCGGATTGCTACTGCCGGCAGCGCCGCGGACGGCTGCGGCGGGCTCTGATGCTTCGCGGAATCTGACGCCGTCTCTGCCCGAGAGCACGCGAGGACCGCGAGGCTACAGGCGAGCGTCAGTCCCGCGCGGAGAATGCGCAGCCATGGCGAAACGGAATGTCTCCGACTGCCGCTAACAGCAGCACAGTCGGAGACAGCCCTCGGTGAACGACTCACCACGCGTGATTCACGGGTTCACGGGCCCGTAGCCGTAACCGAAATCGTAACCGAGCTCGATCACGTTGTTCTGCTGCACGTACGTCTGCCATTCGCGTTTCAGCTCATCGAGCTTCGCCGCATACCGCTGTTGCGAGTCGTAGCGCCGCGGCGTCGCTTTCGTCAGGTCGACCAGCTCACTCGGATCGTCGTCCAAGTTGAAGAGCTGCCACTCGCCGTTTCCGACCGGCGCGTACAATCGCACGATCTTCCACGGGCCTTTCCGTAGCGCACTGCGACCAAACAACTCAGTCCCGAACGTATAGTCGGCATTGTGCACTGCGCGGCTCGTCCCCTGTAGATAGCTCAACAGCGACGTGCCCTGCTGCGGCAACACGGGCGCGCCTTTGTAGACGATCCCGGGATGCCGCGTTCCCGCGACCTCGAGCAACGTCGGCAACACATCGCGCGCCGTGATCACTTGCGACGTCGTCCCTGCCGCTACTGTTGCGGGATACGACACGAATGCAGGCGATCGAATGCCACCTTCTGTCACAGTGCCTTTGTACAAGCGATTCGGAAGCGCGCTCGTCTGGCCCCACGCTTCGCCGATCCACGTGTACGAGTTCGCGCGTCCGATGTTCTCGAGGCTGTTGTCGAAGTTCGTCGCGAGCCACTCGTTGAAAGCTTCGGTGCCTCCGGGATTCGGATCGAGCGAGATGTCATTCCCCTCGGCACCGTTGTCCGCCAAGAAGAACACGAATGTGTTGTCCAACTGTCCACTCGCCCGCAGGTGACCGACGAGGCGTCCGACGTTGTCATCGAGTGACTCGACCGCCGCGGCGTACGCTTCGAACGTGCGCGCGGAACGGGCCTTTTCCTCGTCGTTCAACTCGGCCCAAGCACGGATGCCAGGCGGGCGCGGCGGTTGCGTTGCGTTCTGCGTCGTGAGCCCGAGCCGCTTGAGTGTTGCGAACCGACGCTGCGCGATCACGTCGTAACCGACGTCGTAGCGACCTTTCACGCGCGCGATGTTCGCGTCAGGCGCTTGAATCGGCCAATGCGGTGCGGTGTATGTCAGATAGCCGAAGAACGGCTTGTCAGCGCTCGGCTCGGAGTCGACGAACTCGATCAACTTGTTCGTATAGTAGTCCGATGAGAAGAAGCCCTCCGGAATCGGGGTCTCCACGTCATCCGCGAGATAGATCGGTTCGGGCGCGCCAGGGAACAGTGCGCCCGTCGACGCTTGCTTGAAGTGCGCAGCGCCGCCTTGGACGAGCGCAAACGAACGATCGAAGCCGCGCGCGTTGGGCCGATGATCCGGCGCCCCTCCGAGGTGCCACTTGCCGGCCTGGTAAGTTCGATAACCCGCGTCGCGCAGCAGTGCAGGTAGCGGTGCGACCCGCGAATCGAGCGCGCCTTCGTAGCCAGGTTTGCCTTCCTGCTCGGGTGCGAGCTCCTCGGCCATACTTCCGATGCCCGCCAAGTGGTTGTCGGTGCCGGACAGCAAGATCGAACGTGTCGGCGAGCACGTCGGCGCGACGTAAAAGTTCCGCAGAATGCGGCCCTTCGTCGCGAGAGCGTCCAAGTTTGGCCTGCTCCTGGTTCGGTGCGGCATGCGCAAGCAATCGCTAAGCCAGCCTCAATCGTAGTCAGCTCGGCGGCGTAGCGTCCTGCGGGCCCGCTTCGAGCGCTTGGGCCGTGTGATCGTACCGCAAGGCCGTGATCGGGCGCGGCCAAGCGCGCAACGGCAGCGGTGCTGCGGAACGCAACTCGCCCTAGGCTCGACGCGGTCCAGACGCGCGCAGTCTCGAGCACGGGCTCTGAACCTGCCCGTGTGGTAAAGCGATCCTCATGCACGGCGCACGCATTCGAATCCCGTCGCACTGGGTTCTCGTCGGCTTCGCGGTGTGCGGCGTTTGCGGAGTTGGCGGGTGTTACGCCGAGCTGCAAGGGCTGCCTCCGCCCGAATACGCAGACGGCTACGCTCCCGTGTACTACGACGGATACGTAGTCGACTTCGATGACAGCGGTCGGCCGTACTACTACGTCGACGGTGCGATGACGTTCGTTCCGCCGACGGCACCGGTCTATGTCGATCTCGTGGCGCACTACCACGCGTCGCAGCCTGCGTACCGGCGTTGGTCCGCTAACCACGGGGAGCGCTATCACGGCTACCGTTACCACGGTCACAAGCACTGATCGGCCGGTGACGGCTCCGCTAGTCTAACAACCCTGCGTACTCGGGAAGACTTTGCTTCGCCGACTTTCCAGCGCCACCACATGAAGGCCGCTTTGGGCGCGGGCACGGCGACCTCGTATCTCGCTACAGCCCAGCGTCATCCGCACCTGCGTCCGACTCCGAACAGCCGCATTGCGCCTCGATCGTCCACGTGCCCTGCTCGATCTGATCCTTCCCGCAGCTCGTCGGAAAGTACCACTCCGTCCCGCTCGCATCCTTCGCGCAGAAGCTTGCGGTTTGAGCACATGCCCTCTGCTTCGGTGCACACGCGACGAACTCGATCGGCCCGGCACAGTTGCGCCGCGCTTTGACGCTCGCGCAGACGGATGCGAGGTCGCACGAGTCTACCGGCGCGCGCACGCAGATGTCGCTGCTGAGCATCCCGGAGCCGGAGCGTCCTCCAGTCCCCGCCACAGCACTCATGCCACCCGTGCCAGCCGACACCCCGCCGGCACCGCTAACCCCTGCCGCGCCCGCCACGCCCGCCACGCCCGCCGCGCCTGCATCGGTTCCACCGTCATCGCCGCAGCTCGCGCTGATCCACACCGCCAGCACCAGCAAAGTCCTAACTCTTACGCGCATGACGTTTGGTTGTACGCCATAGGCGCAAGGGATGCCCGTCGACGCTCGGCCGCGACGCCGAACGCCGAACCCGCCGCGCACAGGCGTTCTCAGTGCTGACCGACGCGGTGCAACGACGCACCGTATCGCGACCGCATGTGTCCCACGGCCAAGCCGCCGTCAGCTGCCCTGCGGCGCCGCGCGTCGTGCGCTATCACGGGTCGGTTTTGCTGCCAGCGTCGTCGCTCGGAGCCGGCGCGGATTCCAGGCGCGCCCCGTCGACTTTTGCCGCGAGCGTTTGTTTCTCCAGCGCCTCGCGAGAGCGCTCGGCTTTGGTGCGACCGTGCAAGCGGCTGTTCGTGTCAGCGCGTTTCGCCGCTTCGGCTTCCGCCTTCCGCTTTCGAAACTTATTGAGATTGACGACTTTGCCCATGGTTATCAGCGAGCATACGTGTAACCGGCGCCCGTGTCACACGACTGGCGGTTGCCGGCCGCTCGCGAGGGCAGGTCGCTGACTGTAAGCGCACGGTATACCGGCGAAGCTCGGCGTGGGCCGGCGCGCCCCGAGCGCGCTATCCTGGTGCATGCGCGAACGCATGGGGTACGAGATCGACGACTCTCGTTGGCCGCTCGTCGTCTCGCGCGCCACGGAGTATCTCAACGACCCGGCAGCGACCGAAGCGAGTTATCGCAAGCTCGAAAGCATCTTGCAGCGCGATCAACGCTTCATGTTGGTGTTCGACATGCGCGGAGCGAGCTCGACTCCTGCCCGACGTCACAAGTTCCGAGACTGGTGCCAGCGCCACGAGGACCCGCTCACGCGATTGCTCGTGGCGGGTGCGATCGTCGCAGCTTCGAGCATCGAGCGCGGTTTCGTGACCGCTTCGCTCTGGATCAGCACACCGCCTTGGCCGATGCGCGTGTTCTCGGACTCGAGTGAAGCAGAAGCGTGGCTGCTCTCGAACTTTGCCCACCTCACGACTTCGAAGACGGCATAGCTCGCCGGACGCCGCGGAAACTCGAGTCTTCGACGACGCCGGCACGGAAGCGCTATCCTACGGCCGAGGCCATGCGACCGCGCGAGTTTCTGGATGTGCTCGAGAACCCGCAGCTGCCGCGCTGCGAAGTCGGCGGCGAGCAGGCGGAGATGCTGCGAACACTGCTCGTGCATCTGTTCTTCGCCGATTTGGACTTCGACAAGCGAGAGCTATCGCTGCTCAAGCGCGTGCTTCCTGACGTCAATACGCGCGAGTACGTGAAGTCCGTGGCCTCGCGCAGGCTGGACCTGGATCGGCTGGCCGAGCTCTTTCCAAACGCGGCAGATCGCAACGACATCGTCAGGCTCGTCGAGCACGCGTCCTGGAGTGACGAAAAACTCGAACGTCGCGAGGCGAGCCTGGTCCAGCGGCTCATCGAAAAGCTCGGACTCGTGCGCGATTGAGGCGGTTCGACGACGTGGGCCCCCGCACGCGAGCGGCTGGCACGTAGTCCGATTCGATTCCACGTGAATCGTCCTGCCGCAGCTGGCTCGACGACTATCGCCTGCATCAAGCGGCAGTATGCTGGCGCATGGATTCTAGCGAAGGATCAGTCGACCACGAGCTGCGACAGAGCAAGCTGAGCATGTTCGGTCGTGTGACGGCCTCGGTGACGCTGGGATACATCGTACTGAATGTCTGCGCTTCGATCTGGCTGGGTCGGTTCTCGTTCAATCTAAGTAGCGTTCCGCTGCTCGTCGCGACGGTCACGTTCGGCGCGCTCTGGCTCCTGTTGCGTGGAGCGCCGAGATCGCCTCGGTTCGTTCGCGCCGTCGAGCTCGCGACGTTGTTCGTCGGCACGGCGGCGCTCTCGTCGATTGCGCTGGTCATGGACCTCACCGCGTCGCCCGACATGATCGTGCGAACCGTACTCACCTGCATGCTGCTCGTGTATGCGGTCTACGTGCCGTCGACCGCGCGACACACGCTCGTGGTGGCATTGCTGATGACGGTGCCGTTACTCGGCTGCATTTTCATTGCGTTCAGCGCGTGGGATCCCGCACTGCATGACCCGCCAGCCGCGATTTGGCCGAAGGGGAAGGTGGGCGACATGGCGTACCCTGCGACGCTCGTCTCCTCGTTCCTGTGGGCGATCGTCGTGGTAATGGCGATCGGATTTTCGAAGACGATTCATGGGCTGCGCAAGGCAGTGAGGGACATTCGGAAGCTCGGACAGTACACGCTCGAGAAGAAGCTCGGCGAAGGTGGGATGGGAGTGGTGTACCGCGCCTCGCACGCCATGTTGCGCCGGCCGACCGCGATCAAGCTCATCTCCGACCGCACCGGAAGGGATGCACTGATTCGTTTCGAGCGTGAGGTCCGGCGGACTGCGATGCTCACTCATCCTAATACCGTTACGGTCTACGACTACGGACGCACCACCGATGGAGTCTTCTATTATGCGATGGAGCTTCTGGAAGGTGCGTCGCTCGAGGAACTCGTCGAGGTCGACGGCCCACAACCGGAGGAACGCGTCATCCACTTGCTCGAGCAAGCTGCGGGATCGCTCGCGGAGGCGCACGACGCTGGACTGATCCATCGGGACGTCAAACCCGGTAACATTTTAGTCGTCGATCGGGGCGGCATCTCCGATCTGGTGAAGGTCGTCGACTTCGGCTTGGTGAAAGACGTGGCCCCCACGACCAACGGCGGGGCGATGTCTCAGATCGCGCTCACGGGAGACAACACGATCACGGGGACGCCGCTCTATCTCGCCCCCGAGACA
>DASRXR010000078.1:0-17852 GCA_035687405.1 Polyangiales bacterium
GGCGCTTCGGATCGTACGTCCCGAGCGCGATTTGCCGGCGAAGCGCCTGCCGAAACGTCTTGCGGAAGTGCCGCAACGACTTGCGGTTCCGGTCGTACCGCACCGAGGTCGAGCCCGTCGCGAACGCGGTCATCCTCTACATGATGGACGTGTCCGGTTCGATGGGTGACGAGCAGAAAGAGATCGTCCGCATCGAGTCGTTCTGGATCGACACTTGGTTGCGCCACCAGTACCTCGGCCTCGAGACACGCTTCATCATTCACGACGCGGTTGCGCGTGAAGTGGATCGCGAGACCTTCTTCCGCACGCGCGAGTCGGGCGGCACGATGATCTCGTCGGCATACAAGCTGGCGTCCGAGCTCGTCGAGCAGAACTACCCGTCGAGCGAATGGAACATCTACCTGTTTCACTTCTCGGACGGCGACAACTGGAGCGTCGATGACACGCTCCTGTGCGTTCAACTGCTCAAGGACAAACTGCTGCCGAACGCGAACGCGTTTTGTTACGGCCAAGTGGAAAGTCCGTACGGCTCGGGCCAGTTCATCAAGGACTTGGACGAGCACTTCAAAGGCGACGAACGCGTACTCACGAGCGAGATCAAGGACCGCGATGGCATCGTGGACTCGATCAAAGAGTTCTTGGGTAAGGGCAAGTGAAGCTTTGTTCGCATGCTCACCGAGCCGCCTTTGGCGCTCGGTGCTCGCCTCGCCAGACTGATTTCTCACCACTCCTTGGAGGTAACCGATGGCTCAGTTTGCGCTGAAGACTGCGTTGCCCGCGTATCTGCGCGATGAAGAGCGCAAGATCGAAGCCTATGCGCGGCAGTACGGCTTGGACTTCTTCCCGACGATGTTCGAGGTCCTGCCCTACGACCACATGAACGAGATTGCGGCGTACGGCGGCTTCCCGAGCCGCTATCCGCACTGGCGCTTCGGCATGCACTACGAAGAGCTGCGGAAGAGCGCGGAGTACGGGTTGTCGACCATCTACGAGATGGTCATCAATAACAGCCCCGCAGTTGCCTATCTCCTCGAAGGCAACAGCATGGTCGACCAGAAGCTCGTGATGGCCCACGTCTACGGCCACGTCGACTTCTTCAAAAACAACTTCGCCTTTCAGACCACGGATCTCGGCAAAGATCCCCAGACGGGCGAGCCGATCCGCAAGTGGATCGATGCGATGGCGAACCACGGCGCAGTCATGCGGCGTTGGGCCAACCGCGTGGGCATCGAAAAGATCGAAGCGTTCGTCGACGACTGCTTGAGTCTCGAGAACTTGATCGATCCGTATCGGCCGCATCAGCGCGTGACGAATCGCGAAAGTCAGCTGAAAGAGTCGGACGAGTACGACAAGCCGGGCGAAGAAGTCCCCCGGTTGCGCGTCGACCGCGACTACATGGAGTCGTACATCAATCCGAATGCCTTCTTGGAAGCGCAGCGCCGGAAGGTCGAAAGCGACGCCACGAAGACCAAGAAGGTTCCGGACGAGCCCGATCGTGACGTGATGGGCTTCTTGCTGGAGAACGCGCCGCTCGAGCCGTGGGAACGCGACGTCCTCGCGATCATCCGCCGCGAGGCTTACTACTTCGCGCCGCAGGCCCAGACCAAGATCATGAACGAGGGCTGGGCGACGTACTGGCACTCGAAGATTTTGACCGAACGTGCCGCCGATGGTTCCGAGATCATCGACTACGCCGATCGCTGCGCGGGAGTGCTCGCGACATCGCCGGAGCGTTTGAATCCGTACAAGCTCGGCGTAGAGCTGTACCGGCATATCGAAGACCGTTGGAACAAGGGCCAGTTCGGTAAAGAGTGGGACGAGTGCGATGACCTCGCAGCGCGTCAAACCTGGGACCGGCGTTTGGGCATCGGCCGCAAGAAGATCTTCGAAGTACGCTCGCACTACACGGACGTAACCTTCATCGATGAGTTCCTCACGCCAGAGTTCGTAGCGGAGCAGAAGCTCTTCGCATTCGGGTACAACCCGAAAAACGATCGCTTCGAGGTAGAGACACGCAAGTTCGCAACAGTGAAGCAGCGTTTGCTGTTTCAGCTGACGAACGCCGGAAACCCGATCATTTGCGTCGAAGATGCGAACCACAAGAATCGTGGCGAGCTCTTGATCGCGCATGACCACCAGGGCATCGATCTCCGCCAGGACTACGCCCAGGCGGTACTCGTTGCACTCGAGCGGGTCTGGCATCGACCGGTCGAGTTGAAGACGTTGGTAGAGGGCAAGCCGGTGTTCTTGCGCTTCGATGGCAACGAACATCGAGTGAAAAACGATCAGGTCGGTCGCGGCTGAGTTTTTAGTGCGGTGAAAGTCGGGGGGCGCGCGAAGGTTCGAGCGCCCGCTTCGAGCCTCTCGGACTGCGAGTTAAAAGCGAAGTCGGCGCTTGCACTGCATCGAACGATGCGGTGTTCGAGCGCTTTCAACACGCTCAAGCTCAGCGTGGCTGCAGCGCTGAGCGGGGGGCGCGCGCGCGAAGATTTCGAAGACGCTTTGCGATCGCGGATGAGTGAGCGGCGGTAGCCCCACGCACGCGCCTCACATGAGTCGCGATCGGCGCCGGGTAGATTTGCCGACCGCGAGAGGCACGGAGCGGCGCGATGAGCCAAGCGTGCGCTGGCGCGGTTTCAAGGTTCGTCGTGCGACACGTGAAGCGCCCCGCATCACACAAATCGTGGGGGGCTGGGGCTTGCCCCAGTGAGGCACGAAGTCCGCGGCCCGCCGACGCGTCACGCGCAAACGCGCGATCAATCGGCACAAATCCAGCAACCATCGCGAGGCCGGCCCGGCCGACGTCTCAGCAAGCGAACACTAAAAAGCGCGGCCGCAGCGCAACACGAATCCCAACCCCCTTAGTGGGCTCTTCGTCCGCGCAGGCCAAATCGTCGGGACTGGGGGCTGGCGAGTCCCAAACTTTAGTGGCTCTGCGTCAGCGACCTATCAAGCTCGAGCTCTCGCCGCCCCGCGGCTCGCAGAATCCTACCGCGTCAAAATACGCGATCACAACTCGACCCCGCCGCCGCAACAACCACTCTCCACTCGCTAGCGCGCGTTGCCCTTTGATGGCGCTGTGCCCTCACCACCGGGCCGGCGCTTCGCATCGGTCGCTGGGCTCGCCACGTACTTCTCCGCGTACTCCGCGCCCGCATTCAGAAACTCCGCAATCGCCGCCAGCTCGCGCTCGTCGAAGCGACGCATCAAACTCGTCGTCGCACTCGCAATCGCAGCGTACGGCTGATTGAGCTCGGCTGTTCGCTGCGGAACGGGCTCGACCAGCACCTTGCGCCGATCGTTCGCATCCGCCGCACGCCGCACCAAACCGCGCGCCTCCAACCGATCGATCAACGCAGTGACCGAGGTCGCCGCAAGCCCGGTGTGCGCGGCAATCTCGCCCGCACTCTGCGGACCGAGGCGGTCCAACAGCTCCAATGTGCGCGTATCGGTGGCCGTGAGCGAGTGCTGATCCGCAATTGCCCCGTGGAACATCACCGCCGCGGTCGCACTCCGGCGCGACGCGTGAATGACAGCTGCAACGAGCGCTTCGCGCGAAGAATGTTTCGTCCTTGACAAGAGTCCTTCGTCCGTTCAGATCTTCCTATGCATCGAACTATTCGATACGTAGGAAATTACGCTAAAACGGAGGATGCCCGATGACCGCATTGCCAGCAACCGAAATCGCGGCCGATGAAGCCGCCCTACGCGCTCGACTCGAAGCGCTCGGGACTGCTTGGGCGCAGGGCGACGCGGCTGCGTACGCCTCCTTTTTTGCGCCTCACGCGCAGTACATCGTGTTCGACGGCACGCAAATGAACGGGCGCGACGAGATCGCGGCCGGCCACAAGCCACTCTTCGAGCGCTGGCTCCGCGGCTCGCGTTTGCTCTGGTCCGACGTCTCGATCAGCTTTCCATTGCCGGACGTCGCGATCATCCACAGCCGAGGTGCTGTATTGAAGCGCGCGCAGAAGCAGCCGTCGCGCGGTCGCCGTTCAGTCCAAACGATCGTCGCAGTGCGTCGCGACGGCCACTGGACGCTCGAAGCATTTCACAACACGCGCGACCGGCCATTCGCGCAAACGCTGCTGGGGAAGCTGCTCAAAGGCTAGTGACAGCATCCAGTCGAGATGCGTGGCGCACGTCGAACAAAAAAATCCCGATCGAGTCACGTCGCGGCCGTGGTGGCTCTCGACAATCGACCGACTGATATAGAGAGCCCGATCCCCATACCCGAGTAAGCCTGCAAGTTTTGCGAGTCCTTCCTCTTCCCCGGACTTGCCACCGCGTATCTCCCGCATGCTTAATCCCGTATGGGGCCGAGTCCACCAGCGCAGCCGGCGACTTCCGTGGAGGTGTTAGGTCAGGCACCCGGCTACCTTGTGAGCGCCCATCACAACGTGCTGATCGCGTGCTGGACCGCCCAAGGCACGGCGCCGATGGTCGAGGCTTTCGGTCACATTCTCGACGCATTCATCGCGCAACACGCGGAAGGCATCTCGACCGTTCATTTGATCAGCGCCGGGCTACCGCTCGCAACAGGCGGAGCGCGCGACGTCCTGACCGCCTTGATGAAGAAGCACGGCCACGCCGTGGCCTGCGTCGGAACGGTCCTCGAAGGCACAGGCTTCTGGGCGAGCGCGACGCGCAGCCTGATCCTAGGCCTGCAACTCGTCGCGCCAAACTCGGTCGCGATGCGCACCTACGCAAGCGTTACTGAGATCGCGACATGGCTACCGAAGCCCCACGCCCAGCGCACGGGCATCGTCATCGAGCCACAAGAGCTCGAGCAGTCGGTCACGATCGCCCGCGCGCAGGCAGTGACTGCGGGCTGATCGATCGTTGCCGCCGTTGGCTGCGGAGCCAAAACCGTGAACGTGGCGTGACCAAACGCCGACGTCTCTCGTACGCGTGCGACGGCTTCTCGTACCCGTCGACCGCGGCGACGGCACACCATAACGCTGCGAACGCTTAGACCATGCGCGGGTTCGCTCACGCTTGAGTAGGGCTCATCGGGGCCCGAGCAGGGGTGGTGCGAAGTAGGCAGACCGTGTGCACACCTGACAGTTGTCATACGCAGAGCTGACAGATGCATCGCGTTCCGAACGTTCGATGGCCCTTCACCTTGCGGATGCATCCGCAACGCCTGACAACTCCGTCGAAGGAGTAGATGCACCAGCCAAGAAAGAGGAACACATGCGCCAGGCAGATCAGGAAGCTCCCGCAGCGCCTTCGTCCCTTGCACCGATTCAAGTCGAACGCGCTAGCGACGAACTAGATCTCGCGGGGATGCGCGGTCGACGCGGTCCTCGAATCGTAGTGGCTCTGGTCGTACTCGCCGCTGTCGGCTTCGGCGGTGTTCTGCTGCTGCGGTCGATGGATGCACGTCAAGCCTACGCTCAAGCCGCCGCGCAGCTAGAACGCAGTGAGACCGAACAACTCGAAGCGTTCATGCGCTGCGCGCTGCCCAATCAGCAGCGCGTGCAGCTGGCCGCACAGAACGCCTTGCAGAGCGCGATCGAGATCGCGACCGCACGCATGGGTAAGACCTACGCCAAAGTGCTGACCAAGTGCACTCCACTCCTGCAGAACTTTCAGCAATCCGTCGCGAGTATCCAAGCCCCGGCCGATGCCGCACCGCGCGTGCAGGTCGTGTCCAAGGCGGCGAACGACTTCGCAGCTGCTTGGGTAGGCCTGCGCGATTTCCTGCAGAGCTCGGTCGAATACGATCCCGCGCAAGCGACTCCACGGATCCAAGCGATCACGGCGTCGTGGCAGACCTATGAGGCCGAGCGCGTCAAAGCCAAGGATCTGCTGTCCGCGCAGCTGTGAGATCGCGGTCGGATCCGGCGCGTTCGTGAGTGGCGGATGTCCGCGAAACTCGCGATCGAGATCGCGTCGCGAGGAACGTGTTTGATGCTTCGCGTCGCGCGTCAGATGAAATTTGGGACAGCGATCAAGCTTGCAAATAGCGCACGAGTGATTTGCATGTGGGGACGACGCGCATACGTGCCCGTTCGAGGTCCCCATGAAACGCACTTCGTGTTTTCTCGCGTCGCTGGTCTTAGCGCTGGCAACCTCTGGAACAGTATTCGCGCAGATGAAGGAGTCAGGTCCGCGCGATGCCGACCGCACCCTTCAAATCGCGACGGCGAGCAGTCTGTTCGTGACGGCCACACTCGGCACCATTGCGGCGATCAATCAACCGACCTGGTTTTCCGAAGGACGTTGCGCCACCGGCAGTCCGATCTTCGGCGAGTATGGATGTGGCGGCTTCAGCACGTTGCATGGCATCTCCGCGTTGTTGTCGATCGTGCTGTACACCGCGACGATGACGCTCGAGTTCACCGCGTTCGACTGGCCTGGTCGAGACCGACACGGCTCCGGTTACCAAGCACTCAGTTACGTGCACTTGGTCGGAATGGCGATCCAGCCGATCGGAGGCTTGCTCGCGGCAGTCCCGCAGGTCGTCGGCTTGAAGCGCGACAGCGGCTTTAGTCGTGCGCTCCGCTCGTTACATCTGATGACGGGTTGGTTGATCGTGGGTTCGTTTGCAGTCACGACGAGCATCGAGCTGTAGCGCGCTCGAGAGCTGGCCGGCGGCGTACGACGAGGCGACGTCGCGCGTTGTGAGGTTGGCGCGCGAACCTTATAGTCTAGACGCATGTCGCGCCTCGGAACGGACCGCTTCGAGCTGGTGCGCCAAGTTGGCGAAGGCAGCTCCGGTGTAGTCTATGAGGCTCGCGATCTGCACACGGCGCATCCGGTCGCGATCAAGCTGCTCCACTTGGACACGCGCGTGGCGAACGAGCGGTTCTCACGCGAAGTGGCCGTTCTCGCAGAGTTGAACCACCCAGCGATCGTTCGCTACGTCGCCCACGGAACCTCCGAGGATGGCCGGCGTTTTCTCGTGATGGAATGGCTCGCGGGGCATTCTGCCGTGCAGCACAGTCGCGGGCCGTGGCCGATCGAAGACGTGCTCGCGTTCGCGCGGCGACTCGCCTCAGGCCTCGCGTTCGCTGGATCGCGCGGGGTGGTTCATCGCGACATCAAGCCTGCCAATCTGATGCTCGTCGAAGGGGCAGTGAACAATGCCAAGATCGTCGACTTTGGTCTGGCACGATTTGCGTCCGATTCGCCGATAGTCACGCGCACTGGCACCATCATCGGCACGCCCGCCTACATGTCGCCCGAGCAGGCGCGCGGCGATCCGCACCTCGACACCCCCACTGACGTGTTCTCACTGGGCAGCGTCCTCTACCGATGTTTGTGCGGACACGAGCCGTTCGTTGCGCGCCAAACACTCGCAGTGCTGGCTCAGATCTGCTTCGAGGAGCCTGTGCCGATCGAGGATCGCGCACCGTACGCGCCCAAACAGCTCGCGAGCTTGGTGGAAGCCATGATGCAAAAGGAGCCTCGCTCGAGGCCTTCGTGGCGAGCGGTCGTCGAGGAACTCGCGGCAATCTCGAACCAGTACAGCAGCTCCGAGCTCGCCCGAGCGCAAGCGACGCAAACGCGGACAAGCTTGAACGAGTCGATCGTGACCAGCTCGACGGCGCAGCGCGCGAGGTCGCTGCCTCGTCGCGGACACGGGGCCGACCAGCGAATCCTGGCCGCACTGTTGGTGGGCGCCACCGGTGGGTTGCCCGCGGAAATCGATGCAGAGTTGCACGCGTTGGTGACGCGCTTCGGCGCGCGCAGCGAGCGGTTGGTCGACGGATCGCGCATCGTGCTTCCGAGCCAGCAAGTCGATGCGGGCCAACAGACACTCATCGCCGCGCGCTGTGCGATCGGATTGCGGCAACTGCTCGCTGGACGCGCGCAGCTCGTCGTGTGTACCGGACGCGCCGTGATCGGCGATCGGCAGCCGCTCGGACAACTCTTCGAGCGCGGCGCAGCATTGCTCGCGAATACGCCGGCGGGCGTCGTGCAGGTCGACGAGGCGAGCGCTTCGCTCCTCGAGTCGCGCTTCGAGCTCGGCGACCACGAGCGTGGTGGGCGAACCCTCGAACGTGAGCGGAGCGGCGGCGAAGCCCCGCGTGCGGTGCTCGGGCAGGCGACGCCATTCGTCGGGCGTGATCGAGAGCTGCAACAGTTGCAACTCGTCTTCAGCGAGTGTGTCGATGAAAACGTCGCACGGGCGGTCCTGGTGACCGCGCCTGCGGGTGGTGGTAAGTCGCGTTTGCGCTACGAGCTCATCGAGCGCTTGCGTGCAGCCAATCCGAACCTGACGCTGCTCGTGGGTCGCGGCGATCCGATGCGCGGCGGAACGCAGTTCGGCTTGCTCTCGTTTGCAATCCACAGCTGGGCTGAGCTCTCGGGCAGCGATTCGCTCGAGCAGAAGCAGAACAAGCTCGCAGCGCGCATCGGCGCGCTCGTGCCGAGCCCGCGGGCTCAGCCGCTCGTCCAGTTCATCGCGGAGCTGATCGGCGCACCCTTTCCAGATGTTGCGGCTAGCCCGCAGCTACGAGCGGCACGGGGAGATCACCAGCTGATGGTCGATCATCTGCTCGCGTGTTGGCTCGAGTGGCTCGAAGCACTCGGTCAGCGCGACCCAGTGTTGCTTTGCGTGGAGGATCTCCACTGGTCCGATCCGGCGAGCTTGCGCTTCATCGAAGCTGCGCTGCGGAGTTCGCGCGAACGGGCACTAATGGTGCTCGCGTTCGCCCGCCCCGAAGTTCGCGATGCGTTCCCGCAGCTGTGGGCGGAGCGCGATCTGCTCGAGATTCGCCTTCCGAAGCTCGGAGCTAAAGCGTGTGCGCGCATCTTGCACGCGCTGGCCGGCACCGACGGCGCGGGTTCACTGCACGCGGCGATGATCGAGCGCGCCGACGGCAATCCGTTCTTTCTCGAAGAGTTGGCGCGTTGGCGCATCTCCGACTCGGAGGCCGAACTGCCAGAGACGATCCTCGCGATCGTTCAGTCCCGGCTCGACGCTCTCGGCGAAGAACCCAAACGGTTGATTCGAGCCGCGAGCATCTTTGGCCAGGGCTTTCGACAGGTCGGCTTGCGTGTCCTGCTCGGTGAAGACGACGCAACCTTCGACTACGCGGCCGCGCTCGCGCTGCTGTGCGACCGCGAGATCATCCTCCGAACCGGCCCTCAGACCGATCAAGAATACGCGTTCAGCCACGCGTTGATTCGCGATGCGGCCTACGCGCTGCAACAAGACGCCGATCGGGAGCTCGGACATTGTTTGGCAGCCGAGTGGCTCGAGCACAATGGGGGCGCGCCAGCACTGCTCGCCGATCACTACGAGCGAGGTGGTGTGCGCGTGAGGGCGGCCCACTGGTGGGCGTGTGCTGCGTCGCAAGCTTTCGAGGCAGGTTCGCTGCAGGATGCGCTCCGCTTCGGCGAGCGTGCGATCACGTGCGGCGTCGAGGCGGAGGCATTCGCGAAGCTCGCGGCGCTGCTCGCGGAAGTGCACTCCAACCGGGAGGAGGACGCTGCGGCTGCAACCTGGTCCGAGCGGGCTCGAGCATCAGGTCCCGCAGGAACCGCCGCCTGGTGGCGTGCCACCCGAGTTGGAGCGATCGCGTACGCGCGCCGCGGAGCGCCGGAGCTCGACGGAGTAGCCGCAGAGATGATCGACCAGTTCGCGGACGAGCTCGCGCTGCCCGAGCAGGCACTCGCGATCGCGTACACAGCGACGGAGTGTTTGCGTCTCGCTCGCAACGACATCGCGGAGCGTATGTTCGCCCTGCTGCCGCGCGAGCTGCCCGACGCTCTCATCGGGCGGCCCGAAGGAGTTCTGCTGTCGGCGCGCGCGGTCCGAGCGTACCAGGCAGGGAACTACAGCGAAGCACTGCGGTTCGCGCGGACTGCGCTCGACCGTCAGCGGCGTGCCGGCGGAGCGCGCGACGTGTGCGATACGTTGGGCCTCTGCGCCTACTTTTCGCTCGAGCTCGGCGCCTACGCTCGAGCTGAAGAATGGATCATCGAACAAATTCCGCTCGCTCAGCGCATCGGATCCACTCGGGACGTGGCGTATGGGCAGTTGATCCTCGGCGCGGTCTATCTGCGCCAGGCACGATTCGAACCGGCCGTGCCCTTGCTAATCGAAGCTTGCAAGGGCTACGGCAAGCTCGGATCGCCGGCATTTCAGGTAGAGATACTCGCGCATCTCATTGCGGTGTACTGCGGGTGTGGCGAGCTGTCGCGTGCGCATGAGACCATCGCGCGCGCATCGCTGCTCGACCGGACGGACCCAACGTCCGGAGCGTACTTGCTTGCGTGCAGATCGACTCTCGCTCGAATCGAAGGTCGCGCGAGCGACGCACTCGCAGACGCAAAAAGCGCCTGGAAAATCGCGCGCGAACATGGTGTTCAGGAGTTCGGGGGAGTCGTTGCAGTGAGCTACGTCGAAAGCCTGCTAGCCACGGGCGACCGTTCGGGCGCGCGCAGTGCGCTCGAAGAGGCGGAGAAGTGGCTGTCTGCTCAAGCTGCGAAGATCGACGATCCCGATTTGCGAAGTTGCTTTCTCGACGAGGTTCCCGAGCACCGTAGGATTCGTGAGTTGAGCGAATCTCTGCTGCCGGCCGTCTCGTCTTCCGATTGTCAGGAGTGACGCTCTCGCAGCACGCCGTGCGTTCGCGCTTGCTGTCGGTGCTCACCGCGTACGATGATCGTTGACCATGAGCGGCGGTAACGGGTTCGTCGTCCCCACGAAACCTGCGGCGTCCGCGGCGCGACCCTCGTGGATCATGCCCGCCGTTACAGCCTTCCTTGTCGCGTATTGCGCGCTCGCGGTGATGAGCATGCACCTCGAGCCGCGCGGCTACGACTGGGATCACCACATGTTCCGGGTCCAAGAGATCGCGTGGTTGTGGTCACACGGAACGTTTTGGCCTGAGGTCTCGCCGTTCATGGCCGGCAACAGCCTGCTGCCGGTGTACGCAGTCTATTCCCCGTTTCCTTACTTCCCGGCCGTGGTGCTTCACCTATTGGGAATGCCCCCGCTGCTCTCGCTCTTCGTTGTCGCAGGCGCCGCCATGCTGGCATTTGCCTGCGTGCTGCTCAGTTGGCTTACGAGCGCATTGGGTCCGATCCGTGGCGGCCTGGCGTGTGTTGCAATCTTCTCGTCCGCGTACTTCCAAGCCAACCTCTTCGCGCGCTTTGCATATCCCGAACTGCTCGCGTTGTGTGTGCTGCCCTTAGCCGCGCGAGCGATCTGGTCGGTGTTACTGCGGTGCACGTCCGTTAGTTTTGCGCGTGCGGAGCTTGCGACCGCGATCGTGTTCTTGCTCCATCCTCTGACCTTTGCGAACTGCGCGGTATTCGCGACGATGTTTCTGGTGGCGCGAGTGGTCGTTCGCCCGTCCGCCGATTCATCCGCGCGCGTCGGTCGACTGTTGCTGCTTCTCGCACTCGCGCCGGTCGGCAGCGCCTGCTTGACGTATCCGCTAGTCTCGAACCTTTCTGAGGTGCGCGGTCAATGGAGCCAGCTCGTGCAGTGGATCACGCCGCCGCGACTCAATCCCGGGCTCATCGATCCGCTGTGGCTGTGGTCTGGGCTTGCGCTGGCGCTTCTCTTCACGCGGGCGAGCCAAACACTTCGTCGCTCCATTCTGTGGCCACTCGTTGTCGTCGCGGCGAGCGCGATCTTTCTGTCGCTGCATTGGAGCCAGTGGTTATGGGCACACATGGCCTGGCCGCGAGTGAACTTGTTTCCATGGCGGCTGATTCCATTCTACGTCTGGCCGGCTTTGATCGTGGTGTGTGCATGGTTGCCGCAGCGACGCGCGTGGATCGGAGCGGCAGCGTTGATCGTCGCAATCCAGGTGGCGACCCAAGTCGAGCTCGGGTGGATGATGGTCGATTCGCGCGACACGACGCGAGTCGATCTCGCGCAAGTGTTCGCGACGTATGCGACACGTCGAACCGGGTGGGGTGTCGATGAGTTCTTGCCGACCGAGTCTGAAGCACAGCGACTGCCGTTCGGCGAAGCACCGCTATTGCCCTACGATTCGAAGCACGTCCACGCCACGCGTGTGGTCTACGATTGCGGTTCCAGCGGGTGCGCACCCGGCTCCGTGACGTTGGAGCCATATTATCGCGAGCGCCTGCGTTTCGCGATCGACGGTGTCGCGCTGAAGCCGGTCGCCGTGAATGCGGACTGGCGGCCTGTGATAGTCGTGCCTGCGCATGGCCGGCGGATCAGTGTGGAGGCCGTCCGAGATCCGTGGAGCCTGCCGAGCCAACTGTGGAGCGTGATCGCGCTAGTTTCACTGGTCCTGTTGCGCTTCCGGTGGTCTCGCCGCAGCCGTACACACGGCGGAACGGTCGAACTCTAGAGCGAAGGACTGCCCGACTCGTCGCTTCCTCACGGCAACTCCACACCGTTCCTTGACCACGAGTCATGGTTTGCGGAACCAAATGGTTTGTTGCGCCGCGAGCCCAGGGACCACGATCTCAGCCATGCTGTCGATGCCACCGCCGTGCGCGCGTTCGACTGCGAGCGCGCGCACGACCGCATCTCGGACCACGAGCTCGTCGACGACTCCGTCCGAGACCAACGCGTACAGACGCTCGTCACCTTTGCGCGCGTCGAGCTCGACACCGACAGGAAGCTGCGCACGGGAACCCGCCGCAAGCGATGACCCACCTACAGCTTCCACCGGAAAATACCGTGTGATCTGGCCCGCGTCGTCGACACCGAGCAACAGCAGATGCTGCGGCCGATCGAGCGTATACGCGAACGCGAGTTGATCTCCCGGCGCTACCACTTCGCCATCTCGAAGCGCACGCTGGACACCTGCGTGCTGGGCGAACACCTCGAGCGACGCGCCGCCTTTCGAACGGATCGCAGTTGGGTCCTGCGATGGACGGAGCCAAAGCAACGCCGCAGCAGCGATCGCCAGAGCGACGAGCGCGGGTGCCAACACGTGCCGCTTGCGACTGGGAATCGCCTCGACTGAAGCCGGAATCGCCGCACGCTCCACGACTGCGCGTGCAAAATCCTTCGGCGGTTGCGCGACCATGAATCGCGTGCGCGCCGATTCGAGCGCAAGCCGGCGGACGTTACAGCGATCGCAGTCTGCGACGTGTACGCGGAGTTGTGGAGGAACTCGGGCCTGCGGATCGTCCGCGACCAAGTCCTCGAGCTGGGGGCGGGTGAGGTGGCCACTCACGAGGCGTTCTCCTCGCGCAGCATTCCGCGCGCGTGTTCGAGTAGTAGCTGCAGGCGTTTGCCGATCGTGCGCCGCGACACGCCGAGCTCCTGCGCCAACTCTTCCTGGGTCAACTCGTCGACATAGTAGAGAACGGCGAGGCGCACCGAATCCGGGCCGAGGCCTTCGAGCAAGTGCCTAACCGTGAGAAGTGATTCGCGATCGTCGTCGCCGACCGCGGCCTCGATCGCGAGCTCGAGACCCTCATCGCGGCTCGATTCGGTGCTGACAGGGTTACGCCAGCGGCGGCGAAGCAGATCCACGCAAAGCTGATCGGCGATGCGACAGAGCCAGTTCCGCGGGCTGGCTTCGCCTCGAAAATTGCTCGCCGCTCGCAGCGCGCGAACGAAAACGTCCTGCACGGCGTCCTGAGCCGCAGTGGGGTCGCCTAGGTACACCACGCAGCGTCGGAACACGACGTATCCGTAGTGTCGATACAACTTCGCCACCTCGTCCTCGGTCATGTGCAGTGCAGCATAAAGAATGGACGAACGAGCCCGAACAAATGGGAAGGTCCGGCGGTCGAAAGACGTCGCAGGCGGTGCCAGGCGACCTCACTCCTGCGCGTTCGCGGGTGGCATGAAGTGCGAGAAGCACGCCGCATGCCTCTCACGAGACTTGGCGCTGACGCCTTCTGCGGTGATGCTTCCGCCCGCATGAGTCCGCAGCTTGGGCAAATCACCAACGAGACGTCCGCGTACGCCCTTCAGCGCAAATGGGCTTGGGAGCTTTTGTTCCTGCTTCTGGTTGCCTGGACCTGCTCGCCCCTGTGGGCCGCCAAGTACCTGCCGATTCAGGACCTCCCCCAACACCTGGCAGCCATCCGCGTACTGCACAGCTTCGGCGATCCACAGTTCGACTTCGGTCAGTACTTCGAGCTTCAACTGTTTCGCACGCAGTACCTCGTCTACTACCTCGCAGCGGACCTGCTCTCGTACGTCTTCGACCTCGAGCTCGCGAATCGGATCCTGATGACGGCGTGCCTCGCCGGCATTCCCTACGCGCTTCGATCGCTGCTTCGGTCGCTCGACCGCGATGAACGGTTTGCGTTGTTCGCACTGCCGCTGACCTACAACGCGCATTTGATCCTCGGCTTCGTAAACTTCCTCATGGCGATCGGACTCGCACTCTGGGGGTTGAGCCTCGCCGTTCGCTTGCATTCGAGTTTCAAAACGTCACGCGCGATCGGGCTTGCGCTGCTCGCCCTCGCCTGCTTTTACGCACACGTCGTTCCGTTCGCCTTGCTCGCAATCGGCGTGGGGCTCATCGCACTGGGTCGCGACTGGCGCGCGACGATTCGACGCCTTCTTCCACTCGTACCCGCCGCCATCGCAGCCCTCGTCTGGATGATCGCAAGCCCCGCCGGCAAAGCCACGGTTCATGCAGCTAACGGCGGCAACGCCGGCTCCCAACCTACGTTCGTTCCGATCGAGGTCGCCTACGCCGATATCCCGAACTGGCTGACCGACATCCTCCATGGCGACACCGACCGCACCCTGCTCCGCGTGTTCGCGATCCTGTTCGCATTGACGTTATGTATCGGCGCCTTGCCGCGAACGCGCACGCACGACGCGCAGGTCGCTCATGGCCCGAACGCGCGCGCTGGCGCCACCACGCTCCTGCCGCGCCTCGCCCTCCTCCCCCTCATCGCCGCCCTCCTCTACTTCATCGCGCCCACCGGCTACGACTGGATCTGGCCGATCGCACAACGCTTCCCGCTGCTCGCGCTGCTGTTCGCCATCCCGATTCTTCCGAAGCCCGGTCCCGTCCTCGGCACCGTCATCGCGACCGCACTCGTGGTGCTCACACTTGCTAACGTCCGCGAAGTGTCGCGAGCATTCCGCGCCTTCGATGCCGAAGAAGTCGCCGACTTCGACGCCGCACTCGACAGCATTCCACCCGCAAAACGCGTCGCAGGCCTGATCTTCGCGCGTTACTCCCGCCAGGTGAAGTTCTCACCGTTCATCCAGTACGTCGCGTACTACCAAGCGCGCAAAGGCGGCGCCGTGATGTTCACGTTCGCGGACTTCCCGCAGTCGCCGTTTCGCTTCCGCGACGACAATCGACCCCCGCGCGTGCAGCCACGCTGGGAATGGCTCCCTAACCACGTGCGCCGCAATGATCTCGACTGGTACGAGTATTTACTCGTCAGAGGTGGCCCGAGCCCGTGCAGCCGCGAGCGGCAAGCACGCTGCAACATCGTCTACCGAGGCCGACTCTGGGACGTGTGGCAACTGCGCTAGCCCGAGTGAACAAAACCACGCACCCACCGGCCGATGACGTGGTATGCAGCCGTAGTCGGGTTGTACGTCACAGGTTTCCGGAGGGTGATCGCCGTGAAGAACCGCGTACGCAACTTAACTCGTCGCGACTTCGTCAAGACTATCGGCGCCGCGACACTCGCGACTAGCGCTACACCACTCCTCACGCGTCGCGTCTACGGCCAAGCGCCGCGCAAGACGCTCAAGATCGCGCAGTGGAGCCACTTCGTACCCGAGTACGACAAATGGTTCGACGGCGTGTTCTGCAAACAGTGGGGCGACAAAAACAACACTACCGTCACGGTCGATCACGTCGCGATCACCGAGCTCCCAGCGCGCGCGGCCGCTGAAGTCGCAGCCAAGAAGGGGCACGACCTCTTCAACTTTCTGTCGCCGCCCGCAGCGTTCGAACCGCAAGTGCTCGACCTCTCGAACGTCTATCAACAGGTCGAACAAAAACACGGCAAGAAGATCGATCTCGCGCACAAGTCGACCTACAACCCGAAGACTAAGAAGTACTTCGCGTTCTCCGACTCGTACGTGCCCGATCCCGGCAACTGGCACAAAGACTGGTGGACCGCGGCCGGCTATCCCAAAGGCCCGGACAGCTGGGACGACCTCCGCATCGGTGCAAAAAAGATTCGCGAAACCAGCGGTCACCCGTGCGGCATCGGAATGTCGCAAGAGCTCGACAGCAGCATGGTGCTCCGCGCGCTGCTCTGGTCGTTCGGTGCTTCGGAACAGAACGCCGAAGGTCAGGTCACGCTCAACTCGAAGCAGACGATCGAAGCTCTGAAGTTCATGCGTGCACTCCACAAGGAGTCGCAGACTTCCGAAGTCTTCACCTGGGATCCCGCCGCAAACAACCGCGCGATGTTGGCCGGTAAGACCTCGTTCGTCGCGAACGCGATCTCGATCACGCGCCAAGCCGAGCGCGAGAAGCAGCCGCTCTCGAGCAAGATCCTGATCTCGAAAGCGCTCAAAGGTCCGGTCCGTCGCATCGCCGCCGAGCACGTGATGAGCTGCTACGCGGTCTGGAACTTCGCGGAAAACAAAGAGGGCGCGCAGAAGTTCCTCATCGACTACGTCGACGCATTCCACGACGCATTCATCGCGGGCAAGTTCTACAACTTCCCGTGTTTCCCGCCGACGGTTCCGGACATCAAGCAGCTGCTCGCGAATGACCCGACTGCCCAACCCGTCGACAAGTACAGCGTTCTCACCGACGTGCTCGATTGGGCGACGAACGTCGGTTACCCGGGCTACGCGAGCGCGGGGATCGACGAAGCCTTCCGCACCTGGGTGATTCCGACCATGTTTGCCAAGGTCGCGCGCGGCGATGAAACGCCGGAGAATGCGGCCGCTGCTGCCGACAAAGAATACCGGCGGATCTTCGATCGCTGGAAGTAGTCCAAGCGATGGCGATCGTAGCGACCAGAAACCTTCGGAAAGTCTTCCCGCACGCCGACCAAGCAGCCGTCAACGGCATCGATCTAGAGACGAACGAAGGCGAGTTCTTGGTGTTCCTCGGTCCGTCGGGGTCCGGCAAGTCCACGCTGCTGCGCATGATCGCCGGGCTCGAGACACCCACCTCGGGCGAAGTGCTGATCGGCGGCCAAGTCGTGAACGACCTGTCACCGCGCGAGCGACGCATCGCGATGGTCTTCCAGAGTTACGCGCTCTACCCGCATCTGAGCGTCTACGAGAACATCGTTTTCCCGCTCAAAGCGCAGGGCGTACCGAAAGCCCAGCATCGCGACAAGGTGAATTGGGCAGCGGGCCTACTCGGTCTCGAGCTGCTGTTCTCGCGAAAGCCGCGCGAGCTTTCGGGTGGTGAACGGCAACGCGTCGCACTCGCGCGCGCAATCGTGCGCGAACCTGCGGTGTTTCTGTTGGATGAGCCGCTGTCGAACCTGGATGCGAAGTTGCGCCTGTCCGCACGCGAAGAGCTCGAACACTTTCACCAGCGCATCGGCACGACGACCATTTACGTCACGCACGATCAAGTCGAAGCGATGGCGATGGGCGATCGCATCGTCGTGCTGCATCAGGGCACGGTGCGGCAGATCGGCACGCCGATGGAAGTCTACGACACGCCGGCCGATGCGTTCGTCGCATCTTTTCTAGGCTCGCCGCCGATGAACCTGTTCGAAGACGGCGCGTTCATGGTCGGCTTTCGGCCGGAGCACCTGCAGCCCACAACTGCGAGCGATCCGTCCGGGCTGCACTTGCAGCTTCGCGTGTCGCACCTCGAATATCTCGGCTCGGAGTGGATTCTCTACGCGCAGCTCGAAGGCGGGCGCTTCGCCGATCGCCAAGTCGTCGCGCGGCTGCCATCGAACACTTCAGGGTACAGAACCGGTGAAAGTTACGCGTTCAGCGTGAGCGGGGAGCATTTCCACTTCTTCGACAAGGCGAGCCA
>DASRXR010000079.1:0-5175 GCA_035687405.1 Polyangiales bacterium
CAACTCGTTCGGCTCGATCCAAGAGACCGTGCTCGCGATTCATATGGTTGCGGAGGGCGGCAAGCACTACTTGATTCAACGCGAGACACGTCCCGCCGTGAGCCAAGAGTTCTGCACGTTTCTCGGCGCCGAGCTCAAGAACGACGACGACTTGTTTCACGCAGCGCTCGTCAGCTTCGGAAGCTTCGGCGTCATCCACGGCGTGTTATTCGAAGCCGCGCCGTTGTATTGGCTCGAGCGTCACGTCAAACGCGTCGACTACAGCGCGGTGCGCAACGCTCTCGCGACACTCGACGTCAGCAGCTTGCAGCTGTCGGGTGGAACGGCCCTACCCTTTCACTTCGAGATCGTGTTGAACCCGTACGCGCTCGCAGCCGGCCAGGGCGGAGCGTTCGTGCGCGCGCTGTACAAACGCCCGCCCGGCCCGACCTTGCCTGTGCAAGAACCCGGTCACGGGCAGAGCATTCGCAGCGAAGATCTCGTCTCTGTCATCGGTTTCTTCTCGGACATAGCGCCCGGGCTAGTACCGATGGTCTTACAAGACGAGCTCGAGGAGTCATTCACGGAGACGCCGCCGCAAGGCGTGTTAGGCACGCACAGTCAGCAGTTCGGGGACACGACGCCGACGAACGGTGGCACCAGCACCGAGATCGGCGTGCCGATGGAGCACGTCGGGAACGCGCTCGCAGCGATCCTCCGAGTCACGAGCACCGAGAACATGGCGATGCCGATCGCCTTCCGTTACGTCAAACAGTCGGACGCGTTCTTGGCGTTCACATGCTTCTCGCCGCACACGTGCACGATCGAGATCCCGACGATCGACTCAGTTCGCACGCGCGACGGATACGAACGTATTTGGGCGGAGTTTAGAAATCTTAAGATCCCCCACACGTTCCATTACGGCCAAGCATTGCCACTGCATCCGTACTGGCTCGAGGTGTTCGGTGCCCGCCGGCAGAGTTGGCTCGAAGCGCGGGCGCGCTTCCTGAGCCCCAGCGGGCGCCGAATGTTCTCGAACGCGATGATCGATGCGCTGGGTCTTTCGACCTAAACGCAGTACGGGCAGTCGCGTCACGTGTTCAGATCCGTCCCGAAAACACCATGATCAGAACGATCAACAGGACGATGCCGATACCACCGCTCGGGTAATAACCCCAACCGCGGCTGTGCGGCCACGCCGGGATAGCGGCGAACAACGCGAGAACCAACAAGATCAACAACAGGGTAGAAACAGTCATTACGCGGCTCCTTGCTGAGAACAACGCGAATCGCTGACTGCGATGCGTTGCTCGTTCACGAATCAGCAACTCAGCAAGCTTCGGGCCAGTGTCATATCTCGGCCACAAAGCACGCGGCTGTGCCTGGATCCCGCCTAAAAGCCGGTTTCATCGGGGCAAAAGCGCCGCTCGAGGCAATCATGCTCAGCACGATTGTCACTGCTGCTGAGAGCGGCAGACGGCCGGGCGAGCGCGCTGACTGTCAGCGCGCTGTTACTTGTCGCCGGAAGCTGCGGGGATGCTAGCCGACACAGCGGCGGCAACTGCAGCCGAAGCCGTGGTCGGCGCGGGTGCGTTTTGATCATTGGCCGGCGCACCGGGCAACGTGATCGGCGTGCGCAGGCCGAGATCGTCACGCAGCAAGATCACTTGGCGGCCTTGGCGCGACGTCAAACCCATAACGACCGGAGCCTGCAAGTTTGCGGTCGCCCCTTCCATGCCGAGCGTCACGACGACTGCGACTGCCGTTTCTTCGTGTTCGAAGTCGGCGGCCGCGCACGCGTCGCGCAGCGGATAGTCGGGCATCACACTCTTGGCTTCGACGACCGCGAGCTGAATGCATGGGTCGATCTTCGAGACCAACACGAACAACCCCGGCTGATCGGCTGCTTCGCACAGCACGAGCTCGGTGTGTTCAGGCAGGCCGATCAAGCCCTCGGGAAAATGCAGAATTTGTCGGCCTTCGCCGACATCGTCTGCGCGCTTCGCGAGCGCTGTTCGGTTCGCGAGCTCCATCCGCTCGACGACCTCGCCGCGATGCACCGGCAATCGGCGCGGCGCTGTTATCCCCAAGCGCACACGGCCGGCCGAGATCTCGAGAACCGTGATCTCGACGCTGAGGCCAACATTGAGTCGCTCACCCTTACGGCGTGTCAAAGTAAGCATGGTGTGTGTCCGCCGACATGAGCCCAGCCTTGGGCGCGCGCAGCAGCTTGGGTACCTCGTGCACTCATTCGGACCATCGCATCCGGACTTGAGGGCGTTAGGCGCGTGTCAAAAGGTGACAGGGTGAACGGACGTACGCGTTTGCTTGCATAAAAATCTCGCGCAAAGCTCCGGTCCGCATGTCTGCACCCCATCACGTGATCTTGATACCTGGCTTCTTTGCTTTCGCTGGCCTCGGTGACTTGAGGTACTGGAGCGGCGTCGACGTCGCGCTCCAGCGGGCGTTCGAAAAGTTTCAGCTGAACGTCGAGATCATCGAGATCGAGACGCTTCCGACTGCTTCAATCCGTTATCGCGCGGCGCGCGTGCTCGAAGCGATCGCCCGGTGCTGCGAGAAGGACGACGGGCCGATTCACCTGATCGGGCACTCCACCGGCGGGCTCGACGCGCGTTTGGCCGTGATACCGACCGCCGCGCTACCGACTTCCGCGGACATCAAGGCGTGTGATCGGGTCGCCTCGATCGTCACGATCGCGACCCCGCATCACGGCACGCCGCTCGCGGGTACGTTCGGAAGTGCGATGGGGCAGCCGATCTTGCGGTGGTTGTCGTCGACCGCGGTGATCGGCCTCGAGCAAGGCAAGCTGCCGCTCTCGACGTTCTTGCGGCTCGGAGCCTGGGCCGTGAAGCTCGACGACGTCTTCGGCCTCGAGCAGACCGTCGTCGATCAGCTCTACGCGCAGCTGTTCAACGAGTTCACGGACGAGCGGCGCAAAGCGCTGATCGCATTTCTTCAGCAGGTCGCGGGTGATCGCTCGCTGATCGTGCAGCTCACGCCCGACAGCCTCGACCTGTTCAATGCGACGACGGCGGATCCCGACATCGCTTTCGGTTGCGTCATCACCCGCGGTCGCAGGCCGACCTGGCGGCGCGTCGTCGCGCAGTATCGCGATGCCTACGCGCAAGCGCTGTATGGTCTGTACACGTTGTTGTGGCTCGTCACGTCGCGGTCGGATGAGCGTTACCTGCCGAAGCTGAGCGAACAGCAGGAGCTCGCGTTTTTGTCGGGGTACGGCACGTTGCCGAGTCCGAGCGACAACGATGGGATGTCGCCGACGCTCTCGCAGGTCTGGGGCGAGATCATTCACGTGACCGACGCCGATCACTTGGACGTGATGGGTCAATACGGCGACCGAACGCGCCCGGGCATCCACGCCGACTGGTTGCCGAGTGGCACCGGTTTCGACGGCAAGAAGTTCCTGCAGCTGTGGAGCGACGTAGCAGCCTTCGTGACGCGAAAGGCGCGCGGCGCCTGAGGCTCGCGACTCGCGCTCAGAGCATTCCGAGCTCGGCTCTCACTTGACCCATGCCGATTCGTAGACGGCTACGGATCGTTTCGATCGGCACGCGCAGCTCGTCGGCCATCTCGGCGACCGTCATGCCAAGCACGTAGTGCATCACGATCGCCGCCTGCTTCTTCGACGCCACGCGCTGCAATGCATCGACGGCGCGCACACCCGAAAGCGCTCGATGTGGCGACGCGATGCCGGGCTGCGCGGGTGTCGCAACCCCGGTCGCTGCTTCGAGCCGGCCGCGCTCTGCTCGACGCCTCACGAGCGCTCGCAAGGCGACCCGAGTCGTCACCGCATCCACCCAGGCTTCGAACCGACCGTCCCCGCGATAGCTGGGAAGCGACTCCAAAATGCGCAGCAAGACTTCCTGGCAGAGGTCCGCGGAGTCTTCCGCCGCCAGTTGCCGGACACGGCGCCGCACGCGCGGAAGCACACGCAGCACGAGGTCGTGCGTGGTGGTCATCATCAACAGAAGACAGTTTCACGAACCCGGCAGACCAGCTCACACCGTAGGAAAACGTCCCGAATCTGGCCAGAAATACCCCCATCAATGGCCACGTGAGCTTTTATTCGAGAAAGATCACCCGGTCCGCTATCCGTGCGCACTTAACCCGGTTGGAGGTAGCCGATGCGTTTCGTAACAATTTGCAGCAAGATCGCTGTGTTGGCCTGCGCCTTGAGCGCGGTAGCGTGTGGTGGAGAAGACTCGGAACGGCCGGTCACGACGGTCACTTCTGCACTCGAAAATCCGCTCGCCGCCTGTGAGGCCGAGCTGTCGACCTGTCAGCGTGGACCGAGCCCGGGAGGCGGGTGCCAAGCGCAGATGCGGTCGTGTTTGGAGTCGTACGCCGAATGGGTTCGGGCGATGCGCGAGGGCATCGCCCAGTGCCGGACCGAAGCCGGTCTGTGCGTGGCGAACGGCGGCCGCGAGAACTGCCGCGAGGGCTACGACCAGTGCATCACCGCGCTGCGGACGGATGACTCGAACGACGACGACGCGGGCGTCGCAGATGAAGACGGCGGAGCGGCAGGCGCTGTTGGCGCAGCCGGTCGGCCCGGAGGTCGCGGACCCCGCGGCGGTTCCGGTGGTGCGGGCGGTCGAGGTGGCGCGGGCGGGCGAGGTGGATTCGGATTCCCGGCTCCTGGCTCGAACGCTGGCCTTCCGTTCCCGGGTCGCCGCGGCGCGGGATCGAGCGCAGGCGCTGCAGCTGGTAGCGGCGCACCCGGAGCTCCGGGATTCCCGCAACCGGGTGCCGGCTTCCCGACTCCCCCGAGCGGCGCTCCAGGCTTCGGCCCAGGTCAGGTCACGCCCGAAGCGAGCTGCATGGAGGAGCTCGCGCTGTGCATGACGAGCGGTCGCGATCTCGCGGAGTGCGCCGAAGACGCGCGCGCGTGCTTGCGAACCGATCCAATCAGCGCGCTGTTCCGCCCGTAGTCACTCACAGCAACCATTAAAAACGCGCGTGCAGACCCAGCGTGGTCTGCGCGCGCGTTTTGCTTTCAGCTCACGCCGCGTGCGCTTCGCGATCTTGGAGATCGTCGTTCGCTCGAGCGACGAGCCGCGTGCCCGGACCGATCCGAAGCAGGTTGCCGCGCCACTGCACGTTGCGCCGGCAGAACGCGATCATCCACACACCGAAGAGCAGCGTGTCCTTGACTGG
>DASRXR010000080.1:0-3651 GCA_035687405.1 Polyangiales bacterium
CACGACAGGATTGAAGTGTGCGCCGGAAATCGGTCCGAACGTTAGAAGGAGCGCGACGAGGCCAGCGCCGGTTGCGAGAGTGTTGGCAAGGAGGGCGATCGCAACATTTCCACCCGCGAGTCGCTCGCCCATGATTCCGGATCCGACTACGGTCGCGAGAAGAAACGCCGTGCCGATGGCCTCCGCCGCCACTTTGCGATAGACGTCAGCGCGCATCAAAGCGCTCCGATCAACATACAGCGCTTCACGAAATCGTCCATCAGCAACATTTGCCCTCGCCCCCCTTGCAGCAGTCTTCCCAGAGGTAGTCCGTCAGCGCACGCAATACGTCGTAGTCAGCCGCGTAGTAGTGAAACGTGCCTTCGCCGCGTGTCGTGAGTAGCCCCGCCTGAAGCAAACGACTCAAGTGATGACTCAGCGTGGACGCCGGCATGTCGACTCGCGTTTGAATGTCGCCGGCGCTCGTTCCATCCGGCCCGCCTTGCACAACAATCCTCAGAATCGACAGGCGTATCGGGTGGCCCAGCGCGCTGAGCTGGGCGGCGTGACGCTCGAGTTTCGTGTTCACCCATTACTTCTAGTATATTCGAAGTAGAAGTCAACGCGGTGGGCCGTCTGGAGACTCGCGATCAGCGGATCCCTCGACCTCGCTCCGCTTGACGCGCATATCCGTTAGTGGCAGCTTGCGTTAGTGGCGGCTAACGCAGCGCGAGTATTCGATGCACTCGGAGACCCAACGCGGCGTGCCGTGTTCCAGCGTCTACGGTCTGGACCCCGCTCGGTCGGTGACCTTGCACAAGGCCTGGACGTCACACGTTCGGCGGTATCCCAGCACCTCAAAGTACTCAAAGGCGCTCGTCTCGTCGTGGCCAAAGCCAACGGCACGCGCAGATTCTACGCCGTGGACCGGCGAGGCTTAGCAGAGCTCCGGCACTGGGTGGATGGGTTTTGGGGTGACGCGCTCGACGCTTTCAAACACGCAGTCGAAGCGGAAGCAGCGAAAGAAAGGAAAGGGCGATGAGCGATGACACGCGGTCTGCGCAGGTTGATCCAAACAGCGTGCGCAAGTTCAGGATCGTCGAGGCTCCGCAAGCGTTAGCATGGCGCGTTTTCACCGAGCGGATGAGCACGTGGTGGCCGCTGGCACACTACAAAATAGGAAAGGTTACGGCGGTCGAGGCCGTGATCGAGCCGCGTGTCGGTGGCCGTTGGTTCGAGCGCGGCGAGGACGGAAGCACGTGTGATTGGGGAGAAGTATTGATCTGGGAGCCTCCATCTCGACTCGTTCTGGCTTGGGACATCACCGCCGATTGGCAGTACGACCCGAAGCTCAAGACCGAAGTCGAAGTGCGTTTCATCCCCGAGGGTGAAGCTCGCACCCGCGTAGAGCTCGAGCATCGCCGACTGGATCGATTCGGCGCGCGGCGTGATGAAATGCGTCGGATTTTTGATACCGAAGGCGATTGGGGGCGACTCCTCGAATCGTTCGCAGCAGCGGCTGTATCCGAGCGGAGGAAATGATGTCGGATATCTCAAACGCTCGGCGAGCGTTGCTCGCACGCATTTTGGATGGCGAAGGAAGAACGCCGTCTACACAGCGTCGAGCAGCCTTCGAGAATTCGAGCTCAAGTATGATCGAGCCTCTGCGTTCGCTCATCGATAAAGTCGCGAGCGGCGCCTCTGCCGTCACGGATGACGACGTCGCGGACGCAGTCGCCACCGGTTTGAGTGAAGACGAAGTATTCGAGCTCGTGGTTTGCGCGGCGGTGGGCGAAGCAGAGCGTCAGTACGATGCCGCGCGGACCGCGCTCGAAGCAGCGCTTGGAGGAGGGTGACGCATGCGACTCACGATTCTCGAGCGCGGACACAGCCTCGGAACGAAGCTTCTCTTTGCGATCATTCGCGCTGCATCGCGCCAGCCAGTCCTCGATATCATCAAGCTTGTCCGCTATCGCCCCGATTTTTACGGGAAGCCGATGGGCGCGGTCACTCACGAAGTCATGCGCGGAGCCTCGACATGGTCAGTCGGCGACCGCGAGCTGATGGCCGCTGTGATAGCGAAAGCCAATCATTGTGCGTTTTGCACGGAGGCGCACGCTGCAGTTGCGAGAGGCGCCTATCGGTCTGATGAGAAAGTCGCAGCGGGGCTTTCCGACGATGCTGCGACGCTCGATGAGCCGCTGCGCGCCACGCTCCAGATGCTTCGTAAGTTGGCGACGCATCGCCAAGTGGACGCGAGCGACATGCGCGCGGTGCTCGACGCGGGTGCCACGCGCGAGCAGATTCTCGACGCACTTGCCGTCAGTTTTGCGTTCAACACGGTCGCGCGGCTGGCGGATGCGTTCGAGTTCTCCGTGCCGACAGCGGACGCGATGAATAGCGGTGCGAAATATCTGCTCGCACGTGGCTATCGCTAGTTCGGTTGCGAGCTAGAGCCCGCTGAAAGCGCACAAACACAGAACGTTGCTCATTCTCGCTCGGCGCAACGTGAATGTGCGGCCGCAGGCGAATCATACAATCATACCGCGACGATCCGACACCTTGTAACCGAGCAGCAGCGAGCCGCTGCTGAGTCTGCGGCTACTCAATCCCGGTCGGCGGCGCCGCCATGGTGAGGTTCGGGATGATCCTGGCGACGAGGCGGCGTGCGGTGGCCAACTCGCCTGTCGATTGCTCTCGCATCTCTGATCTGAGTTCGCGAGAAAAGTCAGGCGGCTTCGACTCGCTCGCGGTACGCGTCGAGCGTCTTCTTCCAAGCCGGGCGGCCAGTGCAACGCGCGCGGTAAGCAAGGAGATTCGGGTGCGGCTTCAGCATCTCCTGAGGGGTTCCAGCGTCTAGCACATGGGTCATGAGAATATCGGCGACGGTGAAGTCCTCGGTCGCGATGAACTGGCGATTTGTGAGCCAACCATTGAGTTGCTCCAAGCGCATCTCGGCCCAGTCATGCAACGCCGCGCTCGGCTTGGTGTCCTTTCCTCCGCTCAAGTTAACAAACCATAGCGATAGCAGCGGTAGCTCGATGGTGTTCAGCGCGGCGACGGACCAGCGAAGCACCTGCGCCTCCCCCGCGAGATCGTGGGGCATCAGCTTGCCGCTCTTGCGGGCAAGGTAAAGCACTATCGCGCCGGACTCGGAGACCACGACGCCGTCGTCGTCGATCACCGGAATCTGACCAAACGGGTTAAGCGCGCGGTACGCAGGTGAATCGAGATCGTGCTTCGGGTGGTCCATCCCGACGATCTCGTAGGGCAGTCCGATCTCTTCGAGCGTCCACAGCACACGCAAATCGCGAGTGTTGCCGCGCGCGCCTTTATTCACTCGAGCAAAGCCGTACAGCTTGAGCATGCGCGCAGCCTACCGCGATCGTTTGCGGATGTCCCGTAAGGCCTAGGATCCCACGAACGTCGCAGCCGCCGTTCTCGCGGCACGCGGCGAGGTGCTGTCTGGGTTCATCGCAGCTATCGCGCGGCGCCGGACTGCTGACCCGTGAGGTAGGCCCGGACGAGTACCATCGTCGCCCAAGGCATCGCAACACGGGGTAGCGCGAGGACTAACCACCTTGTTTGTGGTGAACTTGTGCGCTTGCACGCGCAGCGCCTAGCGCACGGCGCGCACAACGTCAGTGATCGCTGCTAGTACGAGGTCGGGAT
>DASRXR010000081.1:0-10101 GCA_035687405.1 Polyangiales bacterium
ACACGGTTCCGACAAGCTGGAATTCGCATCCGGGAGTGCCGAAAAAAAAAGTGAGCACCTCGACCGGCCGGTCGCGCGGGCTCCGCGGCCCAAGCACGAAAACCTGCAGCTGATGGCTGCAGCACCCGGTGGGTGGTGTACGCGCGCGTAGTCGTGTGACTTTCAGATCGCGATCGTTCGTTTCGATCGTGGGATCGCCGGCATCGCGGCGCGTTGACTCTCGAGCAGTCGCTCAGCAAGACTCAAATGCGATCACGCGACGGGGGATGTTGAATGACGATCTCGATGTGGGCACAGGACCGACTGTATCTCGCTGTCCTGTATGGCGATGCGCCGACCGACGAGGAATGGGACCGCTGGGTGACGATGTCGGTCGAGAGATCGGGTCGCGATCAGCGAGTCATCGTCGAGTCACACAACAGCGGACCGAACGCGAAGCAACGCAAGGAGCTCGCAGATGCGGTGCGTGACGTCGAATTGCGTGTCGCAGTGCTGACTGACTCGGCGGTCGTACGCGGGATCGTGACAGCGCTCGCGTGGCTCGGTGTTCCACAACGTGCATTCCCGATCGGCGGCTACTGGCAAGCCGCGAATTATCTCGAGCTAGTTCCAGCCGAGCTCGACCGCGCACTGGAAGAGTTGCCTCGGCTTCGGGCCGAAGCCGGCTTCCACGTCCTCAAGAAGGCCTCGTCGGGCTGATATTCGGCCCGCCGCCCTACTCCGCAGCGCTTCTCGTCGTCTGAGTCGCACGCGTGGTGCCGCGCTCGATCGCCCAGAACACGGCTTCCGGCGTCGCAGGGCTCGCCAGCTCCGCACTGCCGCCGAACGCCGCAACTGCAGCGCGCAACGCCTCGCGGGCGCTGAACGCCAGCATGAACGGAGGCTCACCCACCGCCTTGCTGCCGTGCACGACTCCCGGCTCGGCCGCCTGCGTCAGCAGCCCCACGTTGAACACGTCCGGACACTCACCGAGCGTCGGCAACTTGTAAGTCGACGCGCCTGCGGTTGCGAGCGCACCCGACGAGTTCCAGATCAGTTCTTCGGTCGTGAGCCAACCGACGCCTTGAATGAAGCCACCTTCGACCTGCCCCCGATCGATCATCGGTGAGATCGAATCGCCGACGTCGTGCAGGATGTCGACGCGCCGGATCACGTACTGGCCGGTGTAGCGATCGACCTCGACTTCAGTCACCGCAGCGCCATACGCGTAGTAGTGAAACGGTTTGCCCGTACCGGTGTGCCGATCGAAATGAATGTTCGGCGTTCGGTAGTAGCCGGTGGAGAACAGCGGAACTCGATCCGAATACGCAAGCTGCACGATCTCCGCGAACGGAACACTGTCCGCCGGGGCGTGAAACGCGAACACTCGGCCCGACGCGAACTCGATCTCGTCCGGATGGGTTCGAAAGTGACGCGCCGCGACTTCGGCCAACCGCTGCCGCAACGTGTCGCACGCGTTGCGCACGGCCGCGCCGTTCAAATCCGAGCCGCTCGAAGCCGCGGTCGCCGAAGTGTTGGGCACCTTGTCGGTTCGCGTCGGCATGATGCGAACGTCCGACAGCGGTAAACCGAGCGCATCCGCCGCGATCTGCAACATCTTCGTGTGCAGGCCCTGCCCCATCTCGGTGCCGCCGTGGTTCACCTGCACGCTGCCGTCTTTGTAGATCAGCACGAGTGCACCGGCCTGATTGTAGAACGCAGTCGTGAACGAGATTCCGAACTTCACCGGCGTGATCGCGAGTCCGCGCTTTCGGTGCGGCTGATCGGCGTTCCAGGCTTGGACGTGATGCCAGCGCGACTCGAACTCGCTCGAAGACTTGAGCTCGTTCCAAATGCGCGAGATGCGGTCCGCGTCCTTCACAGGCTGCGCGTAGTGCGTCGTATCTCCCGGCACGTAGAAGTTCCGCTCGCGCACGACGTGCGGCGGCAAGTGCAACTGCAGCGCGATCCGCGCGAGGATGTCTTCGATCGCGATCATACCCTGCGGACCGCCGAAGCCGCGAAACGCCGTGTGCGACACGTGATGCGTGCGACATGCGCGACCGAGGATCTCGACGTGCGGCAACAGGTAGCAGTTGTCCGCGTGAAACATCGCGCGAAACAGCACCGGCGAGCTCAGATCCAAGCTGTAGCCACCATCGCTGTACAGCTCGAGCTTGAGCCCGAGCAGCTTGCCCGTATTCGAAAAACCGACGTCGAACCGCGCCAAGAATGGATGGCGCTTGCCCGTCATCGTCATGTCTTGCTGCCGCGTCAAACGCACGCGCACCGGCCGCTTCAGCTTGCGTGCTGCCAGTGCGGCCACCGCCGCCCAGGTATTGGCTTGCGTCTCCTTGCCGCCGAACGCCCCACCCATCCGCAAGCACTGCACCACGACTTCATTCTTCGGCAACCCGAGCACGCGCCCGACGATCTCCTGGGTCTCGGTGGGATGCTGCGTGGACGACTGCACGAACATACTATCGCTCTCGTCCTGATAGGCGAGCGCAGCCTGCGTCTCGAGATAGAAGTGCTCCTGACCCCCGACGAAGAGCTCCCCCTGCAGCCGGTGCGGCGCGTTCGCGAGCGCTTCATCAGGCTTGCCGCGGCGCATGACCTCGAGCTCGGTCAAGAATGCTTCGGCCGCGATCGCTTCTTCGATCGTCGCGATCGCAGGCAAAGGCTCGTAGAGCACATTGACGAGGCCTGCTGCTTTCCGCGCTTGAGTTTCGGTCTCCGCGATCACCCACGCGACCGGATGACCATAGAAACACACCTCGCTCGGGAACAGCGGCTCGTCGTGTCGCGCCGGGCCGACGTCGTTTTCGCCAGTGACGTCCGCCGCCGTCAGCAGCGCGAGCACACCAGGTGCTTTCACCGCAGCGTTGCCGTCGATGCGCATCACGCGCGCGTGCATGTGCGGCGCAGTCACGGGCCAGGCGTGGGCGCACTTGCCCATCGTCATCGCCAGGTCGTCGACGTACTTCGCCGAGCCGGTGACGTGGCCGCGCGCCGACTCGTGGCTGGTCGGGTTGCCGACTTGGTTTGCCGGCTCGGGCGAGATGAGTCGCGTCGTCATTGTGCCGCCTCCGCGAGCGAAGAGGTCTCCGCAAAGAACTTCTGCAGCAACTTGCCGAGCATCGCGCGCCGGTACTCCGCGCTGCCTCGGTGATCGGTCATCGGAGAACCGAGCGTCACGAGCTCAGCCGCGAGCTGCTCGCAAGTCTGTTGGTTCCAAGTCCGGCCGACCGCGAGCTGCTCGACTGCGAGCGCCCGAACCGGAGTCGCAGCGACACCGCCGAACGCGATCTGCAAGCGCTCGACGCGCTGCTCGCCCGACAAATCGAGTGCAAACGCGCCGGCGACGGTCGAGATGTCGTCCATCACGCGCTTGCTGACTTTGTAGAAGCGTTGAATGCGCGGCGATTGAACCGGAATGTGCACCGCTGCGATCAGTTCGCGACCCCCGAGCGCAGTCTTGCGATAGCCGACGAAAAACTCGCGCAGCGGAAGGCGGCGAACGCCACTTTCACTCGCCAAACTGAGCTCGGCATCCAGCGCGAGCAACGCCGGCGGCGAGTCGCCGATCGGCGATGCAGTCCCGAGATTGCCGCCGAGCGTCGCGCGATTGCGAATCAACCGTGACGAAAAGAGCGGCCACAGCTGCTCGAGCAGCGGCACGTGCAAACCCGCGCCGTGAAGCAGCTGTTCGACGTGCGACAGCGAAAGACCTGAACCGAGCGTGATCTCGGTCGGGCTGTGTTCGAAGCTCCGGAGCTCGGGCACCGCGTCGAGCGCGATCAGGCTCGCGAACCGATCGTACCGCTGGTTCGCGTACACGACGAGATCGGTGCCGCCGCCGAGTAAGACTGCGTTCGGCCGCTTGGCCCACGCATCGAACAGGCCGGTCAAGCTCGTCGGACGCACGAACTCACCACCGTCTGCTGCGTACTCGAGCGATGCCTTCGGCGCGCGCGGTTTGCTCAGCTGCACGAGCACCGGATCGGTCGGCTCGGGTTTCGGCAGCGCGCGGGCCACATCCGCGATCGGCCGATAGCCGGTACAGCGACACAAGTTCCCCGAGATCGATTCCGGATCGTAGCCATCGCGACCCGGCCGGTAGTATTCGCAAAACAAGCTCACGACGAAGCCGGGCGTGCAGTAGCCACACTGCGAGCCTGCGCGCTCGACCATGCCGCGCTGGACGGGATGGAGCTCGCCGCTCGGAGCGGCGACGCCTTCGACACTCACCAGCTCTTCGCCGTGCATCGAAGGCAATGCGACGAGGCAGCTGTTGATCGGCGTGTAGCAAGGATTGCCGTGCGCGTCTGCAGACTTGAGCGCGACTGCACAGGCGCCGCACTCACCTTCCGCACAGCCCTCCTTCGTGCCGGTCAGGCCGCTCTCGCGCAGCCACTGCAGGAGCGTGACGTGCGGATCGACGTGCTCGATCTCGACAGCTTTCCCGTTCAAAACGAAACGCACGGTCATCCGGGGAGTATAGCGAGGGCAGGCACCGAGACACAGGCGTGCGCTCGCTATCAACCCGCTCGAAACACGCGGGATCCCGAACGGCAGCGAATCCGTTGCTTCGCGGAAGCGCGTGCGATTGAGGTAAAGTAGGAAGGTGCGAGATGTGGCCGAAGCCGTGCTCCAGATGCTCGCCAGCGGTCAGCGAGGTGCGCTCGCGACGGTGGTGCGCGCGTCCGGCTCGACGCCGCAGCAACCGGGCGCGCGTTTGCTCCTCACGCCGGAGGGGCGTCTCGTCGGTACAGTCGGGGGCGGAGCGATCGAACAGGTCGTGGTGGCTGCGCTCGAAGACGTCCTGCGAACTGGACAATCCCAAGTCTTGGTTCGCGACCTCGGTCATGACTTGGGAATGTGCTGCGGAGGCCGAATGGAAGTGTTCGTAGAACCGATCGAAGCAGTTCCGCGCCTCGTGCTGTTCGGGGCGGGGCACATCGCGGTGCCGACGGCAGCGCTCGCGCGCAGCGTGGGGTTTGCGGTGCACGTGGTCGATGATCGCGAGGAACTCGTGACTCCGGAGCGGTTTCCCGGCTGCGAGCTCACCCAGCGCGATGCTTCGAGCATGCTGAAGCGAAACCGGCTCGGCGACCGCGACTACGTGCTGATCGTCACGCACGACCACCATCTCGACGAGGAACTCCTCGCGCTCGCGCTGCAGCAATCGTCGGCGTACATCGGGCTCGTCGGCAGTAAGCGCAAAGTATTTCGGCTCCTGCAGCGCATCAGCGCGCGGCGCGGCCCTCAGGACTTGAGTCGCGTGTTTGCACCGGTCGGATTGGACATCGGCGCGCAATCACCGGCAGAAATTGCAGTCAGCATCGTGGCGGAGTTGATCGCGCTTCGCGCGGGAAAGCAGGTGCCGCACATGCGCGCGGTCGATGACGTGCGGTTACTTCGGTTGCTCGAAAATCCTTCGGAAGACCGGGAAGAAACTGAGCCTGTCGAAGCGGAAGTCGCGGCTGCCGCTCCCAGCGGCTCGCCCGAGCCGGTCGCAAAGCTCGGCCTCGAAGCGCTCGCCGAGCGCGTTCACCGCGACTTGGCGCTGCTCAATTACCCGCAGCGGGAGTGGCTCACGCCGCGCAAGACTGGCGGCGGCTCACACGTCTACGACGCGTTGATCGTCGGTGGCGGCCAGAGCGGCCTCGCCTGTGCGTTCGGCTTGATGCGCGAACGCGTGAAGAACTTGTTGATCGTCGATCAAAACCCGCTCGATCGCGCGGGACCCTGGCTGAACTTCGCGCGCATGAAGACGCTCCGAACGCCGAAGTACTTGACCGGCCCGGACCTCGGCATTCCGAACCTCACACCGCGCGCCTGGTACGAAGCGCAACACGGCGACGGCAGCTGGGAGACGCTCGGGTTGATCCCGAAAGAGGCTTGGGCCGAGTACCTCGCGTGGTATCGCAAGGCGCTCGGCATTCCCGTGCAGCCCGATACCGCGGTCGGCGCAGTGAGTTGGGACGAGGGCGAACACGCATTCAAGGTGCCGACGACGGGCCCGAACGGTTCGCAAACCCTGTGGGCGCGGCGCGTGGTGCTCGCAACCGGAATCGATGGCTCGGGCGTGTGGCAAGTGCCGCGCATGATCAGCGAAAACCTGCCGACGTCGCTCTACGCCCACACGCGCTGGGACATCGACTTCGACGCGCTCAAAGGCAAACGCATCGCGGTGCTTGGTGCCGGCGCATCCGCGTTCGACAACGCCTCGACCGCGCTCGACCACGGTGCGAGCACCGTTCACATGTTCTTCCGGCGCCAGAGCCTCGTGAACGTGAACTCGTATCGCTGGGCGGAGTTCGTCGGATTCTTACGTCACATGGGCGATTTGCCCGATCCCGACAAGTGGCGCTTCATCTCGCAGATCTTGCGCATGGGCCAGCTGCCCCCGACCGACACGTACAAGCGCGCGACCTCGCACGCAGGCTTCGAGATCAAGGCCGGGACGGGTTGGACGAGCGTCGCAACCAAAGACGGCAAAGTGCTGATCGGCACGAAAGCCGGCACGCTCGAGTACGACTTCGTGATCGTCGGCACCGGCTTCGTCACGGATCTGAGCGCGCGGCCCGAGCTGAAAGCGATCGAGTCGCAGATCGCGCGCTGGGCGGATCGCTACACCCCGGCGGCCGAAGAGCAAAACGAAGAGCTCGCGCGGCACCCCTACCTCGGCCCGCACTTCGAGTTCACCGAGCGCACCCCCGGCAGCGCGCCGTACCTCAAGTACCTCTACAACTACACGTTCGGCGGTTTGCTCAGCCTCGGGTTCGGAGGCGCGAGCATCTCCGGCATGAAGTACTCGGTGCCGCGCCTCGTTTCAGGTATCACGGGCAGCTACTTCATCGAGGACCGCGGCCACTACTTCGACACGCTCTGCAACTTCGCGGAGCGCGAGTTTTGATCTGACACAACCGTTACTAACCACCCGAAAATCCGCACGTTTTTGTTGCGACGGGGTTTCGAGGTCTGCGCACGGCTGGAACAAGAATCGGTCGCCACAGAAACTTCGCCGGGGCCTGCAGATTGACCCTTGGTATCCCGCCCTGAATCAGATACAGCCAAGATTCGCTCGATCATCGCACGAAGCTCGTTGCACGAAGCCCGCTGCACCTGTTGAAAGAAGGCACACATGGCCAAGCTCAAACTCAAACCCGGCGTAGTCACTGGCACTGCGCTGCGTGAGTTGTTCGACTACTGTCAGAGCGCACAATGTGCACTGCCCGCAGTCAACGTCATCGGTAGCTCTTCAGCCAACGCGGTGCTCGCTGCAGCCAAGGCGGCGCAGGCACCGGTGATCGTCCAGTACTCGCACGGCGGCGGCCAGTTCAACGCCGGCAAGTCCGTGGACAACGGCGCGCACCTGGCGTCGATCAGCGGCTCGATCGCGGGCGCGCATCACGTGCACTTGATGGCCGAGGCCTACGGCGTGCCGGTCGTCCTGCACACCGACCACTGCGCAAAGAAGCTCTTACCCTGGGTCGACGGCCTGCTCGATGCCGGCGAAAAGTATCACGCACAGACCGGCAAGCCGCTCTTCAGCTCGCACATGCTCGATCTCTCGGAGGAACCGCTCGCGGAGAACCTCGAGATCTGTCGGACGTACTTGAAGCGCATGTCGCGCTTGGACATGACGCTCGAGATCGAGCTGGGTGTCACCGGCGGCGAAGAAGACGGCGTCGACAACTCGGGCATCGACAACTCCAAGCTCTACACCCAGCCGGAGGACGTGCTCGCGGCGTACGACGCGCTTGCGAGCGTCGGCAACTTCACGGTCGCGGCCTCGTTCGGCAATACGCACGGCGTATATGCACCCGGCAACGTGAAGCTGACACCGCCGATTCTCGACAACAGTCAGGTGTTCATCAAGAAAGAGCGCTCGACGAAAGACAAGCCCGTCTACTTCGTGTTCCACGGCGGATCGGGCTCGACGCAAGCGGAGATCAAAGAGGCGGTCTCGTACGGCGTCGTGAAGATGAACGTCGACACCGATACGCAGTGGGCGTACCTGCAGCCGATCAAGCAGTACATGGACGAGAAGAACCTGTACCTGCGGTCGCAACTCGGCAATCCCGAGGGCGCGGACAAGCCGAACAAGAAATATATCGACCCGCGTAACTGGCAATACCTGGGCGAGAAGGGCATGACCGCCCGCGTGGTCCAAGCTTGCAAAGACCTCGGCTCGTTCGGCCAGTTCGAGTTCTGAGCCGCTGATTCGGGCGCTGCCATCCCTCGGCGCTGTCACATCCCTCGGCGTTGCTCAGAGCGCAGCTTGGTAGGTATTCTGCTCTCCTGCCACGCTCGCGTGTGCGAGCGACATGGAGCCACAGATGCACGAGACTGCCGCCGCTAGCTTCACCGGGCTCGTCGACCTCGCCGCTGCCGACCTGGGCGGAAAAGCGCTCGGCACCAGCGACGACTTCTTTGCCGGCATCGAGAACTTGATCCTGCCCGGCCGCGGGGTCTTCATCGCCGACAAGTTCACCGAGCGCGGCAAATGGATGGACGGCTGGGAGAGCCGCCGCAAGCGCACCGAGGGCTACGACTGGTGCGTCTTGCAGCTGGGAGCTGCAGGCACCGTGCTCGGCCTCGACGTCGACACACACTTCTTCGACGGCAATCACCCGCAGTTCGTATCGGTGGAAGGTGTTCGCGCACCGCTCAACAGCAGCCTCGAGACCCTGCAGGCCGCGCGTTGGACCGAAGTGCTGAGCCAAGTGCCGCTACGGCCCGACTCGCAAAACTTGTTTCACGCGAACGACGTCGGAGTCTGCACGCACTTGCGGCTCAACATCTTTCCGGACGGGGGCGTCGCGCGTTTTCGCGCTTACGGCCGCGTCACCGCCGATTGGTCGAAGCAAGACATCGACGACGAAGCGGGCCGACACGTCGCTGCGAATGCAGTCGATCTCGCGGCACTGCGCAACGGCGGCGGCGTGCTCGCTTGCTCCGATGCGCGCTTCGGTCCGATGAACAACCTGCTGCTCCCCGGCCGCGCGGTGAACATGGGCGGCGGTTGGGAGACGCGGCGCAGCCGTCACCCGAACCAGGACTGGATTCTCTTGCAGCTCGGCGCGCGCGGTCGCGCGCAAGTCGTCGAGGTCGACACGAACCACTTCAAAGGTAACTACCCCGACCGGTGCTCGGTCGAGGTGATCGACGCCCCAGGCGCGCGCATCACCGATCTGATCCGCAGCCCGAGTTGGCACACGCTCGTCGCGGAGACCAAGCTGAACGCCCACACGCGGCACTTCTTCGAACACTTGCCCCCCGTCGTCGCATCCCACGTCCGGCTCAACATCTTTCCGGACGGAGGTGTGAGTCGGCTTCGGTTTTGGGGTGCGCGCGATGAGTGAGCCACACGCAGTGCTGAATGCCCTGCCGCCGTCAGCAGCACACGACGCATTGCTGCGATGCTGCGGGAGCACGCGCTGGGTCGAACGCATGCTGGAGCACCGCCCGTTCGCGAGTACGCTCGCGTTGTTCGAGCTCGCCGATCGCGACTGGCACGAGCTCGAAACGAAGGACTACCTCGAAGCGTTTTCGCACCACCCGCAGATCGGCGCGGATCTGGCTGAGTTGAAGCGCAAGTTTGCGACTACGGCGTCGTGGTCGGCGTCCGAACAAGCCGGGGCTGGCGAGGCAGAGCAAGCGACGCTCGAAGCGCTCCGCGACGGTAATCGCGACTACCTCGCCCGCTTCGGTTTCATCTTCATCGTGTGTGCGACAGGCAAGACCGCCGCTGAGATGCTCGAGCTCTTGCGCGCCCGGCTTCCGAACGACGCTGCGACGGAGCTCGGCATCGCGGCGGGTGAACAAGCAAAGATCACGAAGTTGCGCTTGGAGAAACTCTCGGCATGAGCCCGATCACATCTCACGTGCTCGACACCGCACTCGGACGGCCCGCGCAAAACCTCGGTGTGCGACTCGAAGTGCTGGAGATCGACCAGTGGCGTACGCTCGCGGCGCGGGTGACGAACCAAGATGGGCGCGTGACTGACCTCTTGCCCGAAGGCGCGCTCACGCCCGGCCGCTACCGCATGGTGTTCGAGACCGCGGCGTACCATCGCGCAGTTGGACAGCCCGTGTTCTACCCCGAAGTTT
>DASRXR010000082.1:0-4650 GCA_035687405.1 Polyangiales bacterium
ATCGTGCATTCGCGGCGCTTTATCCACTGCGACATATCACCCCGCAACGTGAACTGCACTGCGGACGGACGGGCAAAGCTGCTGGACTTCGGGGCGATGGTCCCGATGGGTGTCGCGAAGCGCATCGTCGGAACACCACCGTTCATCGCGCCCGAGATGCTCAACTTGCAGAGTCTCGACGGCCGCACCGATCTGTTTGCGTTTGGCGCGCTCGCCTATCAGGCCCTCACCGGACAGCTCGCCTATCCGGCACACGACATCGGCCAGCTGCGTGATTTGTGGCGGCGGCAGATTCCAACGCCGGTCCAGCTCGTGCCGGAGATCCCCGCGGCATTGAGCGAGCTCGTCATCGAGTTGATCCAAATCAATCGCAACGCGCGACCTCGTTCGGCCGGCATCGTCATGGAGCGATTGTGCTCGATCGCCGGACTGCCATTCGAAGAATCAGGCGAGGTCGCATCGGCGTATCTCGCGACTCCGAGTTTAGTCGGCCGCGATCGGCAACTCGCCCAAGCCCGCGACCGTTTGGTCTCGACCTTGCAAGGCCGTGGCGGCGTTCTCATCGCAAGCGCCGAGAGTGGGGGCGGGCGTTCGCGCTTTCTCGACGCATGCGTGCTCGAAGCGAAGCTACTCGGATTGCAGGTGGTACGCATCGATGCGACCGATGCGGAGCGCGGAACGTACGGCGCCGCTCGCGCGTTGTGCCGGCAACTCTTCGAGCTCGCACCGCAAGCAGCACGCGCGGCGGCCGGTCTGCACGCGGCCGTCCTCGCGCACGTGATCGGCTCCGAGCTGGCAGGGGCAGAACCCGCCCCGCCGCCTCCCGATCGGGCCCAACTTCTGGCTGCGCTCCGCGACTTCGGGCTGAGCGTCGCACGCGGCTTGCGACTGTTCATCGCGGTAGATGACGCAAACTCGATCGACGAAGTGACCGCGGGCTTGCTCGGCGTATTCGGCCAACGGGCAGCGAAGCGACCGCTTTGTTTGGCACTGAGTGTGCTGGAAGGTGGCGAGGGCAGCGCAGCACTCGACATTCTGACGCCCCTCGCAACATCCATCGAGCTGCCGCCGCTGACCGAAAGCGAGACCGAACAGCTGCTTGGCGCCGTGTTCGGTGACGTCAAACACGTGTTCGGCGTTGCCCGACGCGTTCATGCGATCGCACGCGGAAATCCCCGCGCGACGATGCAGCTGGTGAGCCATCTCGTCAGTCAAGGCGTCGCACGCTACGAAGCGGGTAGCTTCATTCTCCCGGAGCAACTGCGCGAGCAAGATCTGCCAACCTCCCTCGCCGCAGCGCTCGAATCGCGCATCCGCCTGCTCGAGGACGATGCGATCGAGCTCGCGCGCGTGTTGGCGCTGACCGAGCCGAGCGAGTTGAGTCCGGCCACGTATATCCAGCTCACGAGTCACGGCGATCGAGCTCGCACCTACCGAGCGATCGACCAGCTGGTGCGTGCACAAGTGCTCGAACCGCAAGGCGAGCGTTACCGGCTGAGTGATCCGACGTGGGTCGCAGTCTTGACGAACACGCTGCCGCAAGCGGAGCGCATCACCGCACATGCTCTTTTGGCACGCGTCTTCGAGAACATCGGCACGCTCCCGCGCCGCAGCTATCACCTGATGGAGAGCGGACAGCCCGAGGCCGCGATTCGCTTGATGCTCGCGCAGTTCATCAAGGACCCGAACGAGCCCAAGGATCCGCTTGCGGACTACGTGCCGGGGTTACTCGACCAGCTCGAACGCGCGGCGGTCGCCGCAGAGTCTCTGAATCTGCCGGCACCGCTACGCGTGGAGCTGCGGATGAAGCTGTGCGGAGCAAGTCAGTTCCTCGGAGATGTCCCGCGGTTTCTGCGTACGGCACCCGCCACGCTCGATGAGTTGATGCGAGATAGCGGCTTGGCGGAATACAACGCGCTCGATCAAGCTCTGGAGCCGATGGCGCGGTTGACCGAGGCCTTGACGCGTGTGCAAGCGCGCTACGAAGCCACTGCATCCGAGCAAACCAAGCTCTCGCCGATCGAGGCGATTCGGGAGCTCGCGCGCTGCTGCGCGATGTTCGCCGGGGTCGGAGCGACGTCCGCGGACATTACGATCCTCGATCGCATTCCCTCGCTCGCGCCGTTCGTGCCGCTCTCACCCGCGGTGGGTGCAATCAACCAATTCGTCGAGTTCACGCGTTCACTCGCGCAGGGGCACGACGACGAGGTCCGTGAAGCCTTGCCCGCATTCATCGCGCGGTTGGAGGAGCCGGACGGCGCGGGACTCGGGGCGTTGTACAACAAGTCATTGAGGCACGGCTCGTTGTACATGCTCGGGTTGATCGAGGCGAGTATGGGTATCGCGAGCGCGGGTGAGCGCGTACGGACGTTCGAGTTCGAACCGGGCCAGCGATTGAACGCACAACGCGTGTATATGGTGTGCGCGTTGATGCAGAGCGACGTCGAAGCGGCCGCAGCCGCACAGCGCACCGCCGAGCTCGTAATGCTGCAGGACGGACAGCAGCAGCGATATCCAGGGACTACGATGCGCTCCGAGCTGCTCGCCTTTTGGTTGTCGGAAGACGTCGCCGCACTCAAGCAGCTCAGCGAACGGCTCGTTCGCCTGGTGCCGAACTATCCGGGCTGGGAATCTCTATTTCGCACCGTCCGTTGTGTCCATCGCCAGCTTCAAGGAGATGGACCTGGCGCGCTCGTGGAGATCGAGGCAGCACTCGCACTCGCGAAGCCGCTGCGGCATCGGGATTGGCCATTGGTCGCGGCAGCGCACGTTCAAGCGCTCGTGGGTGTCGGGCGTGCGGAAGAAGCGCTCGACGTCGGCTGGGGCTACATGCGGCTGTGCCAAGACAACAAGATCAGCGGCTACCGGCGTATCGCCCAATCCGTTGCGGAAGCACTGCTCGCGCTCAAACGCGGTGCGGACGCGGCCGAGTTGGCCGACAGCCTGCTGGTCGAGGCAAACGCGCGGGGCGTGCGTGGGCTCACACTCGGTGCGTTGTACGAGATTCGTGCGCGCGCCGCGACTGCGATGGGCGACCATGATGCGTTCTATGGGTTTTGCCAGCATTGCGCTGCCGAATACCGGCCCGATCTGAACCCCGCCGTTGCCGCCCGGTATCAACGCCTGTTCCGCGACGCGCAACAACACCGCAGCGGCACGCATCCGCGATCGATCGTGTTGCCGGAAGATGCCCGCGCAGGTGCTGCGACGATCCACAGTCGGTTGGTCGAGTGCGACGACGCGGATGCTCGCGCGAAAACCGTCTTGGCGATCCTGGTTGAAAACACGAACGCAAAAGAAGCGTATTTCTACGCGCTTCGCGGCGGAAAACCCGAGTGGGTTTGTTCATTACCGGAGTCATCGGCGCTGGAAGGATTGCAGTCGAACGTCGAGCGGTGGCTGCAAAGGGAGCTGGACGCCGCTCAATCGCTTCGATCGGCACCCCCACCACGGCTGTCGAAACCAGCTGCGGCCTACGCCATCCAGACGCACATCGTCGGAGCAAACGTCGAACCGAGCGCGCTCCAATACGTGGCGTTGTATTCGCGCAGCACGGGCGCGCCGATCATCGCAGGCATCGCCGTACTCCGCGCGACTGACGTCTCCAAAGCGCCCGAGGCTTCTTTGGTCGAGGTCTTGGCGAACGCACTCTTGGAGCACGACGACGTCGACCCAGCCACCTGCATCATTTGATGCTCGGCGAGCGCGACACGCGCAGTCCGAGGACGACCAGCGCACCGAACGCGACCGCGAGCGCTACGTCGATGTATACGAAGACTAACGTGGCCTCACCACGGTACAGTCGATTGCCGAAGGGGCTGTCAGAAGTGGCCAAGTCTCGCAACGCGATCAGGCTGTTCGCCGCGCAAAAAATCCCGGCCACCAGCAGCTGACGGCTGCGGCCTTTGGTGACGTGACCGAAGAGCACGGTGAGCACACCGATGAGCGCCATCGCCTGGTAGAAGAACATGAAGAAGTCTTCGAGCACGGGCGCTGACACGAGCTCCGGAGGCACTTCGAACTCGCGCAACACACCGACCCCGCGCACGAGCATGGAGCTCGCGAGCAGCGTGTAGACCGCGCCGATGACGGTGAAAACTGGCTTGAACCCTCGTATCTCGAGCTGACTCTGCTGCATGCCTGTGCTTCCTCTCGCGCGGGTGAGCGTCGATGTTGGGCCCGGTGCGAGGGCGGCGCTTGAACGGACCTGCTGCCTGGAGTTGGCATCGTCGGCGGGCTTAGACGTGCTTGCTCGGCGTACTCGGATCGCTGAGGATGGGCGCAGCCATGCCGGTCTTCTCGAAGTCGACTGACGCCGCGGAGGCCCCAGCGAGGCCGCCGGTTCTGGTTCTGAGCGGTCAGCTGGCACTGACCTCTGCACCGACGGCTGGAGTCCACCTCTTCGAGCGTTGCTCACCGGTCCACAGCGTGCTTCTGGGACGCTGTCACCTCCAGATCCGCGGCTTAGTGCAAACACCGAGCGCGATCGCCGTGCCCGCCAACACGCCTCATCGCGTGCTTGCGTTCGAAGGACCGCATGCCTGCGTGGCCTACCTCGATGCGCGTCGCTATCGCTTCGAAGATGCAGAGCGGCTGGCTCGTGTTTGGCGCGGCTTCGTGCCTGGGCGTGATGACCTGCGCGAGGCCGCC
>DASRXR010000083.1:0-5183 GCA_035687405.1 Polyangiales bacterium
CGCAGGCCCGCGCTCGTTGGGCCGCGACGATCCCGGACTCGCACTCGGCGCACGACTGGTTGCGCCGCGCACGCCTGGATCCATGCTCGGCGAGCGGCCACCGACGACTTCAGCGGGCCGGGTCGCTGCGAAACCATCGACGCGCGAAGCGGGCGGACGGGGAGGCGGAGGACTACGCGGTGCAGCCAGTGGCTGCTCGCGCGGCTCGCGTGATTCATGCGGCACCGCCCGCTGAGCTGGCGTTTGCCCGCCCTCCCAAGGACCGCCGCGTGACGCGTCTTGCGACCGAGGATCGTGAATCGTACGACGCGGCTGGTTCTGAATGCTGATCGGAGCCGAACCCGGCTTGTCGTCGTTCCCGAACCGCGGGTTCGTCGGCAAGTGACCGCTCAAGCCCGCGCCGCGCGGCGCGGGGCCCGCGCTTTTTACGGGCGGCCCACTGGGTCCAAATACCCCGTTGGGCGTGTCGCGTTTCCTTCCGCGTTCGTCGGTCATATCGACTTCTTTGCGCTCGCGAAGCAGTTGCGTCCGGTCGGCCGAGCGCCGCAATCCGAATGAGGGGCGAGTTTAGCTCAGCGGACCGCGCGTGGCCCACATTTCCTAGTGCTCCGACAAACGCGGATTTAGGCAGGCCGCGTGGCCGATTTTTTGGATCTTCCTGACCATTTCGTCGGTCGGCGTTCCTGTTTCGGCTGTGGTACACAGAGTTCCGTGGTCGACGCCGACAACGTGCCCAAACCCAAAGTTCGGCTCGCGCTCGCAGGTCTCCTGCTCGTCTGTGGCCTTGGTGCATCCTCAGCGAGTGCACAGGACGGCCTGGCCTGGTCGGACTCGCGCCCCGAGGACCTAGTCATCAAGCTGGTCACGTTCGGGCCGGGTAGCGACATCTACAACTACTTCGGCCACAACGGCATCATCGTCGAGGACAGCGCCCAACACCTCGCCCGCCTCTACAACTTCGGCATGTTCAGCTTCGGCATGGAAATGCTGCCGAACTACATGAAGGGCAAGCTGACATTTTGGGTCGCGGAGACTCCCGTGCGCGCGACCTTTGCGCACTACATCGACATGAACCGTTCCGTGCACGTGCAGGAGCTCGACTTGCCGGTGGCAAAGCGGGTCGCGATGGCGAACGGGCTCGCGCTCCAGGTGCTGCCTGAAAATCGCGAGTACCTCTACGACCATTACAAAGACAACTGCTCGACGCGCCTTCGCGATCTGATCGATCGGGCGACCGACGGTCAGTTTTTCAAGGCGCTCGATCGCCCGGCGCGGATGACCTATCGCGAGCACACGCGGCGGCACGCGCAAAAAGATCCGCTACTCGACTTCGCCCTCGTGTTCTGGATGAACGACATGATGGAGAAGCCGCTCAAGCAGTGGAACGAACTCTTCTTGCCAGGCGAGCTCGAAGCTGCAGTCGCACGCACGCAGTACACGAAGCCGACCGGGGAGCGCGTCCCTCTCGCGTTTGCGAGCTACTCCGTGTTCGAGGCGCGCCGGCCGCCGGTCCCCGAACGCCCCGCGCGGACGTGGCCTTTCACCTTGCTGTTCGGCTGCGTCGCGGGCGGATTGCTGTGGCTGAGCGCGGTCTGGTTCAAGCGCTCGAGTAGTCTGTTCGCCCGCGTGGTGTTCGGCTTGCAGCACGTCGCCTGGGGAGTTCTGTTCGGCGTCATGGGCACTGCCGGCTTCTTGATGTGGCAGTTCACCGAGCACCTCGTGACGTACCGCAACGAAAATCAGTTCCTCGCGAACCCGCTGACCTTGTTGCTGTTGCCGCTCGGGATCGCGATTATCTTCGGCTCGAAGCGCGGGCTCACGCTCGCGCGCTACGTTTTCTACGCGCTCGCAGCGCTGTCGCTGCTCTTGTGCGTGCTCAAACTGTTGCCCAATTTCGATCAGGATACGTTGCTGACAATGACACTGCTTTTGCCGTTGAACGTCGGTGGTGCGCTCGCGCATCACGCTCTCGTCCGCGTCCCCGCTCCCGCGGGTGCGCCGCTGTCCGCCGAGCGCGCTGGGTCTCGCGCATGATCAGTCTGGTGTGGGAACCGTGGCAGGTCGTCGTCCCGGCAACTCCTGAACGCTCTGCGCTGCGCCTCGAGGCGCGGCGGCTTCCTGCAGCTGGCGGCGGCAGGGCCGTGATCGCGCCGCCGCACCCGTTGTACGGCGGTACGTTTCACAACCCGGTCGTGGTCGACATCGCAGAAGGTCTCGCGCGCATCGGGATCTCGGGCGTCGCGTTCAACTGGCGTGGGACTGAAGGCAGCGAAGGTTCGAAGACGGACAGCCTCGAGTCGGCCGTGAGCGACTACCTCGCCGCATTTCAGACCCTCGCGGACGAGGCCGAAGCGACCGGTGCGCGCCTGTTCGCTGCGGGCTACTCGTTCGGCGCGGCGACTGCGCTCCTCGCTGCCCGTGAGGACAAGCGGATCGAAGGCGTGATCATGCTCGCGCCGCCGGTAGGCATGCTGCAGTCGGCCGATCTCGAAGCCGCCCCGGGCCACTTGCTCGTGGTTGTCGGTAGCGACGACGAGTTCGCGCCGCTGACCGCGCTCGAGGAGAAGCTCTCAGTGCGCCGCGATGCGACTCTGGAAGTGGTCCCAGGCGCCGATCACTTCTTCCACTTCGGCGGCTTGTCGGAGATCGCGGGCCGCGTCGCAGGCCACGTGCGGCATTGGTAGAGACGCGTAGAGACGCGTAAGCCGCGCGAGCCCGGACTCAGTGCGCGGCGATCTCGTTGTCCGCCGCTAACTTCGTCAGCTCGGAGAGCTCGAGCTTCTCCGCCAAGCTCACGCTCGACGCGATGTCGTCAGTGGGCCGCACGCTGAGGTTCACGAGGTAGCGACCGTCGACGAGCACCGTCACGCGCGCAGCTTTCGAAGTGCTGTTCCACTGCGCGACCGCCTTGTGGCCTTGGACCTTGACGGCCTTGATCACCGCGGCATCGGTGTCGCGATCCAACTCGCGCGTCTTCTCGAAGAGCGTGCGCAGCGGTTTCGCTTGCTCCGTGTCCACAATCTCGATCTCGAGAGCAGTGCTCGTCTTGAAGTACGCGCGCTTCAAGATCGAGAGTGCTGCGCCTTCGCCGAGGTCGATGTCCTTGCCTTCCGGTTGCGTCTTCGCTTTGAAGCCTTCGAACGTCGAAGGTACCAGCGGCAGAAACATCGAGGCGCGAGTCCCTGCGAGCGCATCACCGGTCACGAGCTCGCGCGTTCGTTTTGCTTTCGGACGCGCGTGAGGATCGTTTGCAGCCGTTTCGAGTGGCGCTGCGGGCCGAGCGCGCGCACCTACGTGTGCGTCGTTTCCAGTCGGCCCGCAGTCGATCGCGCAGATTGCGCAGACACTGAGAAAGACGCGAACAGGCATCGCGGTCGTGATCAGGGGCGATTTGGTCTGCATCGCGCGTTCACCGCGAGCAGACCCGTTCGCCGGCACTCTGGTCGTGCGTGAGCTCACCGTCCAAAGGCTCTAACAAAACCTCACTCCCGGGGCAAGAACTGAGCTTTTCGGATCCTCGCAGCCCGGATCACGGAGGCGGCGGTGCGAAGCGATTGCGCGGGAACGGATTCGGTTGCGGATCGCGGTAGCTATAACGACGCGGTTCGATTTCGATGCCTCGCGCGGCCAAGCCAGTCGCGTTGTCGTATCGAAGCACGGTCACATACGCGGGCTTGTCGGACGACGCGCGCACGAATCGAACTTCTTCGACATGGCTCGAGCGCGTCTCACCGTACTCCGTTCCGAGATTGTTGACCCTCGGAGCTGCAGCTGCCGATCCGAGACTCTCGGCCGACTTCGCTTCCGCGCGGTCCGCCGAACGTTCCGCCTCGCCCGACGCGGCGCCACGCTGTGGAGACGCGCTGCTCGGATCCGCGTCGCGACGGCGCGAGTATTCGGGGTAGGGAGCAGCCATCGGCTGCGGTTGTGGGCGTGGCTCGCGCCGAACGCGCTCGGGGAAAAACGCTGCGCCGATCACACCTACATTCTCCGGCGTACCCATCCGGGAGGAGTAGCTGCCTTCCGGCGTAGAGAAGCGAAAGGCCGCGACTTCTTCGTAGCTCTTACGAAACCCGTCGATGCGCAGCGTCGCATACGGTCCGAGCACGTAACCACGTTCGCGCACGAAGTCGCCGGTGCTGCCGCTCACGACATCGCGGCCGTCTACGGTGACGACAGCCTCGACGCGGCGTCCAGTTTGGTTGCGCAGGACGACCACGTAGCGCTGGCCGTAGCCGCCGAGCACGAACAACTCACCGCCGTGTTCGAAGGTGCGGAGTGGCGTGCCGTATTCGTCCTCGATGTCGATGGAGTAGGGCGCTCCTGCGCGCGGTGGGTGCGCCGAGGCCGGGCAACCAAACGAGGTAAATCCCGAAAAGACGAGTAAACAAAGCCAGAACCGACTGCGCATGACGAACACGTCTCCTTGTGTAAAGAGAGAGACGCGCAAGCCGGGCGCTCGATCTAAGACTTCGTGAAGTTGCCGCTGTGCGCGGCAGTGAGGTGCTCTGCGCTCAACGCCACTGCGTCGCGTGCCAGAGCTTTTTCCCGCGCTTCAGTAGGATCGTGTGGCCGTGCAACAGCTGTTCACTCGACAAGCGTGAATCGACGCCGGCCTTCGCTCCGTTCACGAGCACGGCGCCCGCCTGTAAGAATTGCCGCGCCTCGCGCTTGCTGCTTGCGAGCGGGGTCTCCGCGAGCACGTCGACGAGCGCCGCGCCTGCACCGGACAAGAGGTTCTTGTCGTGCTGCGAGTGCGGTACGTCGGCGAACACGTCGCGCAGCATGTCCTCAGGCAAACTTCGCACGTCGCCTTCGAAGAGCGCCTTCGTCGCAGCTTCGACCTTTGCGAGCTCCGTCTCCCCGTGGATCGTCCGGGTGACCTCTCGTGCGAGTGCTCGATGTGCAGCGCGGTTCTCTGGCGCGCGCGCGTGTTCATCGGCGAGTGCACTGATCGCGGGCTCATCGAGGAACGTGAACCACTTCAAGAACGAGACCACGTCGGTGTCTTCGACGTTGATCCAATACTGATAGAACGCGTACGGGCTCGTGCGATCGGCCGAGAGCCAAATCGCACCTTGTTCGGTCTTGCCGATCTTCTTGCCGTCAGCCTTCATGAGCAGCGGGGCCGTGACGCCGTAGACCTCGCGATCGTGGCCGAGCACGCGGTGAATCAGATCGAT
>DASRXR010000084.1:0-2362 GCA_035687405.1 Polyangiales bacterium
CGATCCCAATCAGCTCAGCCGGTCCCCAGAGGTCGGCGATCCGCGCCAGCAATCCGCCTCGATGACATCCGATGTCCAAGACGCGTCGGGGTGCCTGAGCGAACCCATCCCTCCGGATGTGGTCCAGCATTGCTTCCCAGAACACTGCGTTGCGCAGCTCGAGCTCGTCGTCGTCTGCGGAATCGGCGAAAAAGGCCGTGTTCCCGACAGGCTGTGTCACGGACAACGCTGGGGTCGGCAGCTCCGCGCGTGGCTGTCGCCTGCCGTGGGATCGACACCGAAGTGACGGATGAATAGGTCGACGGTGCCCGCAAAGGCACGCTCGAGGTCAGCGCGATCGTCAGGGCCACGCAACCCGAAGTACGGATAATGATGCAGCAAGCTGCCGAACAGCGCCTGGCAGTCGTCCGCGTACTTGCGGGTGTCGAGGATATGCGCGTGCCAGAACTCGTCCGTAGGGCCGTTCGGGCAGAGCTTGCGGTCGGGATAGCGGAGGCTCAGCGCCAGGAACTTACGGTAGAGGTCCTCAGCCTGATCGCAGGCATCCTCCGTCCAACCTTGCTCGTGCACCAGCTTCATCCGCAGCATCGAGAAGTCGAGCGCCGCGACTTGCTGCATCGCAGCATCGAGCTGCGCATAACGCGTTACAAGCGCTTGCGCGCCTTCGAAAGTAACGAGGGTGGTCAGGGGCTCGGACATGAATGCTCCACCTTCTTGAATCGGCGACACGGTATCGCGTGGCGCGCAAGATCTCAAAGGTTACCGCTGTTTCGCCCCGTCCAGCGGGGACGGCTTTCCCGGACAAAGGCAAGGCGGCGCGCGCTCTTGGGTAGCCTGACGCGATCGTGGCCACGACGCCCTTCGGGGGCTTGGCCGCGAGGACTGGACGATCGGCGAATCACCCTGAGGCGGTGCGCCCCCGGTGAATCGGGACGCGAAACGGGCGTCGGGCCCGAGCTAGAGGGTTGGGTAGCGGTCGTGACCCAGAGAAATCGTCAGAGTCAGCGCGTTCGCTGCTTTCTTAGCTGCAGCGTTAGGCCAAGTGACAGGCTTCTGGTCGAGGCATTCGCGAACACGCTCAACCGTTTTGGGTTCGACTGCCGGACCGTTGGGCGAAACGATGCCGCGCCGGCGACCCCGGACGACGCCGTACGGACCTTACTGCGCGAGTGTGATTGCCTGATTGGCGTCGCGACCGCCCGGTTTGATGCGCGTGACCGGGCTACACCTGACACATCGCTGACGTTCGCGACCAGCTATGTACTGCAAGAAGCGTCTGCGGCTCATCAACTCGAGATGCCGTTCATAATCTTTCGGACCGCAGACGTGACGCTCCAAGGGGTCACTGCTCGAAACATATACTTCGACATCGAGCCACAGCTTCGCGACGGCAAAGTGGTCATCGAAAACAAGCCTGCTGCGGAGGCCGCGCTGAAGCGTTTGCAGGACGAAGCGCGCGCGTTTCGAGCGGCAAGGAACCGTGCAGCCGTGAAGGCTGGCATCGGTGAGTTGGCAACCTGGGCGCTAGGAATGGGCTTGTTAGCGAAAGTAGCGCAGTCAGCATCGCGACCCGACTGCTACGGAGACTTCCATGAGTACGACGACGAAGAGTGCGATGACTGCGAGCACAGAACGTCGTGCATCGAGAGAAGCGACGAGTAGCCCGGTCGCCGCGCCAAACGCTCGAATTTAACAGATAAAGTAGCGTCCCCGGCAGGAGTCGAACCTGCGACCAACGGCTTAGGAAGCCGCTGCTCTATCCAACTGAGCTACGGGGACAGACAACTACAACTACCAATCAATAAACGATCACCGAGCTCACCGGCACCGACTCAATCCGCTCCCTCCCCGGCAAAAAGCTGAGCTCAATCAAAAAACACGCACCGACAACGGTGCCGCGAAGCGCCTTCACCAGCTCGCACGCCGCCCACGCCGTGCCGCCCGTCGCGATCAGGTCATCGACGATCAGCACGCGCTGCTTCGGCAGCACGCCGTCCTTGTGCATCTCCACCTTGTCGGTGCCGTACTCGAGCTCGTACTCCATCTGATGCGTCTGCCACGGCAGCTTCCCCGGCTTACGCACCGGCACGAAGCCCTTCCCCAGCTTCGCCGCCAGCGCCGCGCCGAAGATGAAGCCGCGCGCCTCCATCGCGACGATCACGTCGAAGCTGTTCTTGTCTTGCTTCTCCGCCATCAAGTCGATGCACGCGCCGAACGCGGCGCCGTCGGCGAGCACGGGCGTGATGTCCTTGAAGATGATCCCCGGCTTCGGGAAGTCGGGCACGTCGCGGATGCGGCTTTGGATGAGGTCGATGCGCGGGTCGGTCATGGCGGTCTCCGAAGGAAGGGTCGTGCAAAGCTA
>DASRXR010000085.1:0-3819 GCA_035687405.1 Polyangiales bacterium
CGGGCCGTGTGGCGGCTAGGATGCGCGCGGCGAAGTAGGCGGCGTTCTTAGCGCCGTCGACGGCCACGGTGGCGACTGGAATGCCGGGCGGCATTTGCACCGTGCTGAGAAGTGCGTCGAGGCCGCCGAGTCCGCCTGACGTCAGTGGAACGCCGATGACGGGGAGCAGTGTTTGGGCGGCGACGACGCCGGCGAGGTGAGCGGCCATGCCCGCGCACGCGATGAACACTTCGACGCCCCGTTTCGGTGCGGCTTTGATGTATTCGGTCACGCGTTCCGGCGTGCGGTGCGCGCTGAGAACGACGAGCTCGCTCTTGATGCCGAGTGCTTGAAGTGTCTCTTGGGCTTTTTCGACGACCCCGAGATCGTTCGGGCTCCCGGTAAGGATGCCGACGAGTGGTTTGTCGAGATCAGAACTGCGTGTGTCCGCCATGAAGCTCCTCGAGCCGCGGGTTGTACTGCATGTCTTCGGGCGAGGGGAGGGGCAAAAGCGTGCGAGGGCGTGGCGGTCGGGCGGTGGAACGGGGCGCGTTTTCGTGTTTCGAAGCGGTCCCCGCACTCTTGACAGCAAGGAAGCCCGAGGTAGTCTGCGCACCCCATTCCGGAATAGCTCAGTTGGTAGAGCGATCGGCTGTTAACCGATTGGTCGTTGGTTCGAGTCCAGCTTCCGGAGCCACGTGATTCTCAGTACTTAGGTGCGGGGTCATCCGGTTTTCTGTCGGCCAATCTCTCGTGCGACAGAGTGATTCCGAGACCTCGCGCGAAGCCGAATCATCGAAGTTTCCCCGTGTGGCTAGCGCTTCGCGCGCAACGCGAACGAAAAAGCCGCATGCACACGCGAACTCGGTGCATCGACCACTCGGCAGCGTACCGATCGCTCTACTGGAATGCTTATCGCGGTCGTCGAGTGCGCACGGGGATTGCGAGTTGCTAGTTCGTCAGACGCGCGACGTCGAGAGTGGAGCGATGCGCCTGCTGCCGCTGATGGCGGCGAGCGATCGGCGAACCTGGATCGCGGTGAGCCAGTACTTCGCGTCGCGCTTACCGACTTCACCTAGCAACTGCCGCTAGACCACTCGCTCGAGCAACTCGCGGAGCACGATCAGCCGAGAGTCGCGGCGGCGCACGCCGCCATGAAGGCGTTGGAGCGATCGAGTGGTAAAAAGGACGAGGTCACAAAGTGCGTTAGGAATCACGTTGAGCTTCGCCTCGAGCGATACTGATTAGAGGGGCCATGGCGCGCTGCATGCGTCGCGACCTGGGTTCACGCGCGGTCGTGTTCTTCGACGTGGGCTGTGATCCAAGTCATTGCTGACTGCGACCGTCTTCGATAGTTCGTGTGCGTGAGTCGGTCGCTCTCGACGTATCAGACGTCACCGATTGCGCTCTTCCTCGGGAATACGACTACGACTACGAATACGAGTGTGTGGACCTTCGCGACACTTGCGCTCCTGTCAGCGCTAGTCGCGTGTGACGAACCTAAGGCTCTCTGCGACGCCAGCTCGGGGATGATGGACGACGTCATCCCATGCGACGGCGGTCACAAGTGCCCGAACGGGCTCGAATGCCTACCGCGTCCCGCCGAGCGCGCGTGCGTTCGCGATCCACCCGCGCCTTACTGCGCAGCTCCGCACGAGCAGGATGACGCCACGACGCGCCTCTTACTCGTGCGCGGGTTTGCTGCCAACGCGGTGCAGTTGCATCGCATCGATTCCAAAGAGGCTGCCTTCGCGCGTTTCGCTTGGGAGCCACCGAAGCGCGCTTCGATCGCGGTCTGCAGCCTCTTCGGATGTGCGCCGACGTTCGACCGTGGTCGCATCACTAACTTCAACGAGTGCGTACTGAGACAGTGGTGGTCGAAGCCGGTGCCATCGATGCTCGACCTGCGCGACGTGAGAGACGTCGTTCCTCGCCCGACGCGTTCACCTCTCGAACTTCGGTTCGGGTGCTGGATCTTCAGCGACGTCCTCTTGATCGCCGCAACGCCACTCGAACGACTCGCGTTGAACGACGTGCCGGACAGTCGCGTGTTTGTCGACGAGTGCGGCAGTCCGGGCTCGGAAGGCAAGAGCTGCGTCTTAGACGACCAAACGATGCTCTTCGGTCGCTGTGCGTCGGGGCAGTGCGTCCGCAGCTGTCTCGATGAGTCCGATTGCCAGAACTCGGACGCGCTGGCGGTCGTCGACGGCGGCCTTCGCGACGCGGGAGCCGACTCTACGCAACCGCTCTGCATTCGTTCGGACGAAAAGGTCGGAGCGTGCAGGACGCCAACCGTGCAGGGAGACTTGTAAGTGCAGCTTCGATTGCGCTGGATCGATGCGTTCGTTGGTCACGCAGACCCTGGAGGGGCCGCGTGGCAGATCGTGCGCGCCGATCGGCGGGTGGAGCTTCGCGCAGAAATCGCGCAACTCAACGCGGGCGAGTTGGTGCATCGACTCGAGGTTCGAAGGCGCATCTTCGGCGGCGAGTGGTCGGTCGTACCCGTCCAGCCCAGTGTGTCCGGAGATCACAGGGAGCGGTTGGATCTCGCGTTTTCGCTCGCCGCGCCCGACATCGGTATCTCGGCGCAGACGTTCGCTGTGCGAAAACTACGGCTCTCCGCGACGCTCCTCGGGGCCAATGGCGAAGTCCGCGAACGAGTGGCCGCGGACGCGTACGCGATGCCTGACACGCAGTTTCAGGTGACGCGATGGGTCCGCGTGTTTGCGTTTCTTCCGCTGGTTCTTCTGCTCTGGGCGTGGAGTGCAGGCGAGATGTCCGATGACATCGCGGCGTGGTACGGCGCGATCAATCTGTTGGTGGGGCTGATCGTGCAAGAGCAGCCGCTCGCACGGTTTAGTTCAGTCCTTCGTGCGGCGACGCGGGGCGTCTTACCCGCGTTGCTACTGATGTTTGCGCTCGTTTTCGCGCAACGGCTATTGCTCGTGCGCATCGACAATCAGACGGAGAGTCAAGTGCTCGCGCCGGGGCTGCAACTCGAACCGGGCCACGCCGCGATCACGTGGCGCTGGCGTGCGCCGACCGAGCGCACGCTCGAGGTGAGTACGGAAGGCTGGAACAGTTACACGGTCGAGGCGCGTGGCACGGAGTGGGAACTGTCGAAGTGGCCGGGCGCGTTTTGGAAGACGAATGTCGTGTGTTGCAAGCCGTTCTGGCTCGATTGCTCGTTAGCGGATCATCCGAAAGCATGCGATCAGCGTGCCCGATGTCTCGATCCACTGACGTCTGACAGTCGGGTTGAGACCAGCGATCTCGGTGAGCCAGTCGAACTGGGACCGAGCTGCACGATCCCGAGATTGACGCGCAAGTCGCGCAGCATTGCCGTCGTGCTCGGGCGAGATGGTCCCACTTCGCCGAAGCGAGCCGATGCACCCCCCGACCGCGAGCTCGCCTGCGATGGCCAATACGACTTGTTGCTCTCGGAGCGGGCAGCATACAGCGGCAACCGCCGGGCGCGCGCGGACTACGCGGACTCGTTCGCGATGCTCACGTTGTCCGATACGTTGCACGGAATCGAGTTGCTCTGGAAGAGCACCGAGCCCGACAGTGGGTTTCTCTCGGTCGTGGCGAAGACGCCGGCTTCCGGGCAGCCGTCTTGCAAGGTCATGATTCCGATTCGAAGCGGTTCGTTCGAAGTCGAGCTGCGCGAGATCGGCGTACTCGGCACGGTCCGCTGCCCGAGCCGCGGTTCGTGCGAGCAGGGGTATACGATCGAGCCCGCGTACGCGCTGCGCGGCGCAGCGTTCGACGGCCTTACGAGCTACGCAGTCGATCACGGTCGATCGCTCTGGTCGCCCCTGGGAGGCGCGATGCAGGGTT
>DASRXR010000086.1:0-9317 GCA_035687405.1 Polyangiales bacterium
GCAGTACTGGCCGACGTGAAAGATCGACGCTTCGAGCTCGAGAGCTTGAAGCAACCACTGAAAGAGCTCGGGAGAAAGATTCGACATGGAGACTAACGAGCAGTTTTTAGCGACCGATGAACCTGGTGAGTGAGCCGGGCAGAGCCCAGAGTCGTTCCTGCGAGCGCCGGCGCCATGCCATGCCGCGCCGCCGGGGAGACGACCGATGCCGAGATTGCCTCTACACACGATCGAGACTGCCCCAGCAGCTGCGCAGCCGCTGTTGGCCGCAGCCGTGAAGGGCTCGGGATACCTATCGAATCTGCTAGGCACACTGGCCCATGCACCGGCTGCACTCGAAGCATACGTCACGCTTTCGGGGCTCAACGCGAAGTCTTCACTCAGCCTTGCCGAGCGAGAGATCGTGCAAATCGTCGCTGCGCGCGTGCACGGCTGCACTTTCTGCGTTGCCGGGCACACCGCACTCGCGCTGAACAAAGCAAAACTCTCGCCAGACTTGGTCACGGCCACACGCGAAGCCGGCTTGCTCGAGGATGCGCGATTGAACGCGATCGCGCGATTCACCGAAGCGGTCATCGCGACACGCGGGCGCGTGGAAGAGACACAGCTTTCCGCATTCCAAGCTGCGGGATTCTCGAACGCCCAAGCGCTCGAAGTGATCCTTGGCGTGAGCCTTGCGAGCTTGTGCAACTTCGCAAACAACTTCGCGCAGCCGCCGCTCAATCGTGAGCTCGAGGCGTACCGCTTCGAACCGCGTGGTTGAGGGACTCCGAGTCCGAGGTTCCCGATGCTCGAACGTTCGCTCCGAGACTGGCTGGATGAACACGCGCACCTGCTCGACACGAGTACCGAGCTCGCAGAGCAGGTGCTTCCGCGGCTGGCGGCGGCGGGCGTGTACCGTGTCGGCGTGAGCGAGAGGCTCGGCGGCAGCGGTGGTAGCGTCGTGTCTGCGATGCAGGCGATCGCCGAGATTGCGACGCACTCGCTGACGGCCGCGTTCGTATGCTGGGGGCAGCGCGCGTTCATCGAATATTTGCTGCAGTCGGACAATCGTGCGCTCGGCGACCGTTTGCTGCCGGCGCTGCTTGCCGGCGAGGCTGCCGGGGCGACGGGACTCTCGAACGCGATCAAGTTCTTGTCCGGGCTCGAGCAGCTCCAGATCAGCGCGCAGCCTTCAGCGGCTGGCCATTCGCTTTCGGGAAAGCTGCCGTGGGTCACGAACCTGCGCAAAGCGGGCTTCGTCGTCGCGTGTGCGGTCGCACATCCTGGTGGCAAGCCGAGCATCTTTGCGGTGCCGCACGAGAGTCGCGGGCTGACGCGGAGCGACGATCTGGACTTGATCGCGTTGCGCGGAAGCAACACAGCTGCTCTCCGCCTCGAAGCGGTCGAACTAGGAAGCGAATGGCGAGTCCACGCCGACGCGCAAACGTTCCTGCGCGAAGTGCGGCCCGCGTTTCTCGGGCTGCAGTGCGGCTTGTCGTATGGGCTCGCGCTCGCAGCGTTGCGGCGCAGCCAATCGCTGCAGGACAGCGCACGGGCGGTGCTCGATCCGTGCGTGCTGAGTCTAACGGACCGCTTGCACACGGCTTGGCATCAACTCGGGCGCGGCGTCGAGTCTGGCGAGTTCGTGACCGCGCCGCGTCCATTGTTCGCGTTGCGGATCGAGCTCGCCGAAATCGCGAGCGAGGCAGTGCTCCTAGAGCTGCAAGCGAGCGGAGGCAAAGCTTACTTGAGCACGGGCGAGAACGGTTTTGCGAGGCGCTGGCGTGAGGCCGCGTTCGTACCGATCGTCACGCCGAGTCTCGTTCAGCTGAAGACCGAGCTCGCGGCTAACGGCGGCGAGGCATGAGCGCGGGCGGCGTGCTGACTGCGCAAGGGCTCGAGCTGGAACTGACGCAGGCCGGCAAGCGGCGCAAGATCTTCGCGAAGGTCGATCTCGAGCTCCGCGCATCCGAAGTCGTGAGCCTGCTCGGGCCGAGCGGGGCAGGAAAATCCAGCCTGCTTCGCGTGCTCGCGGGCCTTCGCACCGCTTCTGCGGGCCGCGTGGAGCTGGATGCAGCGCCGCTCGCCGGGCCGTCGCGCAAGATCGCGCTGGCGTTTCAGTCGCCGGCGCTTCTGCCGTGGTTGAACGTCGAAGACAACGTTGCGCTCGGCTTGCAGTTTGAAAAGCCCGCAGTCGGACGCAGTGACCGACGCGAGCGCGCACGCGAAGCACTCGCCGAAGTCGGCCTCGCAGATGCGCGTTCCCTCCGGCCGCGCGAGCTCTCCGGCGGCATGGCGCAACGCGCTGCACTCGCGCGCTGCCTCGTGCGCCGGCCCGAAGTGTTGCTGCTCGACGAGCCGTTCAGCGCGCTCGACGAAATCACGCGCGCGCAATTGCACGCACTCCTGCGGCGGATCGTCCGCGCACACGCGACGGCGACGTTGCTCGTCACCCACTCGATCGACGAAGCGCTCTTGCTCAGCGACCGCATCTTGGTGCTCGGCGGCGAGCCGGCGACGATTCTCGAGCGTTTCGAAGTAGCCGTTCCAGAACCGCGCGCCGAACGTCTGCGTGAGCTCGAAGCGCAACGCCTTCCCATCGTCGAGGCGCTGGCCTGCGCCGGGCGCAACCGACTGATCGCGTCTCCCCCTGTCGAGACGCCCCGTGGAGAACCTGCATGTGTGACGACTCGTTAGACCACTCGCGCCGAGAGATGTTGAAACTGGCTGCGTTGCTCGGCGTATCCAGCAGCTTGCCGCTGCTGAAAGCATTCGAAGCGCGCGCGCAGTCGGAGCCGAACGCGCCGGTGCGCATCGGGTACTTGCCGATCACGGATGCCGCCCCGCTGCTCGTCGCTCACGGTCGCGGGCTCTTTCAAGCCGAAGGCGTCGAAGCCGAGGCCCCGCGTATGTTCCGGAGTTGGGCGCAGCTGGTCGAGGCGTTTATCGCGGGACAAGTGAACGTAGTGCACCTCCTGTCGCCGATGACCGTCTGGTCTCGCTTCAGCGGACGCGTGCCGGCCAAGGTCGTCGCGTGGAATCACGTGAACGGTTCGGCGCTCACGGTCGCTCCGAGCATCGGTGATCTGACACAACTCGGCGGCAAGACCGTCGCGGTGCCGTTCTGGAACTCGATTCACAACGTGGTGCTCCAGCACCTGTTGCGTAGCCACGGCCTCGAAGCCTTGACGAAAGGTGACAGCATCGGTCCGAAGCAAGTGAAGCTGGTCGTGATGCCGCCGCCCGACATGCCGCCTGCGCTCGCGTCGAACCGCATCGCGGGCTACATCGTGGCCGAGCCGTTCAACGCGCTCGCGGAGTCGCTCAAAGTCGGCAAGATCCTGCGCTTCACGGGCGACGTCTGGAAGGACCACGCGTGCTGCGTCGTGTTCATGCACGAGCGCGACTTGACGCAGCGTGCCGATTGGTCGCAGCACGTCGTGAACGCGATCGTGAAGGCGCAGCTCTGGACGCGCCAGAACCGCAACGAAGCCGCAGTGCTGCTCTCGAAAGACGACGCCCACAAGTACACGCCGCATCCGGTCGACGTGTTGAAGCGCGTGCTCTCGCCGACGAGCGCGGACTGGACTGCCTACAAGGCGAGCGGCGCGCGGCTACACGACGACTGGGACGCGCAGCGGATCGACTTTAAGCCGTACCCCTACCCGAGCTACACCGAAGAGCTGATCCGGCGGCTGAAGCAAACTGCGGTCGAGGGTGATGCGAGCTTCCTGACGAAACTCGATCCGAAACAAGCCGCAAAGGAGCTCGTCGACGACCGGTTCGTCAAGAAGGCGCTCGCAGCCAGTGGCGGCCTCGCTGCGTTCGGCTATCCAGAGAACCTCACGCGCACGGAAGTTGTGGGGAGCTGAATGGACGTTGCAGCTGCCAGCGGCAAGCTGAACGAGCACCGCCGCACCTCCCAGGTCGGCTTGGGTCTGAGCGGACTCGTCGTCTTGCTAGGGCTGTGGTGGCTCGCGACGCGCGGCGGCGACGAGTTTTCATTGGGCCGGCGTTTCACTCCCGAAGCCGCGTTCGCCAGCTTGTTCGAGATTCTGGGCAGCTCGGATCTGTTGCGACACACGCTCGTCAGCTTGAAGCGGGTGCTGATCGGCTTGGGGCTGGCAGTGTCGATCGGAGTTCCGATCGGCGTCGCCGTCGGCAGCTCGTTCACGATCGCGAGTGCGACCGGCATCGCGTTTCAGTTCTTACGCATGATCTCGCCGCTGTCGTGGATGCCGATCGCGGTGATGGCGTTCGGCATCGGCGACCGGCCGATCTACTTCTTGCTCGCGTTTGCGGCGGTCTGGCCGATTCTGCTCAACACGGCCGCCGGCGTGCGGCAGCTCGATCCGAATTGGCTCGAGCTCGGCCACAGCATGTCCGCCAGCCGCTCCCAGCTGCTGCGTCACATCGTGCTGCCGGGCATCTTGGGTCACGTGCTCACGGGAGTGCGGCTCGCGATCGGTGTGTTGTGGATCGTGCTCGTGCCGTGCGAGATGCTCGGCGTGAGCGCCGGACTCGGCTACGCGATCCTGGATACACGCGATCGGCTCGCGTACTCCGAGCTGATCGCGATGGTGCTGTTGATCGGCTTTCTCGGCTTTGCGCTCGACACAGCGGCTCGGCTAGCGAGCCGGCGTTGGGTCGAGGCGGCCTGAACGCGCGGCTCAGGTCGCGACCGTGTCATCGAGCCGGTCGATCTTTCGCAGCGCGGGAAACCACCACGCCCACAACAGCACGACGACGCAGGTTGCGATACCGCCGCACACCACTGCCGGGACCGCGCCGAGCCACTGCGCGACCACACCCGACTCGAACTCGCCGAGCTCGTTCGATGCGCCGATGAAGATCATGTTCACTGCTGCGACGCGACCGCGCATGACATCCGGTGTTCGCAGCTGCACCAGGCTGTGACGAATGAACACGCTGACCATGTCCGCTGCGCCCGACAACGCGAGGGCCGCGAGCGACAGCCAGAGGCTCTGCGAGACCGCAAACGCGATCATCGCGAGCCCGAACGCTGCGACGCAGGCAAACATAGTGACGCCTGCACGGCGCAGCACGGGCCGATAGGCGAGCCAGAGTGCGATGATCAGTGCGCCGACTGCGGGGGCACTGCGGAGCAACCCCAACCCGCTCGGACCCGTGTGCAGGATGTCGCGCGCGTAGATCGGCAAGAGCGCGACGGCGCCACCGAACAAGACCGCGAAGAGGTCGAGCGAGATCGCGCCGAAGATCACCGGCTTTTGCCAGACGAAACGAAGGCCCGCGGACAGCTCTCGCATCGAGTTGCGGGTTTGTCCTGAGCGCGCAGTTCGCGTGCGAATGGCGAGCAGCACACTGACCGTGATCAGCTCGAGCAAGGTCGCACACGCGTAGACTTTGCCCGCGCCGCCCGCGGCGTAGAGCAAACCTCCGAGCGCAGGACCTGCCACGACCGAGATTTGCCAAGTCGTCGAGCTCCAGGCGACTGCATTCGGAAACGCGCTCAACGGAACCAAGTTCGGCATCAGCGCCTGCCCGGTCGGCGCTTGAAATGCACGCGCGGTGCCGATCACGAGCAAGATGGCGTAGATCGCGAGCGTGGATTTCGAGACCTGCGTGACCAACAACAACGCGAGCGAAGCGACGAGCAAGAGCAGGTGGCATGCGATCAAGAGCTTGCGGCGGTCGATTCGATCGGCGGCCTGACCGGTCACCATCGCGAACAGCAGCGACGGTGCAAACAAAGCGAGACCTACGTAACCCAGGTCGAGCGCCTTACCCGTGAGTGCGTAGACCTGCCAGCCGACCGCGACGGCTTGCATCTGCAGACCGATCGTCGAGAGGAGCGAGCTCGCTTGGAACAAGCGGAAGTCGCGAAACTCGAATGCGACGAACGGTGTCGGCGCGCGTACGGGTTCGGAAAGACCGGCGCTGTCAGGCATGTCGTTTAGTCGCGAGCGTGCTCGGCCGGCTCACGCGAGATCCTTCACGAGATTCCAAATACTCAAGCCAGTGATGAGCAGACCGACGATCGTCAAGAGTACCTTCGGCGGCGCGTGCTTCGTCAGCACCGCTGCTAGCGGCGCCGCAAAGATTCCGCCGAAGATCAGGCCCGCGATCGTGGTCCAGATCGTGAAACCTCCGAGCACCGCGAACGAAATGCCGCTCGCGATCGCGAGGAAGAACTCCGCTGCGTTGACCGAGCCGATCGTGCGCCGCGGATCTTGGCCACCACCGAGCAACGTAGTCGTGACGACGGGGCCCCAGCCACCTCCGCCCACTGCGTCGACGAACCCGCCCGTGAGCGCGAGCGGCGCGATGAACGTCGGCGGCTCGGTCGCGATTTTGATCGGGCGAACCGCCTTCGAGAGGATGTACAGGCCCATGATCACCAGGTAGCCGGAGATCCAGGGGCGCAGCACCTTGCCGTCGATCGAGGTCACGATGTAGGCGCCGAGCACGGCACCGGCCACGCCTGGAATCACCAACCGCTTGAACAACGCTTTGTCGACGTTGCCGAGTCTCCAGTGTGAAAAGCCGGAGAAACCCGTCGTGAAGACTTCGGCGATGTGCACCGAGGCCGATGCCGCTGCAGGCGGCACGCCGGTCGACATCAAGAACGCGCTGGAGGTCACGCCGTACGCCATGCCGAGTGCGCCATCGACGATTTGAGCGAAGAGCCCGACGCCGGCTGCAGTCCAAAATACGCGCGTGCCAAGCGCTTCGAGCACTTCGCGAGAAAGTGCGCGTGCGGTTTCGCTCTGCATGTAGGTCGCGATCCCGACCCCAATCGCCAACACAGCGATCAGCGGGACGATCCGAATCACCCAGTAACTCGCGGTTCGTTCGTCTGGAGCGGCGCTCGCTACGCCGGTGCCGGGAGTCGAGAGATCACCAGTTTCCATGATGCAGTGGGTGTAGCCCTTGTTCTGTCCGGGATGCAAGACGGTCGTCCGCGGAAGGTCGGGGTCCACGAGACCGCGCCGAGTCGAGGCCGTGTGCACGAATCGACACGCGTGGACCCGGGCCGGCACCTACGCCACACTTGGCGCCGCATGCACGACGCAAACCGCCGCGACTGGGCTCGATTTGCACCCGATGCGATTCCAACCAAGACGCACGTTCAGCAGCTCGAGCGCTGGCTCGATACGAGGGTCGCGCCCGGCGCGCGCGTGTTGGATCTCGGATGTGGTGCTGGCGAGATCGCGCGAGGGCTCGTCTCGCGCGGATTCGGGGTCGCGGGCGTGGACCTCAACACCGCGGCGATCGAGCATTGCCGGCGCTCGGTCACCGCGGCTCGCTTTTACCAGCGGGATGTCGCAGCGGTCGGTGGGCTCGCGCTCGCGGAAGCACCGTTCGAGGCGGTCGTATGCCAACTCGTGGTTTCCGTAGTCGGTGACGCAGCCGATCGCGCGCAGCTGCTGCGGAACGCCTTCGAGGTTCTTCGCCCCGGGGGTGGCTTGTTCATTTCGTTCTCGGCGCGTTCGGACGACCTGAACGAAGCCTACGCCGAGCTCTACGCGCGCGATTTTACCGCGACGCAAACCTACGGCACGTACCTTTCGCGCGATGCACAGGGCGAGGTTCTGTACCGCACGCACCACTTCACCGAGCCCGAAGCGCGCGAACTCCTCGAGTCTTCGGGCTACCTGGGCGTTGCGATCGAGGAAGCGATCGAAGCGTCCAGCCGCAGGCCGGACCAGCGCGCGCGTTTCTACTATGCGACTTGCCGCCGCGGCATGTGACCTTTAACCTCCGCCGCGACCTCCAACATGTATCGAAAATCGACGAATACCAGCGCTGGGAACGGCCTATCGGCTGCGAGTTCAACCACCGCACAGCCTTTTCTGACGAAACTGTCATCTGCCCTGCTAGGCGGAATGCAGTTCCGGTCGATTCAGCAGTGGCGTAACGTTGGGTATGCCACGTTCGTCACTGTCGCAATCTGACTATCGAGCCCTGGCGGAATTCCGTTATCAGATCCGATCCTTTCTGAGCTTCAGCGAGCGGGCCGCGCGCGAGCACGGGATCGAGCCGCAGCAGCACCAGTTGTTGCTCGCCTGTAAGGGTTTGCCCGAGGGCAGTCGCCCGACTATCGGGACGCTCGCGCATCGGTTGTGTGTGGAGCACCACTCGGCAGTGGCGTTAGTCGACAAACTCGAAGCTAGTAAGCTCGTGTCGCGGACGCCGAGTCCCAACGACCGGCGCGAGGTGCTCGTTCAGATCACGAAGCGCGGCGAGAATCTGCTCGCTGGGCTGTCGGAGCTGCACAGCGAGCAACTCGCGTTGGTGGGTCCGCGGTTGAGCGAAGCGCTGTCGGAGGTGCTGTCGAATCACGGCCAGTCGAAGCGAGGGCAGAGCAAAGCGGAGTGAGCTCGCTGCCACTCACAACGCCGGTCGCGGTGGCCAGTAGCTCTCTAGGTGTTCTTCTTTTACGACCTGGTCGAGAAAGGTCGTGTCGACCCAACTCGCAACGTCGAACGGCTTTCGGATCAGCTTGAACTTGTAGGCATCCTGAATGCTGCTCGCGTACCGGGCTTTCAGATAGGTGTCCACGAGCGGACTCACCTTGACCTTGAATGCCTCACCGCCCCAGTCCTCTTTGAAGCTCGCGTACGGGATTCCGGACTTCGTGAACAGCTGAAAGACCGGCGTCGGATTGCTCTCGTTGTCGGTGACCCACTTCGCGATTCGGACGTAGGCGCGCACGATCCGCTTCACGATCGATGGGTATTTCCGGGCAAACTCATCGGATGCGATCAGCGTACTGTTGCAGGTGAACCGCGGATCTCCCTTCGTGGAGTACAAGATCTTCGCGGCGCCGCGGTCGCGTAGCGCGAGCAACTCGGGGCCGCCAATGGCGGCATCGATGTCCCTCGTGGTCAGCGCGGCGAGCTGAGACACGTTGTCCATGTTGATCATGTGAAGCTGCTGCTCGCTGATGCCACGCGAGGCAAAGATCCGATTCGCCGACAAGTGATTGCAGGTGCCCTTGAACACCGCGATTCGCTTGCCGACGAGCTCCTCGAGCTTCGTGACCGGCAGGTCGTCTCGGACTGCGACGTAGATGTTGTTGAGACCCGCCGCCGCGAGCATCCGCGTGTTGAGTCCGCTCGCCTTGCCGATGATCGAAGGCAAATCGCCGAGCAGCGAGATGTCGGCCAGGTCGTTCGCATACATCTCGTTCACCGCGGGGCCGGCGCCACGCGCAAACGTCCACGTGACGGGGATGCCGTCTTTCTTGAACTCGTCTTCGAGCACGCCCTTGATGTGAAGCAGCGACCAGGCGCCATAGGCGACGACCGGGCGCCCGCCGATGCCGACACCCGGATTCGCGATGCGTATGA
>DASRXR010000087.1:0-3225 GCA_035687405.1 Polyangiales bacterium
CCCGAACGATCGAAAGCGACGGCGCCGGACGGTAGCGGTGTCGAACCCTTTCCGATTCCACATGTATCGGGACCGCCGGCGCCGGCGAAGCCGATTCCAGGGCCGTCGGTTGGCGTTTGCTCGGACTTGTCACAAGCCGAAGCGCCAAGCGCCGCCGTGACTACCAAGGCACCCAAGAACTTCGAGCTGCGCATACGTCGCCCCCTCTTTCGAGGTCCGCTTCAGTGCACCGTGTGTGCCAGCGATTCGCTTCCGACTAACTGCAACGAATTCGCGGACTCGGATGCGGCGCGCGGCGCGGCCGGTTGTGCCTACGTGTGCCAAGAGCAGGATTGAGAGCCGAGCTCTCGACCCCAGCCTGACTTGCCGGTGAGGGCGCCTACCGAAAGGAGCGCTATCACGCGAGCGAGGGCGCTAGCGATCTCCCGCCCAAGCCAAACGCCTACTCACCTTGCTCTGCGTCTGCGCACGCGTTGCTGCGGCCTCGCGTGAGCCGCGGCCAACCCCTCCCAAGCCGCCAACGCCCTATCCACAATATCGTGCAGCTCCTCGCGCCCAGCCCCGTCTCTCGCCTGCACCGACAAGCCGTTCAGGATCGTCATGTAAAACGCCGCGAGCGATCTTCGATCCACCGACCGCGGCAAATCTCCCTCCGCGACCGCGCGGTCAAAACGCTTTTCGAGCGCCCGCTGACTCTCGCGCCGCAACTTCACGACGAACCGTCGCGCGCTCTCGCTTTCGTCCGACCCCAATGCTGCGGCGAGCACGATCATGCAACCCGAGGGCTTTCCCGCCTGAGCGTAGAACTCCGCGTTGCCTCGCAACATCGACTCGACCGCAGCGCGCGCCGTCTTCTCGTTCAACGCTCGGTGCGTCGCCGAACCATCCGTCGCGTCGTAGAGCGTGATCGCCTCACGGAAGAGCTGCTCCTTACTTCCGAACGCGGCGTACAAACTCGGCTTGTTGATGTCCATCGCCGCAGTGAGCTCGGCGAGCGAGGTGCCCTCGTAACCGTGACGCCAGAACAACTCCATCGCGCGACGCAAGGCCGCATCGCGATCGAACTCTCGAGGACGACCGCGTTTCGGAACCGAGCTCACGGCGCGAGACGGCATTTTGTACCGATCGGAACTTAACAGCTTGCCGCCGGACCGGCAACGCCCTATCTATTGCGTACCTTTCGGTACAAAAGGTGGACGCGATCGCGCGACGCCTGCGGAGGACGCAATGGCGTGGTTGATTCTCGTGGTTGCCGGACTGCTCGAGATCGTTTGGGCGATCGCGTTCAAATACGCCGACGGGTTTACGCGCTTGGTACCGAGTGTGATCGGCGTAGTCGGCGCTGCCGCGAGTTTGTTTTTACTCACTCGCGCGATGCAGAGCTTGCCGGTTGGGACCGCCTACGCGGTTTGGATGGGCATCGGCGCGTTTGGAGTGGCGATCGTGGGGATGATCGCGTTTGGGGAGAGCGCTTCGCCCGTCCGGCTTGGGTGTATTCTGCTCATCCTGCTTGGGGTGGCCGGACTGCGCGCCACCGAGGGGTGAGTAAACGGCGGGATGGGCAGGAGATCGCTAGCGCGCTCGCTTGCGTGACGGGCGCTCCTTTCGGTAGACGCCCTCCTCGCTTGCGTGCTGGCTCGTCGAGCTTCGCTCTCGAGCTGTTTTCTCGAGCTATGCCGTCGGGACGCTGGCCTGAGCGGTCATGCTCTCGACCGGCTCGTCGTCGAAGTCGTTCTCCAACGCGAACGTCAGGTCCGTCATCTTCAGCTTGAACGCACCCAACCGCGTAGCGATGAACTCGCCCACGATCGCCGGATCGAAATCTCGGCAGCTGTAGATGTCCATCACGAAGAACGAACGCAACGGCCACGTATGAATGGCGCAGTGCGAGGTCGACAACACGCAGATACCGGTCACGCCGCCCTCGTCCTCGAAGGGCTCGACACCTAGTTTCTGAATCTCTTCTTCAACCTCGTACATGTGTGTGTCGCCGAGAGGTCGCATGCCCAACTCGTAGACGAGGTCCATGAGAAACTCTCTGACGCTACCCACGCTACGCAGCGCGTCCGCCGAAGCTTTCCCGAGAACCTTGATGTGCCGTCCGTGCTCCATCTCCACACTCCGTTCGACCGCTGGCGCGGAACCAAAGCGACCACCCAGCCGCGCCGCCGGGTTGGGAAGACCAGGCGCACGAGCCGCCAAGTCCAGATCCCCTGATGCCATCGCATCAGTCAGATTTTCATCCGGCGCTCACGCCGGGCCACAACCGCCGGCACTGATGCCGGGTCACAACCCACCGGCGCCTGCCGGGCTCTAGATCCAGATTCCCACACTCACGGGCGACGTCACGCTACTCGACGGTACCCACAAGGCCGAAGCGAGCGGGGCGTTGTACGAGCGTTCACACCCGCTGTCAAACGCTTTCCTCGGTTATTGTGATCACGATGTCAAGCAACGCACGCGTTCACAGCCCCTCACCTGCATTTTTTTTGCCGAGCGGCGTTGAGGGGCCGAGTGAGCGAAACGCGTTCATCGACAGGCGCGATCGTCCGGGATCTTCGCGCAAACTGAGGCTGCAAGTCACGCTCGCGGCTGCCAGATTTCCAGATCTCGCGCCCCACGAAAAGCTCGTTGCGCGGCATAGCAATCACTGGCCCCAACTCTCCTTGCCAGTTAGAATTCCCAAATGTCCCTGCGGGTTGACCAAGACCACGCGCGCTTCAAACAGATCATCCGGGGCAAGATCCGGCAGAACCTGCGGCGCTACATCTCCAAGGGCGAGCTGATCGGCAAACAGGGTAAAGAGCTCGTCTCGATCCCCATCCCTCAGATCGACATCCCCCGCTTCCGCTTCACGGATAAGCAAGGCGGCGGCGTTTCCCAAGGCGACGGCAATCCGGGCGATCCGCTCGGCCAAGGCGGCGACCCACAGTCGGGCCAAGGCGAGGCGGGCAGCTCCGCCGGCGAGCACGTCCTCGAAGTCGACGTCAGCCTGGAAGATCTGGCCGAGATCCTCGGCGAGGAGCTCGAGCTCCCGAAGATCGAAGACAAAGGCAAGAGCCGCATCGCGAAGCAGCGCGACCGCTACGTCGGCCTTCGCAAAGTCGGGCCGAACTCGTTGCGGCACTTCCGCAAGACGTTTCGGCAGGCGCTTCGCCGGCAAATCGCGCTCGGGACGTACGATCCGAAGCGCCCGACGATCGTTCCGGTGCGCGACGACTTGCG
>DASRXR010000088.1:0-6092 GCA_035687405.1 Polyangiales bacterium
CTGCGGAGCCGCACCGACGGCGATATCTGGAAACGATTCTTCCGCGCACGATGCTCGCGTAAGCTGATTTGCATGATTCCGTTGTCACGACCCGTTCTCGGCACCGAAGAAGCGACCGCGATCGCGTCCGTGCTCGAAACGGGCCGGCTCGTACAGGGTGCACGCGTGGCTGAATTCGAAGCGCTGATCGCGGAGCGCACTGGACGCCGGCATGCCATCGCGGTGTGCAACGGGACAGCAGCGCTGCGCGTCGCACTCGAAGCGCTGTTGATCGGGCCGGGTGATCGCGTGCTCGTTCCCGATCTCACGTGGCCGAGCCCGGCGCACGCAGTGCTCGACTTGCACGCGACGCCCGTGCTCGTCGATGTCGACCGTCACGAGTGGAACATCAGCCCGAGCAGCCTTCGCAGCCTTCCTCCGCCGACTTTGCGCGGTCTTCGCGCCGCGATCGTAATCGATCAGTTCGGCTTGCCTGCGCGCGTACGCGAGCTTCAGGAGCTCTTGCCCGACGTACCGATTCTCGTCGACGCGGCGTGCAGCTTGGGCAGTCACACCGGCCAGGAACCGTGCGGCGGCCTCGGTGTGATTGCGTGCCTCAGCTTTCATCCGCGAAAAGTCGTCACGACGGGCGAAGGCGGCATGTGCCTCACCGACGACCCGGAGCTGGCGGAGTGTCTGCGCGAGCTTCGCAACCACGGCCAGTCATCTCCCGGCTCGTTCGGGCGCGCCTCGGGCAACTACCGCCTGTCCGACATCGCCGCAGCCATGGGCGTCGTTCAACTCTCGCGCTTGTCAGGCATGGTCGAAGCGCGCACGGAGCTCGCAGCGCGCTACACCAGCGCGCTCGAAGGCCTCGTGCAGATGCAGCGGCCAGCGGCGGGCGCGCGGCCGAACTACCAGACGTTCGGAGTGCTCTTGCCCGAAGGTCGCGACCGCGAGCAAGCGCTGCAAGCCTTGCGTGCGCTCGACATCGAGGCGGGCAAGCTCAGCTACGCATTGCACACGCTGCCACAGTTCGTGAGCGAAGCGCACGAGGCGCGTGAGCTCGGACAGAGCTTCCCGAACTCGATCGCGCTCGCAGAACGTGGCATCGCGCTGCCGCTCTGGCCCGGCCTCTCCACCGAGGACCAGTCGAAAGTGATCGATGCCGTGCGCGCCGTGGTAGCGTAGGGTCGGCGAGGCGAACGGTATGGCGGCCGAGGTGGTGCTCGAAGTCGCGGATCTGCGCAAGACGTTCCACTTGGGCTTCTTGCGCAAGCGCGTCGAAGCCGTGCGCGGCGTGAGCTTCGAGGTTCGGCGCGGCGAGATCTTCGGCTTCATCGGGCCGAACGGCGCCGGCAAAACCACCTCGATCAAGATGATGCTGCAGCTGATCTTCCCGACCCACGGGCAAGTGAAGCTGTTCGGCGCGAGCACGTTCGATCCCGATGCGCGCCGCCGGCTTGGGTACCTGCCTGAAAATCCTTACATCTACACGTACCTGAAGCCGCTCGAGTTCTTGGATCTGTGCGGGCAACTGACGTCGATGCCGAAAGCCCTGCGCAGGCGACGCGCCGAGGCGCTCGTGCACAAGCTCGGGATTGCTCACGCACTCGACCGGCCGATCGGGCGGTTCAGCAAAGGCATGACGCAGCGGCTCGGGTTTTGTCAGGCCCTGCTGCACGAGCCGGAGCTACTGATCTTGGACGAGCCGTTCAGCGGGCTCGATCCGATCGGCCGTAAGGACATCCGCGATCTGCTGCTCGAGCAAAAAGCCGCAGGAAAGACGCTGCTCCTCACGAGTCACGTGCTCTCCGACGTCGAAATGCTCAGCGAGCGCGTCGCGATCGTGCGGCAAGGTAAGATTGTCGCGTACGGTGCGCTCAATGAGTTGCTCCGGCCCGAAGTCCGGCGCGTCGAGGTCGCGCTGAGCCACGTCAGTGGAGAACTGCGGGCGAAACTCGATAAAGCCGCACAACAGGTCCGCGACTTGGACGAACAGATCACGCTCGCCGTGGTCGAAGGCGACGAGGGCGTGCCCGAGCTCCTCAAACTCTCGCTCGATGCCGGTGCACGGGTTCTCGCCGTGACGCCGCACCGGGAGACGCTCGAAGATTTATTCGTGCGTAAAGCCGTCGCAGAAAGTACATCCTTCGAACCATGAGCGAGTCGCGCATTTCACCGACCGAAGCACTGCGCCTGATGAACGACGAGGGCTACACCTACGTCGACGTGCGCACCAAAACCGAGTTCGCGTTGGGGCACCCTGCCGGCGCGAAGAACGTCCCGTGGGTGTTTCAACGCACGTCGGGGGCACAACCGAATCCACAGTTCGTCGCGACCGTCGAGAAAGAGGTCGGGCCCGACGCGAAGGTAATCGTCGGCTGTCACACCTCGAACCGCGCCGACAAAGCTGCGGAAGCGCTCGAAACCGCAGGGTTTTCGAACGTGATCGTGCAGCGAGCCGGCTGGGCTGGCCTGCGCGATTCGTTCGGCGGCGTGACGGAACCGGGCTGGGAAGAGCTGAAACTTCCGATCGAGCGCTAGGCCTACTCGGGAGCTGGTCTAAGGCTTCTTTGCGGGGGCGCTCGGCGGCAGGCTCACGTGCAGCGTGCGAAATGCGCGCTTGCCCTCCTCCGATGTCTTGCCGCGCCTGAAGAGCAGGAAGTCGCCTTGCGTCGCGACGACGTCGTACGGCTGGATTTGCAGCACTTCTTCGAGGTGTTTGCGCGCTTCGCCGCCGACCCGATAGCGATTCACCAGCAGATATTCTGCGCGGCCTGCCGTGATCTTGAGCGTGAACACGTTCGGTCGGCTCGACACGTGCGGAACTTCTTGTTCGGTCGCGGCCACACTCGCGCGCGGCGGGATCTTCGCGGTCAACGCTTTGAGATCCGCGTAGCGCTTCTGCTCGGCCGGCGTGATTTCGAACGAGAGCTGGTTGAAGCCCGACGTGAACGATTGGTGCTGCAGGATCGCGCCGAACACGTAGCTGTGACACAACACGCCGAGACACAGCGCGATGACACTCGCGCGCGCAGCCGCTGGGCCGAGCCGCCGCCCGCGGATTTCGATCGCGAGCACGGCCGCCGCGAACAAGAACGGGATGAAGTGTGTCGTGTACTGAAAGCTGATCGACGTCGTCGGCGCGTAGCTCGTCGTCATGAGCGTGACGACGAACCCTGGGATCGCGAGTAACCACAGCGCGGGTCGCCGCAGCGGTAGGAGCGCGAGCGGCGCCAACATGTGTAGCGCGTAGATCAGCTTCGGCTCCGTGAGCAGCGTCTTCAAGAAGTAGCTCGGGTTCACGAGGATCGTGCGAACCACGCTGCCGTAGCCCTTTTCGCCTGGTGCGAAGAGGTCGCGGTAGATATCCGAAAACCACCACGGCCCGGCGAGCGGCATGATCGCGAACTTCACGATCACGAACCACACCGCGGAGAAAAACGTGAGCGCGGCTCCGAGCCGCGGCCAGTAGCCGGTCGCGATCAAAAACAACCCGGTCGCGATCAAACCGAACGGCGCGTCTTCACGCAGCGAACAGATCACGACGCTGAGCACGGCGACCGTGATCCGCCGGCGCGTCGCGAGCGCGTGAAACAGCCAAAAGAAAAACAGCATGGACATGGGCATCCAATGGAAGTCGAAGAAGTTCGGCCCATGCAGTGGTGCAAAGAACAGATACGCGACCGCGATCGCAGCCGCCGCCGTGCGCGACAGCCGCGTCGCCGCAAAGAAGTAGAGCGGGACAGCCGCAAACCCCATGAAAGTCGACTGCAGCACGAGCAAGGTCTCGGAGCTCGGATGCAGGACGTAGATCGGCAAGAACAAGTACATGCCGAACTCGGCGTGGTTCGACAGATACGAGCCGGTCGGCACTGCCACGCTCGAGTAAAACGGGCGGCCTTCGAGCGCGTTGACCATCAGGTTGTCGAAGATGCCGAGATCGAACCCGGAGCTTCCGAGCCGATGGTGGCGCATGATCGAGTAGTGGCTCGCCCACAGCGCGTACGCAGTGGAAGCCGCGATCACGATCGCGAGCGGAAGCAGGTGCGACGGCCAGCGCAGATCGTTTTCGGCGACGGTTGGGGTGCGGTCCGGCGACAGCGCGCGCACGAGCAAGCGTTCCGCACCGAGCACGACCCCGAGCAAGCAGACCAGAAATGGCAGCGGCCGCGTGGCCCAGAGCGTCGCGCTCAGCAGCATCGGCAAGCTGAACGCCAGCGTGAACGGGCACAGTCGATCGGCCGCGGCACGCAGCCATGGGATCGCTGCTTCGCGCCAGACCGCGACCGATCCGAGGGCGAATGCACATGGCAACATCGCGGCGATCGCGAGCTCGATCAGCCAGCGCTTGCGGTGCGCCCGCTCGAGCGTATTCGCGAGCAAGTAAGCGTCGCGTTGTGCCACCGGCAGATGAAAGAGCAGCACGCACAGCCAGATCGACGCGAACGCCATGGCGAGCACAGCGGCTGCCAGCGCGACTTCGCGCCACGCCATCGCGGGGTTCGTGAACCGGCCGCTTCGGCCCGGACTCACGGCGCGAAGCCGGGGGACAGGTTTTGCCGTGCCGCTATCGGATGCGTCCGTCGCGGCGTCGTTCGTCGTCGCGCCTGACACCGCGGCCACATACCGCCGTTTTTAGGACCTGGCAAGACAGCGGCAATCGTGACGTATCGCCGCGGAAGCACTCTAAAATACTTGCGCTTGACCTGAGGGAGACGGCAGTTATCAATGCTCCGATTCGATGGCTAGAGACCGCCGCAAGCTCGCACGACTCGCACACGACGCTGGTGTGAGCGCGGCACTGGTGATCGCGACTGCGATCCTGCTCGCTTCGGTCGAGCGCCACTACCCGATCAAGGAGTGGTTGTTCTGGCGATACGCCGGCTATTGGGGCGCGGCGCTCACGCTGTGCCTCTCGTGCGCTGCGGGCGGCCACGCGATCCTGCGTCGCGTTCTGGCGCGGCCCCTGCCCTTTCTCGAGCAACTCGCGATCAGTCAAGCGCTCGGCATATTCGCGTTTCAGCTCGTGTTGTTCGTGCTCGGGCTCTTTCGGCTGTACCACCCGATCACGTTCTTCGCGTTGCCGGCCGCGTTCCTCGCGTTTGGGGGGCGAGGTTTCTTTCGAAGTCTGCGGCGGGGTTTCGTTCACTTTCGGTCGCGGCAGGTAAGCAAGTTCTCGATCCTCGCGTGGGTCGCGATCCTGTTCGGAATCGCTTCGCTGATCGCGCTCTATCTGCCGGTGATGGCGGCGCAGAACTCGTCGTTCGACGCGCGCTGGCGGCACTTGTACATCGCCGAGCAGTACACCCACTTCGGCGGCATTCGGCGCTTCGACGAAGGCTGGAGCCTCGGCGCGAGCCCGCACTTCACGTCGCTGTTGTACGTCTGGGGATTCATGTACCCGAGCGGCGGCGTGTTGTTCGACCGCATCGAGATGTGCGCGCACATCGAGTACGTGATCTTTCTGTCGACCACGTTGATTGGGGTTCCGGCGCTGGTCCGGCGGATGGTCCCGCATGCAAACCCGGCCGTGGTCTGGGCCGCGCGGTTCTTGTTTCCCGGCACGTTTTTGTACGACTCGAACTTGAGCGTTGGCGCCGACCACATCGGCGCGGTGTATGCGACGCCGCTCTTGCTCGTGGGCCTTCGCTATTGGCGAGCGCCGCGGCTGCGCGAAGGGTTACTGCTCGGCAGCCTGATCGCGGCAGCCATTTGCGCGAAGGAAACTACGGCACTGCTTCTGGCGCCGTTTCCGATCTTGCTCGTCGCATTGCGCTTTGCGCTCGATGCCGGGGAGAGCGTGCGTGCCCGTGGCAATCGCGATCGGACGCGCCTGATCGCGGGCGTGGTCGCCGGCGCTACGACCTTCCTTCTCACCACGCCGCACTGGCTCAAGAACATCGTTTGGTACGGCGATCCGCTCTACCCGAATCTGCATGCGCACTTCGCGAGTCGGCCGTGGGGGCCGCATGCGGCGTACGCGTTCGAGTACGGCTTCAAGACCATGCTGTGGGCGCCGCCGCGCGACGCCGCGGGCCTGCGTGAAGCGATTGCGGCGACGTTCACGTTCGCGTTCAAGCCGCACGGGTGGTGGAGCATGCACCGTG
>DASRXR010000089.1:0-17381 GCA_035687405.1 Polyangiales bacterium
AGGGTCGACACCGCAGCTGTGGGAGCACGAGGTCGTCGAAGTCTTCCTCGCCGACGGGCAGGACAACTATCTCGAGCTCGAGTTCGGGCCGCACGGCCACTACCTCGCGCTCGAGTTGCGCGGCGTTCGCAAGATCGTGCGCCAAGGCATGGAGCTCACGTACAGCGTCCACATCGAGCCGGCGACTTCGCCGCCGCTCGAATCGCCCGCGCCGATCGGGCGGTATCGCGGCACCGGGCGAATCCCGATGGCGTACTTGCCGCTGCCAGCGACCCGCGTCAACGCGTACTTGATCCACGGCGGGCCGGATTTGCGCTGTTACCACGCGCACGTGCCGGTGCCAGGCGATCGGCCAGACTTTCATCGCCTCGAGAACTTCGCCCTGCTCGAATGGTGAGGTGGTGGCAGCAGCACTAGGTGTCGCCCGCACCGCTGCTATAGTGCACAATACTGAGAACGAAGGAGAACCGCTGTGACCGAAAGCAAAGCATCCGGCAGTTTGGACGATGAGATCGAGCGCACGCTGCTCCAGAACCGGCGCGTCTTCTTCGCCGACGAGGTGAACCAGGAGTCCTCGACCGAAGCGATTCGAAAGCTCTGGTACTTGGAACTGACTGCTCCGGGTAAGGGCATCACGTTGATCATCAACTCGCCGGGCGGGTCGGTCGATGCGGGGTTTGCGGTGTGGGATCAGATGAAGATGATCTCCTCGCCCGTGACCACGGTCGTGACGGGGCTCGCAGCGTCGATGGGCTCGATCTTGAGCTTGTGCGCCGGTAAGGGCCGCCGGCTCGCGACGCCGAACGCGCGAATCCTGATCCACCAACCGTCGATTCACGGCGGCGTGCGTGGCCAAGCGAGCGACCTCGAGATTCACGCGCGCGAGATCTTGAAGATTCGCTCGCGCATCATCGACTTGTACGTGGAAGCATCGGGCAAGGATCGCGACACCATCGCGGCTGCAATCGAGCGCGACACCTGGTTGTCGGCGGAAGAAGCCAAAGAGTTCGGGCTGATCGATCGGATCATCACGAACTTCAAAGAGATCTCTTAGTACGCGACCTTCCAGCTGACTTTGACGGTGCCGGTATCCGGCGTATCGGCGACGATCTTACCCGCGGCTGCGACCATGCAGTCGTTCAGCGCGGGTGGGGCGTTGCCGTGCGCCGTCGAAGCGCGAGCGCGACCGATCTCGTCGATCGTGGTGCTGAGCTGAACCGCACGCGTGTTGCTGCTCGCTGCATTTTGCTCCACACAACGCTGCAGAAGCGGCTTAATCCGCTCGAGCGCGCGGCGCACGACCGATGGGCTGAGCGGCCCGCGCACCCGGACGTCGTCGATCTGAACGCTTCGGGTCGCGCGCACCACGCGCACCGGATGCGCACTCGTGTCATCCGACGGCGGAAGCGAGACGACAGCCGGCGCCGGCTTCGCTGGCTCAGCCGCGGGCTCCGGAGGGGCGGACTCCGCGAAGGAGGGCGGAGTAGCGTCAGCACGCTTCGCCGGGAGCGCGGTCTGATCGGCAGGATTGGGCAGCGCCTCAGCGAGGAGCTCCCGCTCGTCGGTCTTCGCCGCTCGTAGCTGCGCTTCGCTCGGCGCTGCAGCGCCAGCTACGGGTTGTGAATCGCGCTCGCGTGCGCGCCGCGTTCCCGCGCGCTTCTCGGCCCGCGAGGCACGGGATTCGCGGTCGCTTGCAAACGTGGTCGCGCGCGCCCGCTGGAGCGAGCCGGTCGCCAGCGCTGCTGCCGCGCGCGGATCGGAGGCTTGCGTTTCCTCGAACGGCGGCGGGTAGACCGGCTGCGGAGCCGGTTGAAGCGCAGGTGACACTGGTGACACTGGTGACATTGGTGACAGGTGTCGCGCGATCACGGGCGTCGGCGGCTTCACGGTCTCTGTCTGCGAATCCTGCAAGGTCCACGCGCGGTGCAAGGCGAACGACGCGAGCAACGTGCTCACCGCGACCAGTGCGAGCCCTCCGATGGAGCGACGGCGCTTCGGCGGCCATTCCAGCGCGGGATAAGTGCCGCTCGGCGCCACTTGCGGGCGCGGAATCACTGCGGGGGGTGAAGCGCTCTCGGGCGGTTTCGAGGGCGCGACTGCGACTCCACGCGGCAGCGCGACGGCGCTCGTGACGCTGCTGGTGACGCTAGTGACGCTAGTGGCCGTGCTGGAGCTCGAGGACGATTGGCTACCGTGAGCATTGCGGATACCGCGCAGATTCACGACGGGCGTCACGGCGTCTGGTGAGGTCATGCGCCGCTTGCGACCGTCCGGCGTGTCGCGCCGGCGAATCCCCGATTCGCTCCATTGCGCTTCGACGTCGCCGAGTGAGAGCGCGAGCTCCGCCATGCTCTCGATCCTCTCGCTCGGATCGATCGCGAGCGCGGTCAAGATGATGTCTTCGAGCTCGGACGAGATCTCCGAGTTCGCGTAGGACGGTCGCGGAATCGGCCGGGCTGCGCTCGATGCAGCCAACAGCTGCGCGAGCGAGACGCACTCGAACGGCGCGACGCCGGTACACAGGAAGTACAGGAGCGCACCGCACGCGTACACGTCCGTGCTGGAGTCGCCGGAGATCCCCGGCGCCGCCGGGCGAGCGGCCACGCGCAAGAGCTCGGGCGCGACGAATTGTGCTGCAGCCAACCGCGGCGGCCAGACGCGCAGCCACGACGGCACGCCGACGTCGAGCAGCTTCGCGACGATGCGTCCGCCTGGTCGTGTGTCTTGCTGCAGAACCATCAGGTTGCCCGGATGCAGCGCGCTGTGGGTGAGCTCGCGCTGATGCGCTACGTGCAAGCCGAGGCAGAGCCGCCGCACGAAGTCGACGGTCATGCGCAGCGGCGGTAAGCCGTTCGCACGCACCCAGCGATCGAGCGGCAGGCCGGGTACATACTCCGATACGACGCACAGCGCGTCGCCGGCAAAGCGCTGACAGCCGCCGACGGCGGCGAGCATCGGATGCCGGATTGCGCTCGCGGTCTGAGACACCTGGGCCAATGCATCGCGAACGATCGCGTCGTCAGTGTGGACGAAACGCAGCGCAACGAAGCCGCCGTCGTTGCCGCGGCCGCGGTACACAGTGCTGTCGGGCGCGCCGATCCGCTCGAGCGGACCGTAGTCGCTACGAAGCATGGAGCTCGCGTTGTTGTACGAACTCGGCAGCATGCTGCAACGTCTCCTCCGAGTGCGGAATCGAATAAGACGTGTTCGATCGTGCAGTGATCGTCACGTATCCAAGTCTTCGAACGACCCTAGCCACGTCGGCCACGTTTTGCAAACAAGCGACTCGTTCGATGAAGTGGACAGACGTGCGCCGCAGTGACCGATGTGCGCTTCGAATCCGACAATGCCTACGACTAACAGTAGTCGTCTAAAGCATGCGCAACAGCACTTTCAGCGTGTTCTTCGCGGCCGCTTTTTCGAACGCAGCGGACGCTTCCGCCAAAGAATAAATCGCGTCGACCAAACTTTCTGCCGGCAGATCACCCGATGCGAGGCTCGCGATCGCAGGTTGAAAAGGCCCACATCTAGATCCGACGAGGGTGATCTCGTCGATCACGAGTGGCGCTGCATCGAAGCTCACCTCTCCGTGATAGGTGCTCTTCAACACAAGTGTGCCGCGCGGACGCACGAGCTCGATCGCGCGCTGCATCCCGCTCGCCGATCCCGTCGCTTCGATCACGACGCCGAACGTTTTGTTCTCGAGCTCATCCGGTGGCGAAGTTGCGATGCCGCGTTTGCTCGCTCGTGCGAGCTTGTCGGCGTGTTTACCGATGAGCGTCGGTGCAAAACCTTGATCGACGAGCACCATCGTGAGCAGTTGTCCGAGCTTGCCGTCGCCGAGCACGGCGATGTGGTCGCGCGGTGAGATGCGAACCTGCTCGAGCACCTCGAAACACGCGGCGACAGGCTCGATGAACGTTGCGAGGCCATCCGGCACGCGCTCCGGCACGCGGTGCAAATTGCGCTCGGGCAAGGTCACGTATTCGGCGAAGCAGCCGTCCTTGTTCAAGATGCCGAGCACGCTGCGCGTCCGGCAATGCCGGCCAAGTCCGCGAGAGCAGAACTCACATTGCCCGCAGCTCAAGTTGATCTCACCCGCGACGCGTGCGCCGATCAGGTTCTTCGTGTCTGCCTCGACGACGTCTCCGACCAGCTCGTGGCCGAGCGTTCCGACGAAGTTCATGTAGCCACGTGCGATCTCGAGATCGGTGTTGCAGATCCCGGCCATGCGCACGCGAACGAGCGCTTCCCCAGGACCGCGTACCGGTCGTTCAACCTCACGCAGCTCGATTCCAGCGGCTGTGCGCTGTAGAGCGAGCATCGTCGACATGGAACGGATGTTACAGGGGTAGGTCGCCCGTTGCACGTCGCACGGAGCCGCTCTCACTGTAGGCCTGCATCAAGAGTTGTGCGATGCGCATCTGGTGGATCTCGTCTGCGCCGTCCGCAAAGCGCGCCCAGCGAGCCTGTAGGAGCATCTTCCCGAGGGGAGAGTCGTTCGAGTAGCCGAGCGCCCCGTGGACCTGGACCGCGCGATCGATCACGCGCCAGAGCGTGTTCGCGACGTGGTGTTTGCAGTACGACACTTCAATCTTGTAAGGCAGATTGTTTTCGATCTTGTAGGCAGCGTGCAGGACCATCAGCTTCGCGGCGTACAGCTCCATACCGCTGTCGGCGATCAACCACTGGATGCCTTGCTTCTCCGACAACATCGAACCGTGCGAGAAGCGCTTCTGCGCGCGGTCGATCATGCGCTCGAGCGCGAACTCGATCTGCCCGAGCCAGCGCATGCAGTGCGCGAGCCGGGCCGGCCCGAGCCGAACTTGTCCGAGCTCGTGACCGCCGCCGAGTCGGCCGAGGATGTTCGACTTCGGCACGCGCATGTTCTCGAAGCGAAGCTCACAGTGGTTGTGGCCACCTGCGATCGTCTCGATGTCGCGGACGACTTTCCAACCCGGCGTCGCCGTCTCGACGATGAACGCGGTGTTGCGCTCCTGCGGGATCTCGGAATCTGGGTTCGTGCGTGCGATGACGATCGCGAAGTGCGCGCCCATCGCACCAGTGATGAACCACTTGTGACCGTTGATGACGTAGTCGTCGCCGTCGAGCTCCGCGTGCGTCTGAATCAGGGTCGGATCGGAACCCGCAACCTCGGGTTCTGTCATGGCGAAACACGAACGTTGAATGCCCTGACACAACGGCTTCAGGTACTTCTGCTTCTGCTCGTCCGTTCCGAAGTGCAGCAACGTGTGCATGTTGCCTTCGTCGGGTGCCTGACAGTTCATGATGAACGAGCCGAGGCGCGTCCGCGAACACTCGGACGAGACTGCCGCGAGCGCGGTCGGCCCGAGCCCCATGCCGCCCCATTCTTTCGGCATGTGCGGCAGCCACAACCCGACGTCGTGCGCTTTCACGCGTAGTGAAATGATCGTCTCGACCAGCTTGCGCCGGTTGTCGTGTTCCCACAGGTCGTCGGTCTCGGCCGGTTTGACCTCGGCGTCCATGAATGCACGGACGCGCATTCGGATGTCCTCGACTTCGGGGGGAAAGCTGAAATCGATCGCCATTCTGTGTCTCCCGCGATTGTTCAGGGCTCGTAACAATCGGCGTGACGGGCGTCAATGGACGCCGAATCGAGGCGCAATCGGGCTTGGGCTTGACGCTGTCAGGGTGCTCGGGGCAGATCTAGCCCCGGCATGGCAACCACACTCGAACGACTGATCGCACTCGCAGCCCGGCGCTTCGACAAGGACCCCAGCGTACTCGCGGAGGGGTCCGACGTGTTCGAAAGCCTCGGCATCGACAGCCTGCAGGTCCTCACTCTGCTGAGCGAGCTCGAAAAACAATTCGACGTGGAGGTGCCGGACTACGAGTTGCGCGAAGTGCGCACGTTCGGCCAGCTCGCGGAGTGTATCGAGCGCCGGCTTTAGTCGGCTTTAGTCAGTGTTCAACCCCGGCGCACCCGCTTCGAGCCAATCGAGCAGGATGCGACCGCCGCGCTCAGCTGCAGCGGCGTGGTGTTGCAGCCATTCGCGGCGGCCGTGTTCACCGACGCCGTTCGTGATTACGAGTAGTGCGGCGAACCGCACGCCTTCCGCTTCGCACGCGAGCGCGACTCCGGTCGCTTCCAGGTTCTCGGTCGCGCACAGGCTCTGGCGCTCGAGGGCGGCTGCGACTTCGTTCGAGGTCGTGATCCCGAGCGTGGTTGCGAGCGAACCGCGAAGCACATCCGGCCGCATGTGCGCGATCCCGTCGGCGAGCCTTCGATCGATCGCGCCGGTGCGTGGCATCGGATCCGGGAACGCGGCCTCGCCTCGCGCGACTGCTAGCTCCGTCAATTGCAGGCTATCCGGTACGACCGGATGAAGCAGTGCTGCCTTGTTCGAGCTCGAAGCCTCCGGATAGATCCCGCACGAACCGAGCAGGATCACTGAACGCGCGCGACGATCCCGCAAGCTGCGCACGGTCCCGACACTCGCTGCAGGAAGTCCCACGCCGACCGCAGCGGCTGCAACGTGCAAGCCTCGAACAGATGCGGATCCGAAAGTCACCCCCAGGCCTGTGAGCTCGCTCGCATGCGCAGCCACGATCAACACATCGAGCGGCTCGGACATCCATTCCACGATACCAGCAACACCAGTGTTCCGCGCCCGACACCTGCACGTTTCCACAGTCAAAACGGTGGTGCATCCTTGCTCGACGAGGGGATGATTCGGTGTAGCCTCCGGGCGTGGACGAAGCACACCACGCCGGTCTGGATCGCCATGCGGTCGTTTATCGCTGGGATCTAGACAAGACCTACCTGCGCACCGAGTTCGACACGCTGCGCGATCTGTTGTCGCGCGCGTTCGAACGCGCGAAGGACAAACACACCGTCCCGGGTGCCGCAGCACTTTTGCGCGAGATCCGATCGACACAGCCGGCTGGGCTCTACATCTTGTCGGGCAGCCCGGAACAGATGCGGCGCGTGCTCGAAGCCAAGCTGCGCCTCGATGGCGTGACGTGGGACGGGCTCACGCTCAAGCCGAGTCTCAAGAAGCTGCTGCGCGGGCACTTCAGGTTCCTGAAGGATCAAGTCGGATTCAAGCTCGGCGCGCTGCTGTCCTCGCGCGAAGTCCTGCCTGCGCAGACTGACGAGATCTTGTTCGGTGACGACGCAGAAACTGACGCATTCGTCTACTCACTCTACGCAGACTTGTGCGCGGGCCGCGTCGGCCTCGACGTGCTCGCGAACGTGCTCGAGCAGTCGGCCGTGCGGGACGATGAAATCCCCGAGCTCGTCCGGCTCGCCGGCAGGATCACCCGGCGCGATCACTGCCTGCGGATCTTCATTCACCTCGACCGCATCTCGTCGCTCGAGCCGTTCACGGAGTACGGCACGCGTGTCTGCCCGTTTTACAACTACTTCCAGCCCGCGATCGTGCTCGCAGAGATGGGCGCGATCGACGCGAAGGCTGCGTTGCGCGTCGCCGCCGAGCTCGTGATCGATCAGGCGTTCAGCCCTGAAGCGCTGCTCGCGAGCTTCGTCGAGCTCGCGCGTCGCGGTCACGCCGGGCCGCGCGCGAAACATGCTTTGTTGAGTGCGCTCGACGGCGTCGGTCCGTTCGAGTTTGCGACCGCAACCTCGGCGTTGATCGCGTTCGGTCGTGAGCTGGATCGCACCGACATCCGTGCCCGGCCTAGCACTCACGTTCCAGAGGTGATCGATTACACGTCGCTCCTCGTCCGCGAGCGCGCCCGCGCGAAGACCGCGAAGCTGCGCGTGATCGGCCGCATCTAAATTGCGTTAGGCTCCTCGGATGTCCGACGAGCCCCCGCTTCCCACGCCCTTGCCCGAAGGGGCGCGCTGCGCGATCCACCCGGATCGAGAGGCGGCGCGCACGTGCGTGCGCTGCGGAAATTACATGTGTAGTGCGTGTACGAGCGAAGGCACGACCGGCTTGTGTTTGACCTGCGCGAGCCGCGTCGGCGGTACCGGCGCGTTCCCGTACTCGCGTGAGCACTTCACGCTCGACGGGCTCTTGAACCTGTCGCTCTCGCGCTGGAAAGCGTCCTGGTTACTGCTCACGCTCGGCTTCGGTGCGATCCTGGTCGCTGCCTACGCGTTCAGCCTGGGTGGCGAGTGGGTCTTCGAACGCATCGCGGACTCTGCCGGGCCCGATTCGCGGCTGCACTCGCCACTTCATCCCGCGCGGATCATCTTCCAGATCATCGTGACGCTCGTCCACGTCGCGGCGCAACTCGCGATGGTCGGCGTGTGTCTCGACATCCTGCAGGGTGTCGTGCCCTCGATCGAACGCGCGCTCGTAACGCTTCGCCGCCTTCCCGACATGTTGTTGCAGACGCTGATCATGTATACGGCGCTCGCAGTCGACGTCGGGTTGCACTACGCGCTGTATCTCGCGCTCGCTGCCCAGGGGTCGATGCCAGCTGCGATCCTGATCGCGATCGGTGTCTGGCTCGCGCTGACGCCGGTTCGCGTATACGTCGGGCTCGGGATCATGTTCACGACGCCGGTGCTCCTGGTCGACCCCGAATCGAATGCGCTGTCGGCGTTCGCGAAGTCGTGGCAGCTCGTCTCGGGGCATCGCTTGCAGGCGTTCGGGGTGAGCCTCGCGTGCGCGTTCCTGATCGGGGCCGGTATCGTCGCGTGCTGCGTCGGGGTGTTCGTCGCGATTCCAGTCGCGACGTTGATGTACTGCGCGCTCTTCCTCGCGCTGAGCAATCGCGAACGAACCGCGCTACCGCACGAAGGCTTTCACGTCTGACTGCGAGTGAACCACTAGGTCGAGACGCAATACGCGGTCTGCACCGTCGGCATGACGCAGGCGGCACTACGACACGTGAAGGTTGCGCACTCCGTATCGAGCGTGCACGTCGCGCCGATTTCCTTCAACGCCGTGCACTTGCCCCCGGAGTATTTCATCTGCGGGTTCGCACAGTAGAGGCCGTCCTTGCAGTTCGTGTCGACGAAACACGTCGCACCGGCGTCCAGACGAGCGGAACACGTCGCGGTTTGAGGCGGTGCATTCGGCCCATCGCCGGTGAACAAACACGCGTGCGTCGCGGGCTGAGTACACGATGCGAGCGCAGCGGCGTAGTTCGACGGCGACGGCAAACCCGTTGGTTTGCACATCGCATTCGGCGCGACCGTGCCTTGGAAAATCGAGCGCAAACCGTCGGGTGTTGCAGCCCACATCGGGATGCTCGGATCGCACGCCGTCGCATACTCTTCGAGCTTGTTTAGGACTGCTTCGATCTGCGGGACGCTGTATCCCGACACGCTGTTGTTCGAGATGTCGTCGAGGTAGGCGCCTGTTTTGCACGCCATCGTCAGTTGCGTCTGGCACGCGTCCAGCCCTTTCGCCGGCGCTGCGCAGCAGTGCAGTTCGGCGGCGCATTGCAGCCCCGCGATCCTCGAGCAGACCTGGCCGGCGCGAACTTGATTGCGATTCGGAGCGACGCCCGGATTGAACGGAGGCAGCAAACCGCCATCTGGATTCGGAGGCGCGACGGTGCCTCCTCCGCCGGTCCCAGCCGTAGGGACGCTCACCGCCCCAGCCATCGAACCGGGTCCAGGGATTCCGGCAGCACCGCCCCCGACTGGGATTCCGGTCCCGGCCCCCGTGGGAGGCTGTCCAGCAGTCCCAGGCGGCGGTCCAGCCATTCCAGCAACACCACCGTTGCCCGCCACGACTCCAGAGCCGCCGCTGAACCCCGCGATGATTGGAAGCACGCGATCTTGCCCGAGCGGCTCACACGCCGCAGCCAACAGCAGCACGCACGCCAGCGCCGCGCCCATCGATGCGCCCGATTTTGCCGCGTCCAGCGGCGAACGCGCCTGCCGGTGAGACATCACTGCCGCTTCACTCATCTCGCGCGCCCTCTGGCGGTCCTCGAAATCGTTTGCCGGGCCTGGCTGCGCGCACATACCGAACGCGCCAGCGTTCGGTGCGTCATATACGAAAGTTGCGCAATGAACCACCCCGCGTGAGAACCCTGACGAGGCTGAAGTGGTTCAGTCCGATAGAGCTTCGACGGCCTCGCTGGCGAGATCGCCGACCGTGGTCGTGTGCTCTTCATGCCCGTCATCCATCGTGACCTCACGCGGGTCGTCCTGCAATTTGCGAAGTGCTGCCACGACGCTCGGATCGCCGAGTTGGGCGAGTGCCTCGATCGCGGACGCCACGATCTCCGCTGTTTCCTGGGTCAAAAAGCGACTTATCAGCTTTGCTGCGCTCGGTTCCGCAACCTCGGCGAGGACCCACGGCAGTTCGCGCATTGCCGGGCCCTGAGAGCCCGCATCGAGAACTTTCTCGATTGCGCGCGCGACTTCGACATATCGATCGTACGCGACGTCTACGAGCGCCTCCGCGGCTTGTACGCGCACGGCTGGGTTGTCCTCGTCCAGGATACGTACGAGCGCATCCGCCATCACCTGGCCCGGTACCTGCGCACAAAGGTCGGCCAAGCGTACCAGCCGAAGCTCTGATTCGTCCGGATCCGATAACGCTTTGGCTTCGTCGACGGCGATGGCGAGCAACTCCGCGAGCGCGCTCGCGTCCGCCTTCACGAGCTGTGCTTCCGCTTTGCGCAGCGCGCGGTCGGCATCGAAGATGGCAGTCAAATGGTCTTTCGGCGACATAACGATTCCTATGCGTTCGGACTGATCGACCGTAGCTCTGCGAGCACGGAATTCACGCGCTCCACGGAGTCTCCCGGTTCATTTTGGGTAAAGCGACGGGTCAAGCGCAGATCGGGCGTCAGCTGGTAGCGCTTGTCGCGCGCCACGAGCGCGACGAGCTTGTCTGCGGGAAGTGGGCAATCTTGGGCGAGGTGCAACGTGACGCGCGTCGGCGTGGCTTCACACCCGAGCACGCGCAGCGCTCGCAACGCTGGCTTCAGGTTCATCGCGCGCACGAATGAAAGCGCAGGCGGAGGCGGCGGACCAAAGCGGTCTTCCATCTCGGCCGCGATGTCCGCGACGTTGTCTTCGTCTTCGGCCATCGCGAAGCGCTTGTACAACGACAGGCGCAAGCCGACGTCCGATACGTAGTCGTCCGGCAAGTAGTGCTCGAGATCCAGCGTGAGCTCCGGGTCGATGTCGTGAACGACTGTCTCGCCACGCAGCTCCGCGACCGTTTCTTCGAGCATCTGTACGAACAAGTCGAGGCCGACCGCCGCGACGTTGCCGCTCTGTTCCGCCCCGAGCAAATCGCCGGCGCCGCGTAACTCCATGTCGAGCGAAGCGACTTGGAAACCCGAGCCGAGTTGACTGAACCGCGTCAGCGCTTCGATCCGGATCCGTGCTTCATCCGACATCGCGGACTCGGGCGGAGCGATCAAATAACAATAGGCGCGCTCGCGCGAACGACCGACGCGACCGCGCAACTGATAGAGCTGCGAGAGCCCGAACGTATCCGCGCGGTCGATCAAGATCGTGTTCGCGCGCGCGATGTCCAACCCGTTTTCGACGATGGCAGTCGAGCAGAGCACGTCGTAGCGGCCCGCGACGAAGTCGGTCATCGTCTGCTCGAGTAAACCTTCACGCATTTGACCGTGCGCCGTGGCAATCCGCGCTTCGGGCACGAGCGTCTTCAGTTGCGCCGCACGTTCGTGCAAACGTTCGATGCGGTTGTGCACGAAAAATACTTGGCCCCCGCGTGAGAGCTCGCGCCGGATCGCCTCGCCGAGCACGTGATCATCCCAGCGCGTCACGAATGTGCGAACTGCGCGCCGATCGATCGGCGGCGTCGCGATGATCGAAAGCTCCCGCATGCCGCTCACAGCGAGCTGCAACGTGCGCGGAATCGGAGTGGCACTCAAGGTCAACACGTCGATCTCGTTCTTGAGTTGTTTGACCCGTTCCTTGTGGGTCACTCCAAAGCGTTGCTCTTCGTCCACGACCAACAGCCCGAGGTGTTTCCACCGGACGTCTTTCGACAACAAACGATGCGTACCGATCACGACGTCGCAACTGCCATCTTTGAGCGCGGCGATCACGCGACTCTGGTCCTGCTTCGATACGAAGCGCGAGAGTACCTCGATCCGCAGGGGATAGTCGCGTAACCGCTCTTCGAACGTGTTGAAATGCTGCTGCGCGAGCACGGTGGTCGGACACAACACGGCAACTTGCCGGCCGCTCATGGCGGCGCGAAACGCGGCACGCATTGCGACTTCGGTCTTGCCGAAGCCCACATCGCCGCAGACCACGCGATCCATCGGTATCGGCCCGCTGAGATCACGTTGGACTTCGTCGATTGCGCGCGCCTGGTCCTCGGTTTCTTCGAATGGAAATGTGGCCTCGAACTCGGCGTAGGCGCGGCCCTCCGGCGGGTAGGCTGGCCGCGTGCGTGCTCGGCGCGACGCGTATAGCGCGAGCAGGTCGTCCGCAAGTTTGCGCACCGCGCTTTTGACACGCGATTTCGTGCGTTCGAACGTCTGGCCGCCGAGCCGATCGAGCTTCGGTTGTGCGCCTTCTGCGCCGCCGAACTTCTCGATTTGTGAGAGCCGCGTGACCGGCAGAAACAATTTGTCGCCGGCTTGGTACTCGATGACGAGCACCTCGACGCGTTTTGGTACGAGGCCTTGCAGCTGCTCGTACCGCGACACCGGTACCTCTTTGTAGTCGAGACCGAGGTAGCGACCGATGCCGTGCTCCATGTGCACGACGTAGTCACCAGTGCGCAGCTCTCGCAGATCCTCGACGAACGCGCGCGCCTTGTCGCGGCTCTTCTTGAGCTTCGTACGCCGGCTCGAACGCTCTCCAAAGATTTCACGTTCGGTGATTACGGTCAGCGCTTCGGATACGAGCGTGAAACCATCTTCGAGCGGGCCGATCAGGACGCGGGTCTGGCCGGGTGGAACTTGGTCGATGAGCTCGAGGGTCGCCGGCTCGGGGGCGTTCACCGGCAGGCCGTAGCCGCGAACGAGCGTCGCGAGGCGTTCTGCTTGGGTCGCTGTCTTCGCCGTAAGCACGACGCGCAAGCCTTCGTCCATGAAGCGCTTGCAGTGCGCGATCAGTGGGGCGAGCGGGTCGTCGCCGCTCTTGGCTGCACGCCGCGCTTTGAGCTGACCGGCGAGCACAGTTTGATCGTCGGCCGCGAGCGTCTGCACTTCGGAACGGTCGCCGGCCAAGAACTCAGTGAGCGGAGTCGTGGCTTCCTCGTCGTCCCGACCCGCGATCGCGAGCCGGTGAACGACCAGCACCTGCCGCTCACGGCAGCGCGCGACGAACTCCTCTTCTTCGAGGTAGAGCGACTCGAGTGGATAGGCCGGCCCCTTCGCGGCGACTTTCGCATCGCGATCCGCTTGCGCGCGCTCGAGCTCTTCGGCTGCTCCGCGCGCGAGCTCGGGTGCGTCGAGCGCGACGAGGCGCGTCTTCTCCGGCAAGTAGTCGAAGATGCTCGAGAGCTTGTCGTAAAACGCAGGCAAGAAGCCTTCGATGCCGAGCAAGCTGCGGCCGGTGCCGAGCTCTTCGAGCAGCTGGCGCCGTTTACTCGATGGCATGTTCGCCGCGTCGCACAGATCAGACAGCTTCTCTTTCGCGGAGGCGAGCTCTGCCGTGCCGACCAAAGCCTCGCGCACCGGATGGATCGCGACTTCCGTCGCATCGCCGAGTGTGCGCTGGTCGTCCGGATCGAAGCGCCGGATCGAGACGATCACGTCGTCGTCGACTTCGATGCGGAAGGGCTCGGCCGAGCGCGGAGGGTAGACGTCGATGAGCGAACCGCGCACCGCAAACGTGCCGGGATCTTCGACGACGGGCGCGCGCATGTAGCCGCCCTCGGTCAGCAGCGCGAGGAATTGATCGCGCTGGAGCGTCTCACCTTCGCGCAGCAGCTGGCTGCGGCGAACGATCGCATCCGCTGGCGGCACGCGACGGAGCAGCGCTGCAACGTCTGCGACGAGAAACGAGAACGGCTGGCTGGTCGCGAGCTGGAACAACGTCGCGAGCCGATCCATCGCGGAACGGCGGTCGGGCGCGACGTCGACGAACGGACTCTGCTCGGCACCCGGAAACATCAGCACACTGGCGCCCGAGCCATCCGCCTCCACGTGCTCGAAGAAGCGCAAGTCGGCCGCGACGCGCGCGGCTTGGGTCGCGTCCGCACACAGCACGAGCATCGGTTCGTTCGAATCGCGGTGCGCGCGGTGGAGCAAGTACGCGAGCGAGCCTCCCGCCGCACCCGTGAGGTCGACCCGCCGCTCGCGCGCGAGCTTTTCGACGACGCTACCGACGCGAGCCTCCGCGGCGGCGAGACTGCGCTCGAGCGAAAACTGAGGGGCGACTGTGGGCACTGCGGCTGCGGTCTAACGGATCTCCGCTGGCCCTGCAATGTGACGGGCCCGCGCGTCCGTCGGACCAATCTGCGGTTCAAAAGTCCGCGCGCAAGCCCAGGTTCGGCAGAAAAATCGCCGGCGCGTACGTGACCTTGCAGGGCGTCACGTTGAGGGGGTTCCGCCCAGCGTCGACGCCGTCCGTACACTGGATGTTCGTGGCCTCACGCGCGAGCGTCAGGTTCCACCACTCGAGCGCGAGGCGCAGCTTGGCCCACGAGGTCTGCCAGCTGTAGGAAGCGGTTACGTCGGCGCGGAAGAACGACGGTAGGCGCTGCTCGTACCGGATCGGTCCGCCGCGCAAAAATGTCATGTTTGCCATCTTTCCGGTGCGGAAATGCAGGCGCGCGCCGACGTCGAAGCCACCGCCGATGCGGTACTGCAACACGAGGTTCGCGAGGTGCCGGACGTCGAAGCTCGGCGTGAAGTCGTAGCCTTCGTCCGCGTGTGCGTTCGCCCAACCGAGCGTGTAGCTCAACCAGCCCGACAAGCGCTCGGTCATCGCGCGGTGCAAGAACACCTCGAGCCCGTACGCGACCGCCGACGCGCGCGGATAGCGGTTTTGACAGCGCGCCGCGAGGTCGGCGATTTGCGGCGGAAGGGAGTCACACGAGTCCATCTGATCGAGGACGAGGTCGGGGAAGATGTTCTTCGTCAGGTACTGGAAATACAGATTAGTCTCGAGCTGAACGTCGAGCGGCAGGTCGATCTTCAGGCCGGCTTCGGTCTGCACCGCGGTCTGCAAACCGTGATCGAGACCGACGTCGGCGATGCCCGGCAGCGGAATCAAAAACACCGACGGTTGATGACCGAGGCCGAGTGCGGCGTGCCACTCGAGTTTCGGCTCCGAACGCCACGTGATGCTGAGGCGCGGATCGACCGCAGTTTGGGTGCGCGAGCCGGTGAGCCAGAGGTCGCTGCGTAACCCGAGATCGAGAGTGAGATCCTCCTCGATCGGCCACGCCAACTCCGCGTACACGCCGCCGACGCTGCGACCTGCGACATCTGCAGCGTACGGCGGCACGGTGATCGCGACGTCGGTCATGTCTTGATTTTCCGGCGCGCGAATCCGTCCGACGCTGCTGATGACGTCGCCGCCGACCCGCAGCCGTAAGCCGCGGTCGCCGCGCCAGGTTGCAAACACGCGCGGGCCGATTCGCGCCGATGAAACGTTCAGCCCGCCTTCGAATGCCGAGCGATCCCAGCCGAGCTGGAGGGCGGAGCCGAACTCCCAACGGCCCGTCTCGTGAATCAAACGCAGCTCGGCGCGATGGAACTCGAGCGTGATCGTGTTGATGCTGATGCGCCGGTTGTTCGAACCGACGCGATCGAACGAGCCGAACCAAGTGAACTCGAAGCGGTCGTGAGGGGTGAGCGGAAGCGAGAGCTGCGTCTGGTAATCCCAATACGCGAGGTCGACGTCGGGGCTGAGCAAGCCCAAGATCGGGCCGGGATAGCCGTAACGACCTGCGACGCGAAGCGACCCGCCACCGACCGGCGCTTCGAGCATGCCGTTGATGTCGATCAAGCGCAGCTCGAGCTCGCCGCCAATGGCTGCAGGCGGCGTCGAGGGGCGGGCGCCGCCGGCGAGCACGCCACCGGTGTAGCGGCCGTAGCGCGCGGGAGCGACGCTCGGGTAGAAGTCGACGCCACTGATCAGCGCCGGGTGCACCACTGCCGGGCCGAGCGCCAAGTGGAACAGCTGCGGGACCTGGATGCCGTCGTAGTAGTACACGGTGCCTGCCGGGGGTGCTCCGCGCACGTAGACGTAAGGCAAGCCGCTCAGCGCGGGTACGACACCCGGAAGTGTATCGAGGACCCGAAAAGGATCGCCGAACGCGCCGGGGAGCTCGCGCAGCTCCTGGGACTCGAGGTGTTGCACGGTCGGGGAGGCCGGGCGCTCGACGCGACCGCGCGCACCGAACGTCGGCGTCTCCCCCGAGTCGGGTGCGGGCTGCGTCGGGTTTGGTTTTTGTTCAGGTGTTGCAGCTCCCGGCGGCGCCGAGCCTGCAGCTGGAGGCTGCGCAGCGCTCGGGATCGTGAGTGCGAGCGGTTGGGCTGCGCGCTCGGGTCTGGGGATGTTCAGCGGAGGTCCGAGAATCGGCAGACGAACTCGGACGCGGGCCGGCACTGGAGCGCCGTTCGAACGCGCAGGTTGGAATTGACTGGCTGCGAGCGCAGCTTCGATCGCGTTGCGTAAGTCTGCGATGACAGAGTCGTCATCCAGCTTCGCGTGACCTTCGCGATCGATCACGACGAACGCGTCCAAGTGCGCAGCTGCGCTGTTGGAAAGCGCGAGCGCAAGCTCGTCCCCGAGATGGATCGGTTCGAGCTTCACGACGACCGGAGGTTCCGCTGAAGGCGTTTCTGCGGGCGAAGCTGCAGGCGGCGTGGCAGAATTCCCGACTGGTCCTTCGGTCAGCGGTGCCGAGCTTGGAGTCTGCTGTGCCGACGCGACGCCGTCGGCGGCAACCCAAGCGAGGTAGGCCACTGCCAGCGCGGTCGCGCTTGCGCCGATCCGCTGGACCGGCGAGGTTGTTTTCAATGGCATCACGACCGGATGAGCGCCTGTGGCAGACAGCTTGGCTGGCCGTGATCGTTCTCGGGGCCGTCGCATGTACCAGCGATGAACAGGTCAAGCTCGAGACCATCGAGCTGGCGGAGGGAGAGTTCTACGGTCTCGCCTGGGGGGGGACGCAAGTCGAACGCTTTCACGTGGTCGCGCGACCGGGGCCGCGTGGTGAGACAGACCCGAATGGGCTCGTGCTCGTGTCGCCGCAGCGCGACGAGCCTTGCGATCTCGGATCGGTGCAACGCTACTACACGCAGCAGCCGCGAAGTGGATCCAAGTACGTCCTCGGATCGCCGAGCCCAGCGCGCTTGGCTCTGTTCGATGGCATCGATGAGCATGGGATCGGCACGCTGAGTTTCGCAGACATCGATTGCAAACGCACCGATCTGACAGTGCCTGATCTGGAGGCAGACACCCTGCTGCGACTCTATCCTCCCGATTTGGAGCAGTTGCTGCTCGGCGTGAG
>DASRXR010000090.1:0-13181 GCA_035687405.1 Polyangiales bacterium
CGGCGCCGCCGACCCGTGCTCGCGACGAGCTGCAACCGTGAGATCGATCCCACGCGTGGGATCGGTGTCGATCGAGCCGCGAACGTCGTCGACGATCCCGGGAAACGGGAACGGCTGCACGAACGTCCCTTTGCCGCCGTCGATCCGCACGCGCGCTTCGCGCAGGATGTCGAGCTTGCCGCGCGCTTGCACACCTTCCACGCGAAAGTTTTCGAGCCCGAGGAAGTCGCCGTAGATGGTCACGTCCTCGAGCTCGATGTGATCGAGCAACGCGTGCAGCGGATTGAGCGACGGCGGGCCACCTTTGACGCGCGGATTCAGCGCGGCGATCCATGTCGGTGAGCTTTCGCCGTCGTCGATCATGCGCACCGTGCCGTGCGTCAGCCGCGAGACCTTGAAGCGCAAAGTGTTGCCGCGCAGCGCGGCGAAGTCCGGATACAGGTCGATCCGATCTGCGACGATCACCCGCCGGCCGTTCGGATCGTAGAGCGAGACCCAACGCGCGACGACGTGATCGAGCGAGACCTGATCGAGCCGTCCGATCGCCAGCTCGCCGGAGATCTCCCCCGTGACGAACTTGTTGACGGTGTCGCGAACGATCCGGCGCGCGAGCGGCAATTGCGCGTGATAGACCGCGCTCGCGAGCAGCAATACGACGCCTGCCAGGATCCAGCCGAGCACGATCACGACGCGCATCGGCCAGCGCATCAGAATGCCTCGCCGATCGTGAAATGCCACGCGCCGGGCGCGCCGAAGAAGTGCGACTCGGGGAACGGAACCTCGTCGCCGGCAGTGTTGAAGCCGGTGCGTTGCCGTTCGTCGCGGCCGATCGACTGCAGCCCAGGCGGCGCAAAACCGACGTCGAAGCGAATCGGACCCACGATGGTCTTGTAGCGCAAGCCGAAGCCGAGCGTCATTTGCGGCTGGTTGAGGCGAAACCTCTTTTCACGGCTCACGTCGCCGGCGTCGATGAACAACACGGCACCGATGCTCGCCGTGACCGGAATGCGAAGCTCGAGCGACGTCTCCCACGAACGCGTGCCACCACTGTCCAACCGGTTCGCGACCTGTGTGACGTCTCCGACGGTATTCGAGTTGTAGCCACGCACGCTGTTACTGCCACCTTCGCGGAGGCGATTGCGGAGTGGGCCCAGCTCTCGAAGTCGTTCGCGGTAGCCGTACTGATCGACGGCCGGTACGCGAATCGCGCTGCTCGTGATCTCCATGACGCCGATGCGCAGTCGACCCGCGAGCACCATGCCGAGCGGAAGCGGAATGTACCCGCGCGCTTCGGGAACCACGCGCACGTAGTCCCAATCGCTCGGCAAGAAGTAGCCCGCGTGCTGCACGTTCAAACCAAAATACGCGCCGCGACGCGGGGAGCGAGGATCGTTGCGCAGGTCGAGTGTGATGGCGTGTTGAATGTAGGTCGCGTAGTACGCGGGGTAGGGCTCGTTTGCGTCCGCGCCGTGTGGGATGAACAGGTTCAAGTTCAGCGTCGTCGACCAGCTGATCTTGCCGCGGAAAAACGAGCGTTCCGGCCCGATGCCCGCGACGAGATCCGAACGAAAGAATCCACCGCCGTAGGGGTCTGGACCGAGGTCCCAGCGGCCGGTCAGCACCAAAGACGTGCGCGACTCGGCGAACGCGGGCTGACGAAACTCGATCAGCAGCAAGTTACCGAGCTGAGGTTTGGGCGTGCGCGGAAACGGCTCGACGAAGATCAACCGCGGGCGGTCTTCGATGCTCAGCCGGCGCATGCCTCCGAGAAAGTCGCGGTGCTCGATCTTTCCGAGGAGGTGCAAGTCCCAGTAGTTCACGTCGCTGCTCACGTAGCTCGTGAAATACGTGACATCGTTACCGACCTGCAGGCCCGCGCCGATGCCGAAGCGAAAGCGGCGACCGGGCACGACCTTGATCAGAATGTCGATCACCGGTTCGTTTTTGCGCGGCACCTCGACGACGTCGACGGACGCGAACGGTCCGAGCTCATAGATTGCTCGCTTGGCGTCGTCGAGAACGCTCGGTCGAAACGGCGTGTTTTCTTCGACGCTGGCAGCACCCCAAATCGGCGTCGGGCTCAAGTCTTCTTGGCCGCTGATCTGCACCTTGCCGAACCGATAACGTTGGCCGGGCTTCACGCGATATTGCACCCGCCCGAACCTCGCGTTCGGGTCGAGCACGACCGACCCGTCGACCTCGGCTTCGGCGTATGAAGACTCGCGCAGCGCGGCGCGGATCGCCTGCTTCGATTGATCGTAGAGCGCCTCGTCGAACGGTTTGTCGATCTCGAGTCGTTGCGCGCGTTCGACGCGCCGGCGCGTATCCGGCTCGAGATCTTTCACCCCTTCGAGGTCGATCGATTGCACGAGCACGGGTTCGTGCTCTTCGACCGTCACGTGCAGCTCGATCTCCCGATCGTCGTCGTGTTTCTCCTGCTGCACGTCCGCGACTCGCGCTTGGTAGAAGCCGCGCGCGCGGTAGAAGCGCTCGATGCGATCGATGTCGCGCGTGAACACCGCCTCGTCGTAGAGCGGCCAATCGGTCCATGGCCACGCCCAGAGCTTCAGCGGAATTCGTGTCTCGTCGAAGGGCGGTACGCCGCACTCCGGATCTTCCGAAGGACCCAACGTGAAGCCTGCGCGCTCGCGCTCGTGCGTCGCGAGGCAGGCTTTGATCGCGGCTTCGTCGACCCGATCGTTGCCCTCGATGTCGAAGTCATTCACCCCATAACGACCGGGCGGAATCGTGGCCGCGCAGCCGGTGAGGTCGGTCGCCCCCAGCAGCAGCAACAAGCCGAGGGCGAGGCTTTTCGCAACGCTTTCGCTGCGACAAAAGACCGCAGCGAGAATTCTGGTCTTGGACGAAGGCTGCGCGATACCAGTTATAGGAGAGAGGATTGCGGGCGCACCCGAGCGCTGTAAACGAAGTGCACTCGAATCGATTCGTACGACGACGAGAAGCCGAGATACCACGCATCGCGTGGGAACGTGAAACACGTTCGCACACTTGTGTGCACGCTGGATGTTCGCAGACGGTCGCGAGCTTTTGGCTGTCAAGCAAAGGCAACGCACGGGCTTGCCATTCTCGTCGAAAAGTGATCATGTGTCTGGCCGTCGAGCCGGCGGCCCATTCGGTTACGAATAGGGACAACGGAATGGGCAATAGGCAGACCCGGTGAATGGCCGGCAGTAAGCTCGTATGCGCTGCGTAGTTGCAGTCGAGGTTGCCACATGGAGTTGGACACGTCTAAGTCTCGTCGAGGGTTCCTAACCTTATTGACGGCGGCGGGTAGTGCCGTGATCGGTGCGATCCTGCTGGTTCCTGGTGCGGCCTACATACTCGATCCTGTGCTTCGATCGGGTGGGACGAAGGGTCGCTGGATTCGCGTCGCAGAGCTCGCGAATCTGAGCAAGGATCACCCGGTGACGGCGCCGGTCGTCGGCGAGCAAGTCGACGCATGGACCAAGGCGTCCGCGGTGCGACTCGGCACCGTCTGGCTGCGTGTCGTGGGCGACGACAAGGTCGCGGCCTGGAACGCGGAGTGCCCGCACCTCGGGTGCAAGGTCGGCTTCGATGAAGCCAAGAAGAGTTTCGGCTGTCCGTGTCACGACAGCGCGTTCACGCTCGATGGCGATGTCCAAGGCGGACCTGCTCCGCGCGGGATGGACTCGCTCGAGACGCGCGTGCAGGACGGCCACGTAGAAGTGAAGTTCATTCGCTTCCGCGCACAGATCAAAGAGAAAATCGAGCTCGGCTGAGCGCCGCCGCTCGAAAGGCAGGATTGGATGTTTTCGTCCATCTCGGATTGGCTCGACGAACGGACTGGCTACAAAGCACTCGTTGCGCACGCACTCGATGAAGACATCCCGGGTGGCGCGCGGGTAGTTTACGTGTTTGGTAGCGGGCTCGCGGTGTTGTTCACGTGTCAGGTCGTGACCGGCCTGATGTTGATGGCGACGTACACACCTGCCGTGGGCAGCGCGTGGTCCAGCGTGTTTTACGTGCAGCACGAAGTCGCGGGCGGTTGGTTCGTGCGCGGTCTGCACGCGTACGGCGCGCAGGCGATGGTGATCGTCCTCGGCATGCATTTGCTCCAGGTCGCGCTGTACGGCGCGTACAAGCGGCCGCGCGAGGTCACGTGGTGGTTCGGGCTTGCACTGCTCGGCGTGGTCCAAGGGCTCGCGCTCACGGGCTATCTTTTGCCGTGGGATCAGAAGGGCTATTGGGCGACCAAGGTCGCGACGAACATCGCCGGCACGGTACCGCTGCTCGGGCCCTCGATTCAGACGCTGATCGTCGGCGGGGCCGACTACGGCCAGACCACGTTGACTCGGTTCTACGTTCTGCATGTCGGAGTATTGCCTGCGACGCTCGTGTTGCTGGTCACCATGCACATCGCGCTATTCCGTAAGCACGGCGCGACTCCCCCGGCAGATGCAGACCTGACGAAGAAAGACAAATTCTTCCCGGCGCAGCTCGCGCTCGACGTGATGTTTGCGGTCGTCGTGTTGCTGGTGATCGCGGTGATCACGGCTTGGACACGTGGCGCTCACTTGGATGCACCTTCGGACCCGTCGATCGACTATCCGCCGCGGCCCGAGTGGTACTTCCTGTTCCTGTTCCAGCTATTGAAGTACTTGCCGGGCTCGCTCGAGCTGGTCGGAACGATCATCCTGCCTGGCCTGGCGGGGTTGTTCCTGTTCGCGCTGCCGTTTCTGGACAAGGGCGAGACCACGAGGATCTCGCTGCGCTGGCAGTGGCTTGCGCCGATCTTGCTCGGTGGTGTCGGAATCGTGCTGCTCACGGTGCAGTCGAAGCGTGATGACGCGCACGACGAGAAGTTTCAGCACGCGGCCGCGGAAGCACACGTGCGAGCGGAGCGGTCGATCGCACTCGCTCGGAACGGCATTCCACCCGGCGGGCCCCTCGAGATGTTGCGCAACGATCCGCTCACGCGCGGCGCCGATTTGTACGCGCAGCACTGCACGAAGTGCCACGTCCTTCGAGGCAAGGGCGAATACGACGCGCCGGTCCACACCGGGTTTGCGTCGCGCGCGTGGATCCTCGGAATGCTCCACGACCCACAGGATGCGCGCTACTTCGGTCGCACCGAGATCGACGACATGAAGTCGATGGAAAAGCTCGGCGACGAGAAGCTGCAAGCGGTGACCGAGTGGTTGTTCGCGCAAGGGCAAGAGCCGACCGATCCACCGGTGAACGCGGCGCTTGCAGCTAAGGGCGGCGAAGTGTTCAAGGAGTCGTGCATGGACTGCCACCTCTTCAAAGGCGAAGGCGCAGACACGTTCGACGGTCCGGACATGACGGGATACGCGTCGCGGGAGTGGCTCGAGAAGCAGATCTCGAAGCCGGAGTCGATCTACGGTGAGCTCAACAAGATGACTGCGTTCGCCGAAGATCTGAGCCCGCACGACATCACGATGCTGGCGTTGTTCTTGCGCCAGGAGCGTGCAGCGACGCCGGAAACCGGCCCGTTGCCGGAGTTGGCGCCGCAGAAGACCGCCAGCAAGTAACGGTCACTCGCCCGGGTTTTCGAGCGTGAGCGGGCCGCCCGCAGCGTTCGACCACAGGACCCGGGCGTTTGCGTCGGTGTAGCCGACGAACGTGCTCGTATCCGAGAAGCGCAATGCGACCAGCTTTTGCCGCAGCGGCGATTGCCCGTCGCTGTCGAACGCGACCACGTCGATGGATTGCGCCGGCGCCGGGCTGGCTGCGGTCGGGGCGCAGGCAGCGCGTACGAGTGGATCTGGATCGCTCGAGCAAAGTGCAAGCGTTTGAAGGAGTGCGCCGTCGTTCGCGACCGTTTGCTCGGCGCGCATACGTAGAAAGCGCGCAGTCGCAGCGCGTACGACGGATGGCTCGGAGGCGGCGTACCACTTTTGCAGATCGAAGTCGGGGCAGCCGCTGCCGCCGAGAGCTGCGAGCGCCGATGCGACGTTCGCTCGCGCGTACGGATCCCGAAGGACCGTGAGCTCGCACAACGATCGCTCGAGCGTGCGCTTCTTGACCTCCGGTTTTTCGGCGATTCGGCGCAACGCGAACGTCGCCGCGGCGGGCAGCGGCCAATGGCCAAATCGCGCCACGCGAACGATCGCGGCGATGTCGCGATGATCGCCTACTTCGCCGAGCGCGAGCAACGCGGCGATGCTCGACCGCGGCGCGCTGCGCTGGAGGACGAAGCGGAGCAGTCGGCGCGTCTCGTCGCCGGGAAAGTCTGCCAGCGCGAACGTCGCAGCTGCGCGGCGCGAGAGTTTCGGGGACAACAACTCGCGTGCGATCACGCGAGCGGCATCCTCGTGGCCGAAGCGGCGAAGCGCATCGAGGGCATGGGCCGAGACTTCGAGGTCCGTGCTCGCGACGAAGTTCCCGAGGGTCTTGAGTGCCGCTTTGCTCGCGGGCTCCGAGAGCGCCCGCGCGTTGCGCAAACGCCCGAGCGACAGGCCGGCCGCAGTGAGAAGTGCGATGCGGTCGGCTGCGCCGCGACCGTCGAGCTCTTGGAGCAGCTCGACAACTTCTGCCTCGCGCGCGAGTTGCGCCCACGCCCGCGCCGCAGCGAGCCGAACCTCGATGCGCGATCCCCGCAAGAGCGGTGTGATCGCTGGCAAGCTGTCAGGCGAACCGATACGCCCGATCGCGTCGATCGCGGCGAGCTGAACATCGAGCGCTGGGTTGGTGAGCTCGCTCGACAGCGCGGGCAGCGCGCGCTGCGCTGCGGCCCATCCCAGCAGTCGAATCAGCTTTACGCGAGTCACCGGCTTCGGTGCCGCTTCCAGTTGCGCGAGCAGCGGGTCTGCCGCGCGGCCATCGCTCGCGGCGGCGGCTGCATACTGGAGGAGTGAGTCGAGCAGGAGGTCGAGTTGGGGTGTCGGCTCGTCGCCGGGTCGGCTGGCGGCTGTTGGCGTCGCCTCGGTTCGCTCGCGCGGCGCTTGCGGAGCAGCCGCTTGCGCCGGTGGTGCGCTCGCCGCTGGAACACCGAGCTGGCTCAGCCGCTCGAGCAGCGGCAGTAGTGCATCCGGTGATGCGGTCGCTGCGAGCGCTCGACTGAGCCGCGCCGGATCGCCTTGGCCTCGCTCGAGCGCAGGCACGAGCGCGGACTGTAGGCTCGCCGTCGGCATCACGTCGGACAGCGACTCGACCAGATCCGCGATCAAGTTCACTTGTTCCGCGCGCTGCGCCTTCGACACTGCTTGCGCGAGCGCCGCTGACAGCTGCGCCTGCTCGTCGGCTGCGGCTTTCGTTCCGGCACCACGTCGCACGCGTTCGGCCAGCGCACTCTGCGCGGCCAGCGCTAGCTCCGGATTCGAAAGCGTCTCGACCAGAAGTGTGACTGCGGCAGGCGTTTGAAGCCGCCCAATCCCAGCGATCGCAGCTTTTGCGATGCGCGGCTCGGCTTGGAGTTTCTTGCGCAATACGGACAGCAACTGCGGCGAGCTCGAATCGAGGTTCGCTCCCAGCTCGCCGAGCGCACGAACGGCCGCAAGTTCGACCTCGTCGCGTTCGCTTTCGGCAGCGCGTGCGAGCAGCGGCAGCGCCCGCGGATCGGACAGCGATCCCAAGGTCGACAGCACGGCGGCGCGCACCGCCGGCGATTCATCCTGAATCCGAGCTGACAGTGAGGGCAAAACACGTCCGTCCGCACGACCGCGCATCGCTGCAATCGCAGCTTCTCGGACGGTGGGATCGGCATCGCTCACGGTCGTTTGTAGCGCGAGTAACGCCTCGTCATCCGCGACTCGGGCGAGCGCACCGGCGGCTTCTCGCCGCACTGCCGGGAGCGCATCGGACAGAGCACGTGTCAGGGCTTCGCGGGAGCTCGGTTCGGCGAGTTGACCGAGCGCAGTCACGGCCGCGGTTCGAACTTCGCCGTCGCGATCGCCGAGCCATGCTGCCAAGAGCGGCGCCGCCTCTTTGAGCTGCACTCGACCCGCCGACGCTGCGGCTGCTTTGCGAACCTGGACGTCGTCGTCTTCGAGCGCGGCTAACAGTGGCTCACGTACCTCGTCCGCCGAGTACGTGCCGAGCCGCTTCACGGCATCGCGACGTGGCGCGGCAGGCGCGTGTGCGAGCTCGTACTTCAGATGAGCAAGCCGCCCCGGCCACTCGAAGCCGGTGCACAGGAGCAGGATCCACAACCAGCGAAGCTTCGGTCGCGACACGGCTCGCTGTTGTAGCAGCTCGAACGCCAAGAGCGAAATCGCGCGTGGCGGGTCGGCGTCGGCGAAATTTCAATCTCCGGACAGTGCAGCGGGACCAGCGAAAATCGGTGGTTTCTGATCGCGCCTTCTGCAATCGTCCGTTGCAATGATTCGTCTTGCGTTTTTGCTGCTCTGGCTGCCTGCGTTCGCACTCGCGCAATCCGCGCCGAGCCACGCTGCGGAAGATGCAGAAGTCTCGCGCTGGATCGACCAGCAGCTCTCGGGCTACCTCGAGACGTATCGAGGGATCCACGCGCATCCCGAGCTGGCATTTCAAGAGCAGCAAACGTCGGCGCTCGTCGCGCGTGAGCTGAAACGCGCCGGTTATACCGTGAGCTCGGGCATCGGTGGATATGGCGTCGTCGGCGTATTGAAGAACGGGCCGGGCAAGACGCTGCTCTTGCGTGGCGACATGGATGCGCTCCCCGTCGCTGAAGAAACTGGGCTCGCGTACGCCAGCAAGGTGCACGCGAAGGACGACACGGGGCAACCGGTCTCCGTGATGCACGCCTGTGGTCACGACCTGCACACGACGAACCTACTCGCGACCGCTACGTTTCTGGCGCAACGGCGTGCAACTTGGAGCGGCACGTTGCTGATCGTCGCACAGCCCGCGGAAGAGCAGGGCGAAGGTGCGTTGCGCATGATCAACGCAGGCTTGTTCGAACGCTTTCCGCGCCCCGACTACGCGCTTGCGCTGCACGTAGACCCGGACGTGATGTCGGGCCACGTCGCGATCGTGTCGGGTTGGGCTGCAGCAAACTCAGATGCCGTAGACGTCACGCTGTACGGACGAGGCGGTCACGGTTCGCGGCCGCAAGACGCAGTCGATCCGATCGTGTTGTCCGCGCAGTACATCACCGCTTTGCAGACGCTGGTCAGTCGCCGCAACGATCCGCAGCAGCCCGCTGTGATCACGGTCGGTTCGATTCACGGCGGAACGAAGCGCAACGTGATCCCGGATTCGGTGCAACTGCTGATGACCGTGCGCTCGTACAGCGACGAGACGCGGACGAAGTTGCTCGACGGGATCAAGCAGCTCGCGCGCGACCTGTCGACGGCATTCGGTTCACCGAAGCCGCCCGACGTGAAGATCAAAGAGGCCTACACGCCGGCCGTCTGGAACGATCCGAACCTCGCGGCCGAAGCCACGAAGGTGTTTCAGTCCTTGCTCGGGCCGCAGGGCGTCGAGCCGGGAAAAGTCCCGATGACGGCCGAGGACTTCGGCCGCTTCGGAAAGCAGTTGAAGATCCCGAGCTTGCTGATTCGTCTCGGAGCGACGCCGCAAGCGCAATACGAGGCGAGCAAGAAGCCGGGCGGAACCCCGGCGCCGGGCCTGCACACGAGTCGCTTCACGCCGGATGCGCCGACGACCTTGCGAACGGGCGTGCGGGCACTCGTGGCCTTGGTGTCGGCGCTGCTGCCGCCGGCGGCAGCAGCGAAGTAATCGCGCTACTTCGACTCGGTCACGAGGGTGAAGTGCTCCACGACGGGAGGCTTCGCGAAAAACGGGCCGACGATCGCTCGCCATTGTGTGAACAGCGGCGACTCGCGAAAGCCGATCGTGTGGTCCTCGAGCCGCTCCCACCAAACCCAGAGCAGGTAACGCTCCGGGCTGTCGACTCCCTTGTGGACCTTGTAGCCGCTGTAGCCCGGGCTCTTGCTCAGCACGGTCTCGAGTCCGAGCTGGATCGCGCGGTCGAACTCGGCCTGTTTCCCTGGTGGAATCGTGATGTCGGCAAACTCGAGGAACATGACTTCCGCCTCTGGAGGGTGTGGCGCAGGGCGGGGGAGGCCCCGCTGTCCGGCTGTAGGCGCACCTGACACGTGTGGTCAATGGCGCGTCCGGCGTGGTCCCTCGATTCAGCCCGGGTTTGCGGCGGCCGGCCCGCGCAGACATACTCCGGCCGACTCGACCCCGATGCGCCGCTTTTTGCTCCAAACCTTCGGCTGCCAGATGAACATGCACGACTCCCGTCGCATCGAGGAGGTGCTGTACGCGCAGGGGTACGAAGCCACGGATGCGCCCGAGCTCGCCGATCTGATCGTGTTCAACACCTGCAGCATTCGCGAGAAGGCGGATCACAAGTTGTTGAGCACAGTCGGGACGTTCCGGCCGCTCAAAGAGCGCAAGCGCGAGTTGGTGATCGCGGTCGCAGGGTGCATGGCGCAGCAGCAGGGCAAGGCGCTGCTCGCCCGCGCGGATCTGGTCGACATCGTGCTCGGGCCCGACAACATCCCGGAGCTTCCTGAGCTCGTTCGACACGTCCAGAACGGGGGGAAGCCCATCGCACGGACGGAGTTCGATCTCGATCAGCCGGCGTTTTTGACTGCTCGCGTGCGGCCGGATCGACCTGAAGTCGCCAGCTACGTGACCGTGATGAAGGGCTGCGACGAGCGCTGCACGTATTGCATCGTGCCGTATACGCGGGGCAGCGAGCGGTACCGGCCCGCGACCGACATCGTGCGGGAGATTCAGACGCTGTGCGAAGGTGGCGTTCGCGAGATCACGCTGCTCGGGCAGACCGTGAACTCGTGGCACGAGCCCGTGCGGCCCGAGGTTGGGTCGCAACCGATTGCGCAGGGCCTCAAGCTCTCCGCTTTGATGCAGCAGCCCGTCGCGGAATCTCAGTTTGCCGAGTTGGTTCGCCGGATTGCGCGAGAAGTTCCAGCGCTGGCGCGGCTGCGCTACACCTCGCCGCATCCGCGGCACGTGACCGATGCGCTCGTGCTCGCGCATCGTGAGCTCCCGATCCTGCCGGCGCACGTACATCTGCCGATGCAGTCCGGCTCGGACCGCGTCTTGCGGCGAATGCTTCGCCGCTATCGGCGGCACACGTTTTTGGAGAAGGCTCGGGCGCTCCAAGCGAGCCGGCCCGGCTTCACCTTGTCGACGGACATCATCGTGGGGTTCCCCGGCGAAACGGATTCGGACTTCGAGGACACGCTGAGCCTCATGCGAGAGGTCGGCTTCGTCAGTGTGTTCGGGTTCAAGTATTCGCCGCGCCCGCATACACCGGCGTTGCGGCTCAGCGACGACATCCCGGAGTCGGTCAAGAGTGAACGCCTGGCGCGTTTGTTCGAGGTTGCGGACGAGTTGCAGGTGCAACATCACGCGCAACTCGTGGGGCAAATGGTCGAAGTGCTCGTCGACGGCCCTAGTAAGGAAGCAGGTCACGTCGCGGGCCGGAGCGAACGCCACGAGTTAGTCCACGTTGCAGTCCCGAGCGGCACGGATTGGACGGGCCGGTTGGTTCGGGCGCGGGTGACGCAGGCGAAGAAGCGTTCGTTGTTCGCAATTCTCGAGATGCCGCTACCGGCTGCAGCGCGAGACCTACCCAGCGCGCGAAAGATGCCGGTGCGTCTGCCGCTCGTGGTGTCTTAGCCGTGTCGCGGCGTACCCTCGCTTGGCTTCCAGCCGGCGCCTACATGTTGTTGATTTGGGTGCTGAGCTCGATTCCGCACGCGTTCGTCTTCGAACGAGTCCCGTTTCAGGACAAGGGTGCGCATTTCGTCGAGTACGGCGTCCTGGCCGCGTTGATGACGCACGCGCTAGACGGAACGTGGCCGGGGTTGCGGGCGCGGTCGCTGTTTGCGATGGCGTGGGCCGCGACGGTGTTTTGGGGTTTGTTCGACGAGATCCACCAAGCCTACGTGCCCGGTCGCGTGGCCGATGGGTTCGACTTACTGGCCGACGCGTTGGGTGGTTTGGCAGGAACGCTCGCCTATCTCGCGTACCGAGCACGCCGCGCAGCGACGAGACGGACCACGAGCGACCAGCAGGGCGAGACCGCTACTCGACTTTGAGAATCGCGTGGAACGCTTCTTGCGGAATTTCCACTCGCCCGACGTTCTTCATCCGCTTCTTGCCCTCTTTTTGCTTCTCGAGGAGCTTTCGCTTACGCGAGATGTCGCCGCCGTAGCACTTCGCCGTGACGTCTTTCCGCATTGCGCGAATCGTTTCACGCGAGACGATTCGCGACCCGATGGCCGCCTGAATCGCAACTTCGTACTGTTGGCGCGGCACGATCTCTTTCAGCTTCAACGCGAGCTGCTTGCCGAGGTTATGCGCGCGGTCGCGGTGCACGATCGCACTGAGCGCATCGACCGGATCGCCGTTGATCAACATGTCCAGCCGCACGAGCGTGTTCGCCCGATACCCGATGAGCTCGTAGTCCATCGAGGCGTACCCGCGCGTCGCCGACTTCAGCTTGTCGTAGAAGTCGAACAACACCTCGGCGAGCGGCATCTCGTAGGTGATGATCACGCGGTTTTGCGAGGCGTACTGAATGCCCTGCTGCAGCCCGCGCCGGTCTTCACATAACTTCAGCACCGCGCCGACGTAGCTGTCCGGCACGTGAATCGTGACCTTGAAGTAGGGCTCTTCGATCTGCTCGATCTTGCCAGGATCGGGCATGTGCGATGGGTTCTCGACGGTTTGAACCTTCCCATCGGTGGTGTGAACTCGATACACCACGCTCGGTGCGGTCGTGACCAGGTCGAGTTTGTATTCGCGCTCGAGTCGCTCCTGCACGACTTCCATGTGCAGCAAACCCAAGAACCCACATCGGAAGCCGAGACCGAGCGCCTGCGAGTTGTCGGGCTCGAAGTAGAACGCGCTGTCGTTCATGTGCAGTTTCTCGAGCGCGTCGCGCAGGTCCCCGTACTGATCCGAGTCGGTCGGGAAAATGCCCGCGAACACCATCGGCTTCACTTCTTCGAAGCCTTCGAGTGGATCCGTCGTCGGATTGCGCGTGTCGGTGATCGTGTCGCCGACCTTGGTGTCGTGCACCGACTTGATCGACGCCGAGAAGAAACCGACCTCGCCGGCGACGAGCTCCTCGAGCTGCGTCTCGAACGGATTGAACACACCGAGCTCGGTGAGCTCGTAGTCCGTCTTGGTGGCCATGAGACGGACCTTTTGGCCCTTCTTCATCCGACCATCGACTACCCGCACCAGAACTA
>DASRXR010000091.1:0-2153 GCA_035687405.1 Polyangiales bacterium
ATTGTTCATGCAGCTGCACAGATCAGTGGTGTGGTGACAGTTGTCGTCTAACCACGCGTTCGAGCGGAGCGCCCGTCAGCTTCGCTGCCGGGTGCCCTCGTCGCTCCGCTCCTCGGCGCCCGCTCAACGCGACCGTTGAGGCTGTATAAAAAGCCCCAAGCGTGTCCTCCGCTGCTCGTCTCGTACGTTGAACAGGAGGCAAGTCGATTCGGAGAGACGCGATGGCGCGTTACAAGGCGGTCGATCGCAGCCCGCGGTTCGTGGCGATCAGTCTCGAAGCACAATTAATGATCGGAAGCTTCGAGCACGCGCTGGATGTGCTCGTCGATGAAGAACTCGAGCTCTCGGCGTTCGAGCGCTGGTATTGCAACGACGAGACCGGGGCGCCCGCCTACGATCCTGCGGTCATGCTCAAGATCGTCCTTCTCGCCTACAGCAAAGGCGTGGTCAGCAGCCGCGCCATCGAGCGGCTGTGCCGAGAGAACGTGGTGTTCATGGCGATCTCGGGCGACAGCACGCCGCAGTTTACGACCATCGCGAAGTTCGTTCGGATGCTCACTGAGGACGTGGCCGAGGTCTTCACGCGAGTGCTGCTGGTGTGCGACCGGCTGGGGCTGATCGGACGTCAGATGTTCGCCATCGACGGGGTGAAGTTGCCGAGCAATGCTGACAAACGCCATAGCGGGACGCACGCCGAGTTGCTGCACGATGCGCAACGCATGGAAGCGGCCGTGGAGAAGATGCTCGCCGCCCATCGCGAGGATGACAAGTCGCTCAAGCCGCGCACGAGCGTGGCGGACAGGATCGAACGATTGCAGGGTGAAGCGCGGCGTATCCGGGCGTTCCTCGCGACCCATGCCGAGCGCCGCTCGGCCAAGGGTAGCGTGCGCAAGAGCAACGTCACCGACAACGAGAGCGCCAAGATGGCGACCCAGAAGGGCGTGATCCAGGGCTATACCGCAGTGGCGGCGGTCGACGAGCAGGCGCAGATCATCGTCGCCGCTCACGCGCTGGGCTCGGGCAGCGAGCAGGAGGTACTGCTGCCGCTCGTGGAGCGGAGCGCCGCATTACGTACGAGCGAAACGATCATCACGGCCGACGCCGGCTATCACAGCGAGGAGAACCTGCGCGGGCTGTGCGAGCGTGGCGTGCCGGCGCTGATCGCCGATGGTCTGATGCGCAGGCGCGACCCTCGGTTCGCTGGTCAGACACGCCACAAGGCGAAGCCCGACCCGCTCTACGACAAGACGGCCAAGAAGACGATCGCCAAGTTCCAGCCGCGGGACTTCACATTCGACCCCGTAGCCGGCAACTGTGTTTGCCCCGCGGGCAAGAAGCTGTATTCGACCGGCAGCGCGTGCGTGATCAAGGGACGCAGGTATCACAAGTTTCGAGGCACCAAGCGCGACTGCGGGGCGTGCGAGTTCAGATCACGCTGCCTGCGTCACCCCGAACGCACACCGACCCGCCAGGTGGCCTTCTTCGAGAAGAACCCCGCCGCTTCGCCATACACGCAGCTCATGCGACAGGCGATCGACAGTGAGCGCGGCAAGGCCCTTTACGGCCGACGCATCGCGACGGTGGAGCCGGTGTTCGCGAACCTGCGTTACAACAAGCGCCTCGACCGGTTCACGCTGCGCTCGCAGCGCAAGGTGAACACGCAGTGGCAGCTCTACTGCCTGGTGCACAACATCGAAAAGCTCGCGCATCACGGATACGGCGCGGCATGCAGGGCGGTGCGATGAGAAGCGCAGATCCCGACTACATGCACTTGATCGCCTCCGGCGCGCCATGCACACTTCCAGCCATGAGACCGCCCATCCCGAGCGCCACACCGCCTCGCCCGTGCCACCCACGTCGGCGAACGCGAAATCGGCTTTTTATACAGCCTCGTTAGGCGGCACTGTACGCCTTGGCCATCACCGGTACTCTTACGCAATGCGACCTCTTCGATATTACGTCGTGTCGAACACCCTTGGCCGGGTCGATTGGAACGCGGAGCTCGTACGCGGAGACCTGGGGACGGCCGTTCAGCAGTTGAAGCAGGAGTCGGGCAAGGGACTCTTCGTGGGAGGCGTAATGCTCCCGCTGGCGCTGACGGAGTTGGGATTGATCGATGAGTACGAGTTCGTCAGCGCCAGCGGGAGCATTAC
>DASRXR010000092.1:0-36345 GCA_035687405.1 Polyangiales bacterium
GTCGGGCTCACACGCGTACCGCCGCGCAGCATCCCGCGGAAACCGCGTGCTCACGATCACGCGCGCACCCGCCCGCAGCAACATGAGCGCGGCTTGGTAGCCGATCTTGACGCGCGCACCGCTGATGTACGCGACGCGCCCCTGCAGGTTCGCCGTCTGCGAGCGCTTTGCGTAGTTGAAGTCGCCGCAGGCATCGCAGAGCTGGTCGTAAAAGAAGTGGAGCCGCTGGCGGTCGGCTTTGCAGACGTAGCAAGCGCGCGCGCCCTCGATCGATGGCGAGTCCCACTCGGCGCGTTCCTCGGCGGCGTCGGACGCGTCCGGGGCGTACGCGCCACTCGGAGCTGCAGTCGGCCCCGCGTCGCTGCTGAGAGCGGCAGGCCCCGGCTGCGACAACCCACCGGCGGCCTCTCCGAACAGACCACCGCTCGGCATGATCAGCACCGGTCGCTCACGCAGCTTGCGAATCCCGGTACGGTTCAGCTGTGCATCCGTGGCCACGCGTAACTCGCGCCTCGTCTTCGCTGCGACCGCACGCGCAAACATGCGCTGCTCGTTGCGTTCCGGCTGCGAGACGCGACCGGCCGCGATCATCAATCGCTTGCGCGACTCAGGGTCGAGCTCCGCCAGGATAGCGGGGTCCGCGATCAAGGATTCCAGCACACGAACGCACTCGAGGATGTCTTCAGGGTCTACTGGCATAACTTCACAGCCCAGTTGGGCCACGTTGCGCGGCCTCATAGCATACTCCGCACGCCATGCCGGCAGACACTCAGGAAAGCCGTGTCGCCGGCCGTGCACCTTGATAGATTCCAGCCGTTGGAGGCTCCGGTGGTCGAAAAGGGCGGAAACTACGATCTAGCGGCCTGGGCGAAGGCGGCAGCAAACGGCATGTACGTCTCGTACTGGGCTGGGATCCATCCCACCGCGACCGCGCTGGTTGGAGAGCAAGGGCGCCTCACCTTCGCGGAGCTGAACGAGCGCACCAATCAGCTCTCGCGTGCACTGCGTGCACGCGGGCTCGTCGCCGGCGACGCCCTTGCGATCCTCTCGCACAACTCGTTCGAGCTCGTCGAGGCGTTCCTTGCCACGCGCCGCATCGGGGTCCGTCTCACGCCGCTCAACTTCCATCTCGGAGCCGACGAAACCGGCTACATCCTGCGAGACTGCGACGCGAAGGTTTTCATCGCAGCGTCGCGCTTCGCCGACGTCGCGGCGCAAGCCGCCGCGGGCGCGCCGTCCGTTCAAACGCGCCTCGCCGTCGGTGGCGACATTCCGGGCTTCGAACGTTACCGCGATTTCGTCCACGGCTTCGATCCGAGCGACATCGACGCGCCCGTCCTCGGAACCAACATGCTCTACACGTCCGGTACGACGGGTCGGCCGAAAGGCGTCGAACGGTCCGTGATCCCGACCATGGCACCGGCGCCGATTGCAACTCCTGGCGGCTATACAGCGGGGACCGATCTGCACTTGTGCACGGGTCCGCTCTATCACGCAGCGCCGCTCAGCTTCTCGCTCATGCTCCCCCTGTTGCGCGGAGTCGGCGTGGTGTTGATGGACGGCTGGGAAGCCGAGCGTTCCTTGCAGTTGATCGAAGAGCACTGCATCACGCACACGCACATGGTGCCGACCATGTTCCACCGATTGCTCGGCCTGCCGAAGGAGACGCGCGAGCAGTACGATCTGTCGTCACTCAAGTTTGTCCTCCACGGCGCCGCTCCGTGTCCGGTTCCGCTCAAGCGCGCGTTGATCGATTGGCTGGGTCCCGTAGTCTTCGAGTACTACGGCGCGACCGAAGGCATCGGCACGTTCGTCGATAGTGACACTTGGCTCGCAAAACCGGGCACCGTCGGTCGGCCAGAGCCGATCGATCAGATCCGCATCCTCGACGACGAAGGCCGCGAGCTACCACCCGGAACTGCCGGAAGTGTGTATCTCAAAGCGCCAGGTGCGATGCGCTTCAACTACTACAAAGACGAGGCCAAGACGCAGGCCGCGTTTCGTGGCGAGTATTTCACGCTCGGCGACGTCGGCCACATGGACAGCGACGGTTTCTTGTTCCTGACAGATCGCAGCGCAAATCTCATAATTTCCGGGGGTGTGAACATATACCCAGCCGAGTCGGACGCCGTCTTGTTGACACATCCTGCCGTGCACGACGTCGCGGTGATCGGCGTTCCGAACGATGAGTGGGGCGAGGAAGTCAAAGCAGTGGTCGAGCTTCGTGAAGGGCAGGTTCCGTCACAGTCACTAGAACGGGAACTGATCGACTACTGTCGGAGTCGTTTGGCGCACTTCAAGTGTCCGCGCAGCGTGGATTTCGTGGACAAGCTTCCGCGGTTCGACAACGGGAAGATTTACAAGCACGCATTGCGTGAGGGCTATCGACGTTCGTTACACAAGTGATGCAACATGTCGCGCCGAGGAGCTTCATGTCTGACCTCGACTCGTTCCGAACTGAAATCCGATCGTGGTTGGAATCCGCAGTACCCAGCTCGCTGCGCGGCCGACCGATGGCGATGATCTACGAAGGCGCGGGTGGCGAACCCGAGCCGGCGAACATCCAAAAGGATCGAGCGCGCTATCTGGAGCTGATGGTCGAGCGCGGTTACACCGCGCCGACTTGGCCGAAGGAATACGGCGGCGGTGGCTTGTCGAACGCGCAGGCGCGCGTGCTGCAAGACGAGCTCGCCCAGCTGAAGATCGCGCCCGCGATGCAGAGCATGGGCCTGACGATGATCGGGCCGACGTTGCTCGTGCACGGAACCGAGGCGCAGAAACAGCAGTTTCTGCCGAAGATCGTGAGTGGCGAGCAGCGCTGGTGTCAGGGCTTTTCCGAGCCCGGTGCCGGCAGCGATCTCGCATCGCTGCGCATGTCGGCCAAGCTCGACGCGAGTGGTGAGCGCTACGTGATCAACGGCTCGAAGATCTGGACGAGCGGCGCCCAGTTTTCGGATTGGATTTTCATGCTCGTTCGCACGGACGAGACTTCGAAGCACAACGGCATCACGTTTTTGCTCGCCGACATGAAGACGCCCGGGATCGAAGTGAAGCCGATCAAACTGATCAGCGGGCACTCGATGTTTTGCGAGGTGTTCTTCAACGACGTGGTCGCCGAGGCTCGCAACGTCGTCGGCGTCGTGAACCAAGGTTGGACCGTCGCAAAGACGCTGCTCAACTTCGAGCGATCGGGGATGGGCACGGGCGGCCTCGGCGGCGCCGCTCGCCGCGGCAACACCGGCGCGGGCATCGTCGCACTCGCGAAGGAAACCGTCGGTGAACAGGCTGGCAAGGTCGCCGACGGACTGGTTCGGGATCAACTCGCCAGCTTGTTGATCGACGAGCTCGCGCTGTCACTGACTGTTCGGCGTTCGGCTGAAACTGCCAAAGCGACCGGCGCACCTGGGCCCGAGATCTCCATGTTCAAGCTGTGCCAGAGCGAGCTCGGACATCGGCGGGACGAGCTGATGCTGCGGCTTCGCGGCACGAACGCGCTCGGCTGGGAAGGCCCCGGTTTCGCGTCGGACGATCTGGCGCAGACGCGCATGTGGCTCGGTGCAAAGGCGACCACGATCTACGGTGGAACCTCCGAGATTCAGCGCAACATCATCGCAAAACGTGTCTTGAAGCTGCCGACCGGGAACTAACGCGAGAACTAACATGGCGCTCACGCTGACAGCCGAACAACGATTGCTGAAAGACAACGCGACCCAGTTCGTGCGCGAGAGCGCGCCGGTGGGGCAGTTGCGCAAGCTGCGCGACACGAAAGACGCAACCGGGTTTTCCGCCGACTTGTGGCGGCAGATGGCGGAGCTCGGCTGGGCCGGGATCGTGGTCCCTGAAGCCTACGGCGGCAGCGGGCTCGGCTATACCGAGCTCGGCTTGGTGCTCGAAGCCTGTGGCCGCACGCTCGCGGTGACGCCGATCTTGTCGACCGTCGTGTTGGGGAGCGGGCTGCTTCTCGGAGGCGGTAGCGAAGCGCTGAAGCGCGAGCTCCTGCCGGCGATCAGCGATGGCCGCGGGTTGGTCGCGGTCGCTTTCGAAGAAGCGCCTCGCTTCAAGCCGTACCAAGTCGCGTGCAAAGCCGAGCGGCACGGCGCGGGGTATCGGCTGACGGGGCAAAAGACCTTCGTGCTCGACGGCCACGTCGCGTCGCGATTGATCGTGAGCGCGCGGACGAGCGGCAACCCGAGCGATCGGCACGGCATCAGCTTGTTCGTCGTCGATCCAGCGCAGCCGGGCGTGAAGATCGAGCGCGCGACGATGCTCGACAGCCGAAACGCAGCACGCTGCACTTTCGAAGCGGTCGAAGTTGCGGACGCTGCGTTACTAGGCGCGGTCGACCTCGGTGCGGATCTGCTCGATCCCGTGTTGGATCGCGCAGCGGTCTGCGTGAGCGCGGAGCTCCTAGGGCTCATCTCGCAGGCCTACGAGACCACGCTCGAGTACTTGAAGACGCGCGTGCAGTTCGATGCGCTGATCGGCAGCTTTCAAGCGCTGCAACACCGTGCGGTCGACATGTTCTGCGAGATCGAGCTGGCGAAGTCGCTCGTGCTCGACGCGCTCGCAGCGGTCGACGAAGGGCGTGAAGACGCGCCGCTGCTCGCGAGCGCGGTAAAGGCGCGGTTGAGTGACGCCGCCAGCTTCATCTCCCGCGAAGCGGTTCAGCTGCACGGCGGCATCGGCATGACCGACGAGCACGACATCGGCTTTTATCTGAAGCGCGCTGCAGTCGCAGAAGCGAGCTTCGGCGACGCGGCGTACCACCGCGATCGGTTCGCGCGGCTCAAAGGCTTCTGATCACTTGCCCTGAAACTGCGGTTTGCGTTTCTCGAGGAACGCGCGCCGCCCTTCGGCGAAGTCTTCGCTCTCGAAGCACGCGGCGATCGCGGCTTCGAGCGCGCGAAGATCACGCTGCTCCGCGTCCTTGACCGCTTCTTTGATCGCGAGCTTGCTCGCGCGCACGGTGAGCGGCGCATTCGCGGCGATCGTGCCCGCGTAGCCGCGCGCGGTCGCCTCGAGCTCTGCGACGGACACGACTTTGTTCACGAGTCCCATCCGGAGCGCATCCGTTGCGTCGATGTGCCGCGCCGTGAACAAGACTTCGCTCGCGTAGGCAGGGCCGACGACCGACACGAGCTTGCGTACGCCTTCGAACCCGTACCCAAGTCCGAGGCGCGCCGCCGGAATACCGAACTTTGCGTCGTCGGCCGCGATGCGCAGATCACACGAGAGCGCCACGGCGAGCCCGCCACCGATGCAGAAGCCACGGATCATCGCGATCGTCGGCTTCGGCAAGTGCGCGAGCGCGCCGAATGCTGCGTCCGTGAGCGCGCTGTAGCGCTCGTCTGCTTCGCTGTTCGAGCGCGCAGACTCGAACTGTGAGATGTCCGCGCCGGAGACGAACGCCTTGTCGCCCGCGCCTGCGACGACCACGACGCGCACTTCGGGGTCCGCGTCGAACGCGCCCAAGACCTCCGGTATGCCCTTCCACATGTCGAGTGTGAGCGCGTTGCGCCGCTCGGGGTTATCGAAGATCAACCAGCCGAGCGCGCCTTCTTTGCGCGCGATCAACTTCGTCGTGCTCGTCTGCATGGTCGACGCTTATGACCCGCGCGCGAACCAGGTTCAAGGCGCGCGGCGCGCCGTCAGCGGGATCGCAAACGAAACAGCCTTCGGTTGCTCCGGGAATTTCGTCCGCTGCCCGATCGCCAGCAGGCACTCGCCGAGCGCAGTACTCGCGAGCGCGCGCGGGCTAATTGCGACGCGCCGAATCGCACCCGAGGGCTCGACGTCGAACTCGAGCTGCATCGTGGGCTGACCTTCGAGTTCCACCGAGTGCTGCTTGAAACAGCCCTCGAGCTTCGTCTGCTGCCGGCGCAGCGCTTGCGTGAGTCCTTGCGCATCGGGACCACGTTTGGTCTTGTCGGGTTTGGGTTTTGTCTGCGCGTTTCCAGGCTCGCCTGTGACAGGACCGGTCGCCAGGTTCTGCTGGGGTGGAGCCACTGGAGGCTGCTCGTTCGACGCCGACACGACACGAATCGGCGCGGGCGCTGGCGCCGGTGCTGCGGGGCGCAGAAACGTCAGCAGGATGGCAGCCGTCGCGAGACAGCCGACCGCACACATGCCGATCATCATTCCGCGCGAGTACCCGACCGGCGCGGGTGCCGCTGTCAGCTGCGTCGCAGCGTTGAGATTTGCAGGCAGGTTCGGTGGACGCGGGAGCGCTACGTCTACGTCCGGCACATCGGCTGCTTCGCTGCCCCGCGCGGCACGGCGCGCGTTTTCTGCGGCTGGCTGCTGCGGACCGCGCCCGAGCTGGGCGGTCGTCTGCGGTGCAGACGGCGTAAAATCTGGTAACTCCGGCGCGACGATGTAACCCGGCGTGAGCCGGCGGCCTTGTGCCGATGCCGGGACGGTCACACCGATGGCTGCAGGTACGGGCAGCTCTTCGTCTTGCGAGATCAGCTGCGCCGAGCTGCGTTCGCCACGCCGAGTGACCGTCATCGTCCGCTTTTCCGGCGCGCTGCTCAGCCGACGCCAGGCTTCGTCACGATGCGCGAGCGACTCGATGCTGAGCTTCTCCGCGATCTCGTCGCCGAAGTCCGCCTTCAGCATCTCGGCGAGCGAGCGCCGAATGTCACTCTCTTGCTCGCGCTGCAAGCGCCGCAGCGCCAGCGCGAACTCGCCCGCATCCGCGTGGCGATCAGCAGGAGATTTCATGAGCGCGCGACCCAGCGCGACGTCGAGCCCCGCTGGCGCGCCCGAAATCGTCGCCTCGACGAGCTCGGGCACGTGATTCATGACCTTGTTGAGCGTCGCCGCTTGGGCTTCGGCGCGAAACACGTTCTTGCCGAGCAACGCTTCGTGAAGCACGACGCCGCAAGCGTACAAGTCGCTCTTCCGCGACGCTTCGCTGCTGGAAAACAGCTCCGGCGCCGTGTACGGCATCTTGCCCATGAAGCCGAGGACTTGAGTCTTGTAGTCCTGGCTGCCTCCTCGCATGCGCGCGACGCCGAAGTCGAGCAAACGCGCGCGCCCATCTTCGTCGAGCAGAATGTTCGACGGCGACACGTCGCGATGCACGATCTGCATCGACGTGCCGTCCGGGTGCTTCAACTCGTGCGCGTGGTGCAACGCTTCGAGCACGTCGATCGCGATCTGAATCAGGATCGACGCGGGTGGCTGCCGTTTCTTGAGCGCGAGATAGCGCAGCCACTGGCCGAGGTGATAGCCGCGCACGTACTCCATCACGAGCACGTACGCGCCCTCCTGCTCGCCGAACTCGATCACGTCGACGACGCTCGGGTGCCGCAGCTGCGAGAGGATCTTTGCCTCGCGCACGAACATGCCGACGAAGCGCTCGTCTTGCGCATGTTCGGGCAAAAGCAGCTTCACGACGACCGGCTTCACGAAACCGACGGCGCCTTCGGAACGGGCGAGGTAGACGACGCCCATACCACCCTTCGCGAGCTCGCGAACGACCCGGTAGCGGCCGAGCAGAACGCTACCGAGCACGTGGTCCGTAGGCACTCTCAACTGCTGCGTCATCGCGATCCGGACGCGCGCCTCAGGTAGTAGTGCGTTCCGAGCCGCCGGTGAACCAACCGAACTGCGATGTCCGGCCGCGCCGCGCTCGTGACCACGCTACCTTGAAACCGATCCGCGCCTACCTTCTCGATTGTCCCGTCCCGAACACTGACATTCCACGCCGGCAACGCGAGACCTTCGATACTGACAGTGTCCCCTACTTTGAAAGCACGGTCGACCGGAGCTGTCAGGCTCGCCGTAGCAGCCGTGTTGTCGAATCGAACATCCACCGTAGTCGTACGCGACTTACGCTGGCCCGCCTCGAAGGTCACACGATGAGTACCATCACGCAGAGTACCGGACGCGAGCAGACGTCCGGGTGACGTAACTGACACTACCGTACCATCCACGTCGAGCTTATAGCTGTCGGATTGCGGCGGGTTCGGCCAGCGGACGCGAACCTCGGGCAACTGGTTCTGGTAGTAGATGGCATAACCGCGTCCATCGGCATCGACGAGCGAAGTCGGCGCGCGCAACGGCAGCTGTCGCGTGCCGGCGTCCGCGAGCACGTGAGCGGTACCGCGTGCGACGACGCGACCCGGCGCACCGTGCGCATCGAGGCAGCGCACCGTGTAACTGCGCGAGCCCGTTGGAAGCAGCAGATTCGCGCGCCCTTCCCCGCTCGAGCGGCGCTTCGGTTGTGCGAGCTCGACCAGCCCGCGCGCTTTGCACTGCTTGGTGAACTCGACGCTCACCGCAACTGGAACCTCCGGCGCATGCACGACGAACGACTCGCCCGCCCGCACTTCGAGGTTCGAGTAGTCGGGCGGTGGCACGTCCTCGGGTCGTTCCGTCGGAGCTTCGCTCGCGAGCGACCAGCGGTACGCGTCACCGGGCGTGACGTCGCGCTCACCGCTCGGACCACGAAACATCGCGACGCCGCGCTTCATCTCGAGCACGCCTTCGTTCTCGTCGATGCGAACGGCGGCCTCGCTGCCGCCCTCAGCGGCGCGCGCGACGATCCGCCCGCCCGGCACGCGAACTTCGACGTCTCGATCGACTGCGGTGAACTGAAGGCCACCGCGCAGCGCTTCGACGAGCACGGCGCCCTCGCCCACCACGTATTCGCCAGCGCCGAGCAATCGCGCGCGCTCGGGTCCTCGCGTGAGTTGGACCTCAGTATTGGCTGGCAATCGCAGACCCGTTGCCGGAGCCAAGTCGTGCTCACCGGGTGTCAACTCTTTCCATTCGCCGCCACGCGACCGCGCACGAATCCCCGGATGCATCACGTTTGCACGGATCACCTCGTCGCCGGGCGGTGGCGCCGGAAGTGTAGCGGTGGCGGTTTGCGCGGTTTTCTCGTCGCCAGTGCGCAAGATCGCCATGCCGACATCGAGGAGCACGCGCTCACCAGGGCCGAGTCGATGATCGACGCCACTCTCGTCGCGAAACGTAGCTTGGCCAACGTCGACGCGAAGCGTCAGGTTGTCAGCCTCGCGGGTGAGCACGGCCTCCGTTCCCGGGGCGAGCTGCGCCAGACCGACGTGCGTGCGCAACCACACAGGACTCTCGCCCGCAAAGACGACCGCTTCGCCCGCTTGCACGTCGATGCTCTGCTCGTGTTCGCCTGCGCCGTCGACGAGAAACCGAATCGTCGTGCTCGCTTTGACGGATAGGCGCGAGCCATCGTTGAGCGCGAGCATCGCGGTGGAGCTCTCGCCAGTGCGAAGGCCGTCGCCGAGCACGAACGTCGCTCCGACGTCCGCACCTTCCCACTCCGTCCGCTTGTTCGAGAAATCGCGATGAACGCTATCGCCTGATTTCTCGCTGAGCTTCGCAATCGAGGCGCTCTGACAGCCATTGCAACCATGGACGAGGCTCATGAGCAGCGCGGCGTAAAAGATGCGCGCAGTCATTGGGCCTCGCGCATGTCTACGTTCAGGATGCTGACGCCGTTTCCCTCCACCTTTACCGAGCGGCGGTGGGTGCGATAGCCCTTCGCACTGATCGTGACCTCGTACGAACCGGCTGGCAGGTCGAGCTCGAAGTGACCGTCGTCGGCCGAGTCGCGCGTCGCCACCACTTTGCCGCGTCGATCGCGCACGAGGATCTGCGCGCGCAGCGGCTCGCTCTGGAAGGTTCGAGTCAAACCGCGCAGCACACCCGTATCGACCTTAGGCGTCAGCGCGCGCCCGGCGTCTGGTGGCATGTCCGCTCGCACCTCGATGTCCCAGGTCTGCGCCTGGAACCCGGTCGCAGTCACCTCCACTGTCGCCGGGCCGACCGGGACCCATTGAAATGTGTACTGGCCGTTCGCGTCCGTGATCGCATCGCGAACTTCGCCGCCGGCGACGCGGAGCATGACCGACGCTTCCGGCAGCACTTCACCCTTGTCGTCCAAGAGCGTGCCAGCAACCGTTGCCGCTTTTGGCTTCGACGCCGTCGGCTCCCCGGCCGTAGTAACCGCAGCCTCGCCAGGCTTGGCGTTCGCAGTCGTCGCTTGCTCGCGCGGTACCCGCTCGAAGCTGAAGTTATAGCGAACACCGGCGAGCACGAGCAGACGCGGTTCGATCGGTACGAGCGGATCGTCTGTTCCGATGTCGGGGCGCGCGCTGAGCGATACCAGCGCGGTGAGATCGACTTGCCACGCCGGGCTCGGAAAGTACCTGCCGCCGATGGCTGCGCGGATTGGCGACTGGCCGAAAGATGGCGCCTTCGAACCCACCAGCACGTCTGCAGACAGCTCGCCGAAGACTTCCGCCGTTTGCTCGAACCGGCGCGCGACACCGACCGCGCCGAGCACGGCGTTCGAGTCGCTCACACCGAGCGTGACGCGATCCCCGGTCCGCAAGCGCTCGAGATCCGGCGCGATGTTCTCGCTGTTGTCGACCCGAAAACCCGCCGAAGCGAGCAACACCCAGCCGCTCTCGCGCGGCGTGAACGCGAACAAGCCGCGCGCTTCGACCGACGTCGCCGAAAACTCGAGCGAAGGCGCGTCCGTGCCGGGGAACCAACCGCCGAGCTCGGCGCCGATCGACAGGTCCGGCGAGAGCGCATGGCCCGCGCGCGCGAAAATGCGCGGATCACCAAAGCCTGCGCTGTGCGAACCTCCGCCGTCGTCGGGGTGCATCTCGAGGCGCCCGTCGAGTCGAAGCGCGAACGCGAGCCACGACAGCGGAGCAACTGCAGCACCGAACGTCGCTTGACCGCGGTGGTGTGTGCCATCGGCCGACGTGATCGCCTCGGTCATTCCATAACCGGCGGCGAGGCTGAGGTTCAGCTCGGCAGCTGTCAGCGGCAGGCCCGTGTTCACCAAGCCGCGCAACCCCGAAGCCGAAGTGCCGAGGGCGGGTGAATTCTGTTCGGCCGCCGCGTTGCTCGAAATCAGCAATACGATCAAAGCGGCGAGACCGCTGGCGGCGCGCACTGCCGAGACGCGAGTCGGCTTCGCGCAACTCCCGTCGTTCGCTTCAACCATGTTCAAGCGTTGTTCAATCGTGCGCCTTTCCGTCGGCGCGCGCTCGTGACCGTATTGTCATTAGTGTACACAGCGCAGGGCTTCGTTTGGGCGAGTCGTACGCATGTAAGCCGCAGCTCGTGCGCGTGGCGATGTGAACGCGACTCGCCTGCACACCGAAACGCGACGACTTTCGCGTAGGTGTGGGCAGCGCACTTGTGTCTCCCAAGGCCATGAGTAGACCGATGCAGCTAGCTCGCGTGGCGCAGCTAACGGCGGCGGGGGATCTCCCGATCGCGTACACTGAATATTGGCGTGCGCTTGGTAGCTTGGTCGTATGTTCTGTTGCTGTGCTTGGCACTTTCCAGTGGCTGTGGACGCATTGGCGTCGAGCTGCGCGACTTGGATGAAGGCCATGGCGGTGGCGGACACGACGATGCTGCCGTAGTCCTGCCGGACGACGCGAGCACTGTCGCTGACGGCGGCGGCGGAAACGAGGGCGGGTCCTCCGATCTCGACGCGGCGGCAACCGGTTCGGACGCAGGTCCGCTCGATCCCGACTCCAGCCTGTCGGACCTCGATGGATCGATCGCGCCGTGCCCCGACGCCGACGGCGATCTGGTGTGCGACACGTCCGACATTTGCCCGGGCGGCGACGACGCACGCGATGCCGATGGCGACGGGACTGCGGACGCGTGCGACTCGTGCCCGGCCGACGCCGCGAACGATGGAGACGCCGATGGTTTGTGTGCGAACGCGGACAACTGCCCGTCGGTCGCAAATGCTGTGCAGCTCGACTCGGACAGCGACGGTACCGGGGACGCATGCGACCACGACGAAGACAACGACAGTACGGTCGACGCCATCGACAACTGCCTCGGGCTCTCGAATCCGGATCAAGCAGACGTCGATCTGGATGGCGCCGGCGACGCATGTGACAGCGACGACGACGGCGACGGCGCACCGGACGGCACGGACAACTGCCCGCAGATCGGCAACCCGACGCAAGTCGACTCCGATGGCGATGGCCAGGGCGACGTGTGCGATGACGACGATGACGGCGACGGTGCGCCCGATGCAGTCGACAACTGCTTGGGGCTGAGCAATCCGACGCAGGGCAACATCGATGGCGATGCGCTCGGCGACGCGTGTGACAGCGACGACGACGGCGACGGCGCTGCGGACGGCACGGACAACTGCCCGCTGATCAACAACCCGACGCAGGTCAACACGGACAGCGATGCGCAAGGCGATGCGTGCGACGCCGACGATGACAACGACGGCGCACCGGATGCGACTGACAACTGCACGCTCGCTGCGAACGGAAGCCAAGCCGACTTGGATGGCGACGGGCAAGGCGATGTCTGTGACACCGACGACGACGGCGATGGTGTCGCGGATACCTCCGATAACTGCCCGACGGCGGCAAACGCCGACCAAGCGAACTTAGACACCGATTCGCTCGGCGACGCGTGTGACACCGACGACGATGCGGACGGGGTACTGGATACAACGGACAACTGCCCGAACGTCTCGAACGGTACGCAGACGAACACGGACGCGGCGCTCACGGGCGGCGACGGCCTCGGCGACGCGTGTGACACCGACGACGACGCGGACGGGCGGGCCGACGGCTCGGACAACTGCCCGCTGGTTCCGAATTCGGGTCAGGCAAACGCGGATAGTGACGGCCAAGGTGATGCGTGTGACACCGATGATGACAACGACACGCGTCTCGATGGTGCTGACAACTGCCCGCTGAACGCGAACCTGAACCAAGCGAACAACGATGGCGACGCACAAGGTGACGTCTGCGACACGGATGACGACAATGACGGTGTCCTGGACACGACGGACAACTGCCCGACGATCGCGAATCCGGCACAGACGAACACGGACGTCACAGCCGATGGCGGCGACGCCTGTGACACCGACGACGACAACGACGGCCGACTCGACACGGCCGACAACTGCCCCGTCGTCAGCAACGCGAGCCAAGCCGACGCGGATACGGATGGCATCGGTGACGCGTGCGAAAACGACGACGACAACGACGGCGTACCGGATACGACGGACAACTGCCCGAACAACGCGAACCCGACCCAAGCGAACACCGACGTTGCGCTGAGCGGCGGCGACGCGCTGGGTGATGCGTGTGACACCGACGACGATGCGGACGGTCGACTCGATGGCGTAGACAACTGCTCGCTGATTCCGAACGCGAGTCAAGCCAACTTGGACGGCGACATGTTCGGCGACGTCTGTGACCCCGACGACGACAACGATACGATCGCGGACGGCGCAGACAACTGCCCGACCGTCAGCAACACTCCGCAGACGAACACCGATGGCGATGCCCAAGGTGACGCGTGTGACACCGACGACGACAACGACACCCTCGCGGACGGCGCAGACAACTGCCCGACCGTCAGCAACACTCCGCAGACGAACACCGATGGCGATACCCAAGGTGACGCATGCGACACCGACGACGACAACGACGGCCGGCTCGACGGCGCAGACAACTGCCCGCTGATCAGCAACAACCCACAGACCAACACGGACGCCGACGCGTTAGGTGACGCCTGTGACACCGATGACGACAACGACGGCAGACTCGACGGCGCAGACGACTGCCCGCTCGTGAGCAATGCGGCGCAGACGAACACCGATGGCGATGCTCAAGGTGATGCGTGTGACACCGACGACGACAACGATGGCGTCGTAGACGGGTCCGACAACTGCTCGCTGATCAGCAATGCTTCGCAGGCGAATAGCGATGGCGCAGCGGATGGCGGCGATGCCTGCGACACCGACGACGACAACGACGGGCGGCTCGACGGGGTGGACAACTGTCCGACCGTGAGCAATGCCGCGCAGACGAACACTGACGGCGACGCCCAGGGTGATGCGTGCGATACCGACGATGACAATGACGGGCGGCTCGATGGGGCAGACAACTGCCCGCTCGTCAGCAATGCCGCACAGACGAACACCGACGGCGACGCCCAAGGTGATGCGTGTGACACCGACGATGACAACGACGGTGTTCCCGATGGTACCGACAACTGTCCACTCGTCGCGAACGCGAGCCAAGCCAACCTCGATGGCGATGCGCTCGGCGACGCGTGCGATCCCGACGACGACAACGATGGTGCTGCGGACGGCACGTTCGGTTATACGCCGACTAACATCAACCCGGCTCCGCTCAGTGGAACCGCGACCATCACGTTGAACTGCGGCACGTCCCAGTTCGACAGCACGTCGCTCACGTACACGAACTGGTGTGGCCAAACACAACCGACGCCGATCGTACAGACGCAGACCCAAGCCGGCGGCGCTTCGATCGTGATCATTCCGGTGAGAGCGATCACTGTCGCCTCGGGTGCCACATTGAAAGTGGTCGGCAATCGACCGGTTGCGTTTGCAGTCTTCGGTGACGCCACGCTCGTGGGCACCGTAAACGCGAGTGCGACTGGATCGACGCCGGGTTCCGGCGGCAACTGGTCTTGCGGAGCGAGCGCCGGCGTGAACGGCACAGGCAGCTCGAGCACGGGCGGCGGTGGTGGTGGCGGTGGTGCCTACGGCGCAAACGGCGGTAGCGGTGGCTACGGCGACAGCAACGGCAACCAAGGCGCAGGCGGAAACGCGCGCGGCGTAGCGACGCTGTCGCCGATTCTCGGCGGATGCGGCGGTGGCGTCGGCGGCGGCTGCAGCAACGCGGGCGGTGCGGGCGGCGGCGGCCTTCAGTTCTCCGTCACCGGCTTGCTCGACGTACGCGGCAGCGTGCTCTCGCACGGCGCATCCGGCGTCGATGGCTGCGGGTCCGAAGGCGGCGGAAGCGGCGGCGGAAGTGGTGGAGCGATCTTGCTCGAGGCCGCGCGCTTGTCGGTTACAGCTGGATCGTCTGTGCTCGCCAACGGCGGCAGCGGCGGCGACTCACAAGGCTCCGGTGGCAATGGTGGTACCGCGAGTGCCTCGGCACAAAACGGCAATCCCGGCAGCGCGAACGGTGGCGGTGGTGGCGGCGGTGCGGTCGGACGGATTCGATTGCGCGCGAACAAGAGCTGCGCGATCGCGGGGACACTCAGCCCCGGTGCATCGCAGAGCTGCCCTCCGTAGCACGTTCGAGTCTTCGCCTGGCTGCAGCTGATGGCTGCAATACATGCGACATCCATCTCGTGGATGCGTCGCAGATGAAACTGTACGCATTTGACACGACTAATTCCGCCGCGTTTTTAGCTGCGTGATTGTTGCACTGCACTTTCTGACAACTTTTAGGCGTGAGCTCGACCCGAATGCGAGTAGCTCAGGGCACTTCGTACCGGGGAACGACATCCACGGAGAGGAATAGCCATGGAGTACTTACGAAGAATCGAGCAGGCAGGAACGGCGCGTACGCGTGCGCGTTCACTGCAAGTCTTGCTCGCGTGCGCGAGTTTGGGCGTGGCAGCGTGCGGCGATGACAATCTCGCCACAGATGGAGGCTCCGCGGAGGTGGCCGGCAATGGCGGCGCGACTGCAGTCTCCGGATCCGGTGCAGCCGGTAGCAGCGCGACTGCGGGACGAACTGGCGCGGGCACGAGCGGCTCGAGCGCGGGCAGCGCTGGTCGCGGCTCGTCTTCGGGCACGAGTGGAAGTGGATCCACGCTAGGCGGTCGCAGCGGCGGTGCTGGGCGCGGTAGCGCGGGCTCCGACGGACCTGACACGAGCGACGACGCCGGCGTGAGCGATGACGACGCGGGCGCGATCGCAGGTTCCGGTGGCCGCGAAGCTGGCAGCGGCGGCACGAGCGGAAGTGCAGCCGGCAGCGGCGGTAGCAGTGGATCGAGCGGTGCTTCCGGCGCGAGCGGTAGTGCTGCTGGCAGCGGCGGCGGAGCGTCCGGTTCTTCCGGTGTCGGCGGCGCGGGTGGCCAGAGCGGCGAAGGCGGCGCGGGCTTCCCGGGCTTCCCAGGCTTCGGCGGCTTCCCGGGCTTCGGTGGCTTCCCAGGCTTCGGTGGCTTCCCCGGTGAGCCGGGGGACCCGGGTGACGAACCGGTCGACGCAGGTGTCGATGCGGGCCCGGATGCCGCTGTCGATGCGGGCGACAACCCGTTCGATCTGTTTCCCTGAGCTCGAGCGAGGGGCGACGGCTGCCGCCATCAGCTGCAGCCGTCGCCAGTCGTTCTGCCGATCGGCGCTCGCCTGACGAAGGCGCCTAGAACGGCGTCTCGTGCGCGCCGGTTCGGTAGACATAGACGTGCCCGTTCACGTCGAACTCGGGCGTCCGCGTCTTCGTCCACCGCACGCAGGTCTCCCGCTGGCGCGCGATGTCGCGCGCTTGAACCGCGACGTATGCGTTCTCGGGCAAACTATTCGGGCAGCCGAGGCGGCGCGACGTGACCTGCTGCCGCGCGAGTTCGAGCTTCGACGTGAACGAGTCGCCGCTGAAGTACACGGTCGAGATGCCGCGCTCGCGCAGCGCGCGACCGAGCCGCAGCGTGTCTTGGCCCCACTCCTCTCCGACGATGCTGATGCGCTCGCCGCCGATTTTTCCGCCGACAAGCCAGTTGAAGTCGCTGAGGTAGTCGGGAAACGACCACGCGACGCCGCCCACGGCTGCGACGATTGCGGCGATCGCCAGCTGCTTTCGCCGAGCCTCGCTCGCGAGCGCGCGAAACGCGTAGACAGCGCCGAGCCCGGCGAACAACGCCATGATCGGAATCATCGGCAAGACGTGCCGCACTCCGATGTTCAACGCCGCACGCATCGCGAGCAACACGAAACACGTCGCGTAGGCTGCGAGAAGAGCGGCCGGCAAGCTCACGCGGCCGCGCCGCCGCCAGAACACGAATCCGGCGTAACCGAGCGCCGCCATCAGCACGAGCGGCGTCTTGATCAGCAGCATGATCGGGAAATACGCCGGCGTTCCATGACTCATCGGCTTGCCGAAGAACACCGTCGGATGGCCCTCGGCATCGTGCGCGCGCAGCACCGACAACCCGAACACGTACGTGTACGGCAGCGGGATCGGCAGCCAGCCCGGTAGCTTCGGAAGGATCGACGATTTCTCGAGCACCGCGCCGCCGAAACCGCGCGGTTCGTCAGGTGCAGGCTCCGGCCAAGCGAGCATCTGCGCCGCAGTCGCACCGCTGCGGTGAAATCGATAGGCAGCGTTGATCACGAACAACGCGGCGAGCCCCGACAGCGCGAGATACACGACTGCCGCCGTGAGTGCGCGCCGCAGCGGCCGACCACGGTAGCGCCCGACGCGCAACCCCGCGACGACTAACACTCCGAGTGACGCAATCGGCACTAACATCAGTCCCGTATATTTCGTCACCATTCCCGCACCGACTGCAAATGCCGCAGCCGCGCCGTGCCAGCGCGAACCGCCGTTCAGGAACGTGACGAGCTCACCGACAGCGACGACCATCGCCAGTGCGACCGGCATATCCGTCGTCATCATCCGGCCATGGGCGATCAAAGTCGGATGGAACGCGAAGAAGCCGAGTGCGCACAAACCCACCGCCGGGCCGAAAAAGCGCGTGCCCAAACGGTACACGTACACGGCCAGGAGGACACAACACAGCGCGATCATGGCGCGCGCCTCGAAGAGCCATGGTCTTCGCCGGCCGTACTTCGTGCCCAGTAGGTCCTTCGCGACGACCCACACTTCCCCGCTCGAGTAGCCGCGCAGCTGGCCCATGTCGACGCTCGGCGCAGTGATCGCGACCGGAAGCGCTCCGACCGCGTTACCGAGCGGCGGATGCGAATAACTCAGCGACGTGTCGGGCCCCCAAAACCAGGCGAGCCCGCGCGTGAGGTGCAGCGGCTCGTCGGTCGTGGGCGATTCGTCGATCATGCTCGTGCCGAGCAGCAGCGCGAGCACGCCGACCAACGCGAGCGCGATGCGGCGCTCGCGCGACGCTGTCAGCTGCCAGTGACCCGGTGGCGGCCGCTGCACGACAGCGCCGGACTCGGGCGCTGGCGGAATTTGGCTCGCGGGCGCGCTCACGTTCGAGCCGCATGGCGTCGCGCGAAAGCCAGTCGCCGTCAAGTGGCCTCGACCGAAACGGCCAGGGCGCTCTTTCGCCCCGCACAGTGACGTCAGTGTCCGCGAATCGCGCCCGGTGGAATTCGCAACATCACGCTCACCTTGTCGAGCAACACGAACTCGTCGAACGGCTTTTCCAGAAACGTGCCGTTGCGGTCCCGAAGCTCTTGAACCTGTGCCTCGTCCGGCGCGATTCCCGAGACGAACAGCAACTTGACGTCGGGATCTCGGGTGAGGAGCGCGTCTGCGAGCTGCCCACCGTCCATGTCCGGCATGTGCAAGTCGGTCACTGCGAGGTCCAACAGGCCGTCCATCGCGTCCACGAGCAGCAGTGCCTCCGGGCCGTCCGGCGCACTCAACACGTTGTAGCCGGCCGACTCGAGCGAGCGGACCATCATCGAACGCAGCGACTCGTCGTCATCGACGACCAAGACGGTTGCCGCGCCGAGATCCTCCTCGTCCACCACCGGCAGACGTGGATCCGCCAGTCCCTCCAAGCTCAGCCGGTGACCGGGCTCGACGCGAGGCAGGTAGATTCGAAACGTAGTGCCCGCGCCCGGCTCACTCGCGACTTCGATCTCGCCGCTGCACTGCTGCACGATCGCGTACACGTTCGCGAGCCCGAGGCCGGTGCCGCCCGACTTAGTCGTGAAGAACGGCTCGAACAACCGCGCGCGAACTTCCTCGGTCATACCGGCGCCGGTGTCCGACACCATCAGGAGCACATAACTCTCCTCGGTCTCTGGCTCGGGTGAACCGGGTGGCGCGGCATGCGTGAGCGAGGCTTCGCTGACGCGGATCGTGATCGTGCCGCCCTTCGGCATCGCGTCGCTCGCGTTCTGACACAAGTTCATCAGGACGCGTTCGATGTGGCTCGGATCGGCGAGCGCCGGCAACTCGAGGTCGGGAATGTCGACTTCCAGCTTCACGTTCGAACGCACCAAACGCCGCAACATCGGGACGAGCTCGCGCACGATCTCCCCGAGGATGATGCGGCGCGGCGGGATGGTCTTGCCGCGCGAGAACGTCAGCAACTGACGCGTGAGCTCGGTGCCGCGACGTGCCGAGTCTTGAATGTCGCTGACCTCGTCTTGCCCGTCCTGCTGGCGGCCTGCGATCGTCGCGAGGCCTTCGGCTGCGAACTGGATCGTCGCGAGGATGTTGTTGAAGTCGTGTGCGATGCCGCCCGCGAGGCGGCCGATCGCTTCCATCTTTTGCGCCTGACGCAAGTTCTGCTGCAACCGCTCGCGCTCGCGGAGCGCGCTCGCGAGTTCGAGCGCGACCGGCACTTGATTTGCAAGCGCCTGCAGCAGGGCCGCGTCTTCCGGACGAAAGCCGCCGGCCGCTCCAGCGCGATCGAGATAGAGCGCACCGACCGCTTGCTCCCGCAACACGAGAGCGACGACGACGCAGGTGCGATGTGCGTTCGAGACGATGTGCTCCGTATCTGCGAGCTGGGTCTGACCGGTGATGTACACCTGCTCGACGAGCGCTTGATCGTATTCGGCGTTCAGCTCGAGATCGTGACCGCCGATCGTGCGGCCGGCCGTGAGCGCAAACGAAGTCGAGGGTTCGGTCCGCATGAACAATAGGGCGCGCTCGGCTCCGAGCGCTTCGATCAGCTCGTCCAAGATCAGCCGCGCCTGACGCTCCGGACCGAGCTCTCGACTATTGGCCTGGCTGATCCGCAATAACGCCGCGAGGTGACGGCGCGTGTACGGCGCATCGACCTCGTTGCGCTGTGGCTCGGGGCCTTCAATCAGCTCGAACTCCTCGCGGATGAAGCGAAGGCGATTGACGTGACCGTACTGCCGCGCGAGCAACGCGGCGATTTGCGCTTGGTTGTGCGCCGACTCGAGCCTGCCGCTCGCGCGCAACATGTGCGCACGCAAACGCGCGGCAGAGTAACTGACCCACGGGACGTCGTACTCGTTTGCGAGCCGCTCGGCTTCGACGAGTGTCGCCTCGGCTCCCACTCGCGAGCCGCGAAACCAAGTCGCCGATGCGCGCAAGAGCTTGTAGTGCGCCTCCATCGTATGGGTGCGCGAGAGCTGCTGCGTGATCGCCATCACCGCTTCGAGCTTCGGCAGCAACAACGCGCGCCGCGCCGGCTCCGCCCGCAAACACTGATGCAGCCGCGCGTGGGCGAGGTGGATGTAATAGATGTGAACTAACGGATGGACTTGTTTGGGATCGAGCTTTAGTCGGTCGAATTCGTCTACTAAAGCTTCGAACTCGGCGCCGAGGTCCCCGCGTTCGGTGAAGAACTGAAGCCGGCTCTGATAACCGAGCTGGTGGAAGTAGCTGCCGGGCTGAATTTTGGCATATTCCACGTACTGCAAGCTGCGTTTGAGCCGCGCGACGTCCTTCTCGCGCCCGACTGAGAGCAGCGTGTTGCACGCGGCGTCTTCGATCAGACCGAATACCGCCGGGGCGTGGCCGTTCTGACGCACCTGCTCGATCGCAATGTCGAGCCACGTGAGCGACGCGGCGGGTCGGCCGCGTGTGAGGTCGATGCCGTACATCGCGAAGCACAGGTGGCAGAGCTCCCCGAGCTCCATGAAGTGGGGGCGCTCTTCGGCACAAATCCGGGCGTGGCGAGCGCACTCGTCGAGCTCGCCGCGCCAGCCTGTGATGACGTGACGTACTTGGTGCCACAACGTCACGGCGATCGGATCGGCGAGGTCGTGCGCCATCGTTTCAGCGCGCGCGCTGAGCGTTTCGGCGATGCGAGTTGCGCCCAAGGTCGACGCGATCATCGCCATCAGCATCTCGGCGTAAACGCGCGAGCGAGACGGCGGCAGCTTCTGCGCTGCGTTCGCCAACAGGATCGCGCTCGCGATTCCGCGCGCCGGCTGGCCACCCTCGAACGAAACCCGTACGCACTCGCCGTACAACTGGCACAGCGTTTCGGCTTCCTCGCGCGCACGACCCGAGCGGCGCACACCGACCGACCCCACCACCCAACCGCCGAGACTTGCGAGCAGATCACGCGGAGCATCGCCCGGCATCTCACGGCCGCAATCGGCGAGCGCCGCCTCCAAGATGCGCCAACAAGCCTCGTCGTTCGACTCGAAGTGATAGATCCACGCGAGCCGACCGCGCACGAGCGCGCGTTCGAACCCGGGCTTCGATCGGGCGAGTGCGCGCTCGAAGTACTCGCGGGCTTCGCGAGTCGTGCCCGTCCGGAGACTGCTCTCCGCGAGCTGCACGTAAAACTCGCGGTCGGGATCGATCCCGGCGAGTCGCGCCGCGCGCTCGGCCGGTTTCAAGAAGGAGAGAACGAGCGCGTCGTCGCACGCTTCGAGTGCACGTTGAGCCGCACGGCGCATGGCTTCGAATGCGCGACGTGGATTGAGCTCGATGATCCCGGCCGCGTGGTGTCGCGCCAACTCGTATTCGTATTCGGCGCCGCTGCCTTCGGCCGAGTAGAGGGCTTCTGCCGCGCGCTCGTGCAGGATTCGCCGCTGTTCCTCTGGAACACTTCGAAGCAGCTCTTCCCACACGCAGTCGTGAACGAAGTGGTATTCACCGTGCGAATCGCGTTCGAGCAACCGAGCGGCGAGCGCGACCTCGAGCCCCTCGCGTGCGGACTCGACCGAAACCGCGTTCACCCGGGCGAGCCACTCCACTTCGATTCGACTACGGACGACTGCCGCCGCACGCAGCACTTCGAGCGTGGTGACATCGAGTGCGGCCAGACGGCGCCGAATCAGCGCCTGCGACGACGCCGGCAAGCGCATGCGCTGCACGGGCGTCGCATCGAGATGCCAGTGTCCCCAACGGGGACGTAAGTAGCCCCGTTCGAGCGTGAGTCGAAGCAGCTCGAGCAAGCTGAGTGGCGTGCCGTCGCTCAACTGCGTCAGTTGCTGAACTAGATCTCGATCGGGCCGGCGTTCGAGCCCGAGGTAGTCGGCGATGATGTCGGACGCGTCGCGCTCGCTCAGCGGACCGAGTTGCACCGTCTCCAAGAGCTCGGGGACGAGCGCCGCGCGAAAGCGCTCGAGCGGCTCGCGACTGTCCTGATCGTCGCGCGCGCCGCACACGAGCAGGTGGCCTTGTGCGCACAAGCGCGCGGCCAGGCGTGTCAGGACCATCCGACTGCTGGCGTCGAGCCAGTGAATGTCGTCGATCACGAGGACGGACGGACCGGACGCCTCGAGATACTTCGCGAGAAAGTCGGCCATGCCGGCGACGAACACCTGCTGCGCGTCGCCTTCGCCCATCGTGACCTTCGACTCCGGAATCAGCGCCGCCAACCGCGGCGAGAGCAAGCGAATGCGCGAAGCCATCGGCCCAGCAGCGACGCGTAAGCTCTCCTCGATTTGCGCGCGACGCTCCTGATCGAGTGTCGCCAAACCGGCGAGGTGACCTTCGAGCAAACGCTTGAGCGCAGAAAACGGCGCCCAATCGCTGTCACGACACTTCACCGACAATACTTGGACCTGCTCTTCGCCGATGACCTCGGCGAACACCGCGAGCAAGCGGCTCTTGCCGCTCCCAGCCGGACCGAGCACTTCGATCAACTTGCCGCCGTATTCGGACGCGTGATCCCAAAAGCGGCGCAACAAGCCGAGCTCGCCGCGCGCGCGGCGGACGGCCGGCATACCGCTCGAGACTGCGAGGGACTCGCGACTCGGTGGCGGGTACGACGAGCGTCGTTTGTTGCTGCCCGCATCCGCGAGCGCATCGAGCTCGAACGCGACCGATGCGAGCTCGGTTCGCTTTTCCGCCGCGAGCTCTTCGGCCAACACGTACAACGCGCCCCGCACCGCATCCGTGCCTTGCGCCTGCCGCGCGCAATCGCGCAGCAACTGACCGAGTGCGCGTGTATCCGCTAGCACGTCGAACGGGAGCGGCCGCGTGATCGAGCCGTTGTCGAGCAGCGTGACACGGGCGCCATGTTCGGAGCACAACACGTGCTCGGATGTCAGATTTCCATGTACAAAGCCCGCTTCGTGCAGCCGTTGTAGACACGTCGTAAGCGAGCGCGCGAGCTCGAGCGCGTGTGCCGACGTCAGCGCGCGGCGAAGCCTCGTCGCCAGTGGTTCGCCGTGCGCCTGATCGAGAATCGCGTACGGCGTTTCGCCAGTCGCTCCCAGCTGCAGGACGCGGGGCAAGCCGGCGCGGCTCAGCCGGGCCAGCTGCAAAATATCCTGTTCGAACGTGCTCGAGTGCGCAGCAAAGCTCGGAACGCGGTCGCTCGGCAGCTTGACCGTGCAACCGGCACCGCGATGAAGCGCACGAAACACCACACTCCCCGGACCGCGCCCAACTTCCTCGAGGAGCGTCACCTCCGGTATGCGTGCCTGCATTCGATCCCTGACCACGCATACCACAAAGCTAGATCGAATTCTCGACTACCGTACGTGCGCGGCCAGCCCCGGCAATCAGACAGTCAGGGCCGGGTCAGTTCCACACACTTCGGATTTGCCTCGTCTCGATCGAGCGTGATAGGCGCGGTCAGGCTGCGCGCACGGCTTCACCGCAGATTTCGTCACAAAAGTGCTCGAATATCTGCCCTGCCCGTTCCACTCCCGCGAGTAACACACTGGCGTCCGGCTGACCTCGCCACAACTGATCGATCTCGGCGAAGCCGCGAGCGGCGTGCTCTCGATCTGCCAATAGGTGTTTCGTGATGGAGGAGATCTGTCCCCGCTCGAACCCGCTCGCAGCGAGGCCATCGAGCCATTCGTCACCGACCAACACGGTGAAGTACTCCGCCCACAGCGCGTAAGCGACGAAGCATACAGGATGCTGGGCGATCAGATTACGTTGCCATTCGACCAAGCTCACGATCGCAGGTGAAGGACGCAGGCCGGAAGTCACCGCTTCGGGGAGACGGCTGAGGTCATCGAGCGCCCAGAGCTCGTGGCCTTTCTCTTCGCCCGCCTTACGCGAGAAATAGTCGGCGAGTTCGAAGTCCCCCAACTTCTTGGACGCGGCAGAAGCCACCTCGAGGTTTAGTTGTGAGTTACGCAACAGGAAGCGAAGACTCTCCAGATATAGCGCGACTGCGCGCGGCGGCAGTTCTCCCTGTCGCGCCAGCGCTCCGAGCCGAGTCCTACTTCGTAAGCCTTCCACCCAGCACTCGATGTTCGTCTGTAGTTGCGTCGCGAGTGTAGTCATGTCTGCTCCCTGTTAGTTCACAGGCCTTCTGCCAATCCGTCGTTGTCTGATCCCAAAGAGTGTGGGCGGCCTCCGAACGAATCGGAGGCCGCCCTGACTGATCAAATCAAAATCACATCGTGCCGAGTGAGAACCGCTTCTTCATGGTGGTTCCTCCTTTCCAGTGCGGGTTGGCCCCCCCGCTGCGATGCCCGCGAAACGTTTGAGAAAGGCCGCTTCGCAGGCCGGCTCGAGAAATTTCGTGTAGCGAACCAACGGACCCCAGCGATCACTCAGCTGGTGACCGGTGACGTGAAAGTGCAGCTCGGTAAAACATCGCGACATCGCCAGATTCGCCGGCGAAGTGTCCGCGACGACGCGTTCGACGTGATGCCGCGCGAGCGGCTCGAACACACACTCCCGACCGAACCGACGGATCAACGCGGGACGCTGATACGTCTGGAGTACGGCGAAGATGCGAATGTAATAGCTGCTCCAATCTTCGGGCGCACCGACGAACACGCCGATCGTTCGGTCTTCGAGACGCAGCTCGATCGCGTCACAGGCCGATCGCAGATACCAACGCTTCGCGTCGACGATCGTTTCGTTTGGGGGAGCACCGAAAGACTCCTCCCCAAACCACGGAAACTCTTCTGCTAAAAACGATCGTACACGTGACAGATCGCCTGGCATCGCTGTAATACCGTCATGCGACAGGACGTGGGGCAGTCCTCGATTGAGCTCGAGACCCCACAACTTTTCGCTCAGTGACGTGATCGGGGATGGCGTCGTGGCAACGACGTCCCCGTTCGTCGGAGCAGTAGCTGACGCTTGCGCCGTCGCTGACAACGGTGCGCGATTGAACCCCGGCATCCTACCTGGTCCCTTGTGTAGCCCCGGTGCTCCCCAACTACGGCCGGCGCTGCTGACTCGAACTAATCTAGGCGTAGTCAGTCGCGTGGTAAAGCTTATTTTCCCGAATGAAATCCGAATTGTATGACCGTTCCGTCCAACGCGGCCAGCTAGCCACTAGCCCCCGTATTGTGGCCAAAACCAGTCGTACGTAGCGGTATGAAATGTGGGCTATTGCGCCGAGAAAACGCGCGACTGACACCCCGGATCGAGCCGTCGACATGCACTTATGCGCAGCAATTGGACAGCTATAACTCTAGCCCAAGTGGCAAGTCGGCTTGCGGTTAACACACGGCTAAACCCTCGGACCTGACTAGTTGGAGTCAGGCAAAAACATCGATAAAAGCAGCGATCTTCGATGCGGCCGATCGTCACGTGTCACAATGCGAAGTGACACTTCCGCTTCGTGGAGGCGCCGCGCTCCCTCCACTACCGGGCGTCCGCACGCGGTTGTGTCCTGCTGAAAACTACGCGATCGGATGTGGCGGCGCGCCCGCTCGACTCGCCGCGCTCCCGAGTCCGAAGCGAAGAACGGCCGCACCGCGTGCGATCGCCTTGGCGACGACAAGCGCGCCGGCGAGGCCTTGTATAGTCAGATCGACGAAACTCGTAGCAGCGTCGAATGAACTGTTAGTTTCGTCAGCTTTAGTCGTTCGATCGGTTTTAGTCGCCGCCGGCCGCCGCTTACCGGCCAGCCAGTCGCGCAGGATCGCGTGGTGGGCCGGATACAAATAGTACTCCTGGTGATAGTCGGGCACCGGTTGCGGCGGCGGCGGCTCCGCCGGCAACGGTTCGCCCCACAAAAACGCTAGTCGCTGCAGCGCTTCACGTTTGGCGCTGGCCAGCGCGCTCACTGCCGACGCGTCCGCACCGAAGCCGTACACCAGCGGCGCGCTTTCACGCAGCGGAAACAGGAACAGCCCTGCGGCGACGTGCTTCAGCTGCTTGCGCTTCGGCCCGAACGCGTAGGCGGAGACTTCGTAGTCGTCGCGGAGCGAATGCGCGAGCTGCGGATCAGCATCCGGAACGAGCACCGGCGCGTACTCTCCCGCAAACGATCGCAGCACGCGGTCGCGCTCGATCAACTCTGCCTGTGCGGCATCGCACGCGCGCTGCCATGACGTGTGCAGCGCGACACCGTTCGAGAGCGAGACGCGCTGAACTTCGGGTTTCTTGTCGGCTGGGAACACCTGGCTCGGGGTGCGCGACCCTTTCTGTGTTCCCGCTCGATCACGAATCACGAGTGGCGATGAACTGGACCGCGCGAGGAAGATGCTGAGGCGCTCGATCAGCTCGAAGTACGCCCGGTCCACTGGAAAGCCAGACTCGTCTGCTGCTGCGCCGGTGACCGTCGCGGATCCCGGCGTCGACGCGACGAGCCCGACCATGCACAACTGAAGATCGCCGACGTTCACGCGCTGGAGAAAGACTTCTTGCAGTGTGCATGCCATGGGCATGCCGTGCGATGCTTGAAGCTCTTCGAGTCGCCGGTGGGCAGAAGTCTCGTCTGCGGGCGTTTCGAGCATGAAGCAATATCAAAGAGAACTCGTGGGCGCGCAACCAAACCGCACTGAATCGATCCGCGTTCGACGTAACGTTCGCTGTTAGTCAATCCGGTGAGCGCGCGAATGACGGTCTGAACGCGGTGGAGCAATTATCCGTTCGATGATCGTGACGCTGACCGCCGGCATGCTTGCATCTAGTGTGCGCGGTGGTTATCAGCAAGAGACCGGAGACACTCCATGGCGGAAGAGCTCGTGCTGTACACCAATCCGATGTCGCGCGGGCGCATCGCTCACTACATGCTCGAAGAGCTCGGGCAACCGTATCGGACGGAGATCCTCGATCTCAAGGAAGGCCAGAACAAGCAGCCCGAGTTCCTGAAGCTGAATCCGATGGGCAAGGTTCCGACGCTGCTGCATCGCGGCGTCGTGATCACGGAAAGTGCCGCCATCTGCGCTTACTTGGCGGACGCCTTTCCGGAAGCCGGCCTGGCACCCGATGTAAAAGACCCCGCGCGCGGGACGTATTTGCGTTGGTTGTTTTTTGGTGCGGGCTGTCTCGAACCCGCGCTGGTCGATCGCATTTGCGCGAGGCCCGTCCCGGACCGGCCGGGCACGCTCGGGTATGGGAGTTACAACGACACGATGAATGCCCTCGAGCGGGCCGTCGCGGTCGGCCCGTACATTCTCGGCGAGAAGTTCTCTGCGGCAGACGTGCACATCGGTTCTGAGATCGGCTGGGGCTTGATGACCAAGTCGCTCGAGCCGCGCCAGGCCTTTCGCGAGTACCACGAACGAATCACCGAACGGCCTGCGTACAAGCGCTTCGAAGCGCAGGTCGCACCACCATCCCCCTCACCGGCCGCTCCTCCCGCGCCTCCTGCGGCGCCACAACCGGGTTAGAGCCGAGTCGCGGTGCAGGCTTGTCGTCGCTGAACATGTGGATAAGATTGGGCCGGAGTTGGGGCTCCGAGGCGCCCTGACGGTAGGCAGCGGGACTCGCAGGAGGCGAAGCTGGATGCCGATCACCCGGGAGCCCCAATCAATCGACGACCATGGTTCCGAGGAAAGCGCCGTGCGTCGCGCGCCGCTCGATCAGGACGACGCGTACGAGCTGCAGGACCACGAGTTCACGCTTGTCGCGGAAGAGCCCGTCGAGAAACACGGATGGCCGTTCGACGAGCACACGGCACCCTGGAGCACGCTGCCGCCGTTACCCGCATGGGCAACCAAGGCGCGCGCGTTGCTCGAACCTCCGACGTTGCCACGTCCGTTGAACGACGAAACGCCGACGCTGGTGGAAGACGCGGGCGGCACTTTTTCTGCGACCGCCCTGCGTGCGTTGCGCGAGGAGCTCGCTCAATCAGTGCGCGAGGCGCACGCGCGGCAGGAGCACATCGAGCAGCTCGAGAGGTCGCTTGCGAGCGCCGTTGCAGCTCGGGCTGAGGCAGAGCTGAGAAGCGGGCAAGCGACGTCGGAGCTGCTCGGGCGCGTGTCGGGGCAGGCGGCGCGGATCCGCGAGCTCGAATCTGCGTTGGAAAACGTGGCCGCGCGGCGCGAGGAGCTCGAGGCGGCGGTGGAAGCCGCGAAATCGGCGGAGGAAGCCGCGCGCGCGGCAGCGAAGGCTGCGGACAAAGCCGCGCTCGAATCAGCGAAGGCGGCCGAACAGGAAGCGCTCCACGCGAAGAAGGCCGAACAGGAAGCGCTCCACGCGAAGAAGGCGGCAGAACAGGAAGCACTCCGCGCGAAGAAGGCCGAGCAGGAAGCGCTCCGCGCGAAGAAGGCGGCAGAAGCGGAGTTGGAGGCGGCCAGAGCTGCACTGGCTGCAGAGGAAGCTGCTCGGGCCGCTAGTGTGGTCGCGGTAGTCGAGCAGGCGCAGGTCAATGACGACGCCGCAACGCCGCCGGACACGGAGGAGGAAAGCTACGCGCTCGCGCAGGTGCCGCAGGAAGACTCTCACGAAGACTCTCACGACGGTCCCGACCCATCCGATGCGCTCGCGATGGTCGCTTCCGATAGCGACACCGACCTCGAGAGCACTGTGGAGTGGATCACCAATGCCGCGCCGAGTGTCGAGGTCACGATCGAGGTCGATCCCAATGAAGACTCGATGGAGCTGGAGCTCATTCCTGCGGAAGCAGTGCCAGCTGAGACGACGCTCGAGATCGACCCAGACACCGATTTGATGGAGGCGGAGACTGCGGAGATCGCGGCTTTGGAGCCTGCGGTGGACAACGGCCGCACACGTACGGGTGTTCGGCGGCGCGCCGTGCCACGCGACGATCTTCAGCGCATCGACGGCATCGGAAAACGCCTTGCCGAGCGCTTGCACTCGAAAGGTGTCCGCACGTTTGCGCAGATCGCCGCGCTTCGTGTGGCCGATCTCCCGCGGTTTGCAAAGCAGATCGGAGTCACGCCCGAGCGCATTGCGCGCGAAGGCTGGTTGCGACAAGCGCGCAAGCTGAAGACGCAAGCCGCAAAACGTGCTCCGAAGCGTGCGGCAAAATCCACGTCGCGATCGACGCGATCGACGCGATCGACGCGATCGACGCGAACCGCGCGCAAGCGTGCTTAGACGCAGCGGCGTGTTCGAAGTTGCGGCGCGCCATGGCTCTGGAAGCCGAACGCATGGCCGCCGATGGCAGACTCACTTCTTGAGGGAGTCTTTCGCGATGATGGTCCAGTCGTCGTGCGCGTGACCTCGCTCGAGGTACTTGTCCATCACCTGCGCGATCGCGGGCAACACCGCGAGCGCGCCACCTCCGCGCGCCGTTTCCTCGATCATCAAGCGAGCGTCCTTGCGCGCCATCGCGAGCTCCCACGACGGCTCCGAAAACTTGTCCGCGAGAATTCGGTCGATGCGGCCGGGCAGCGTCGCTCCCGGATTGAAGAACTTGAACAGCCCCGCAGCATCACTCGAGGAGATGTCCATCGCCTTTGCGAGCTCGAAGAAGTCGGCAAAGCCCGCCGTCATGAACATCAAGAACGAGTTGCCGAGCAACTTGAACGCCGCAGCGCGGCTCGGATCGTCGCCGAGATAGATGACCTTGCCGGTCATCTTCGACAACTCCGGCTCGAGCTTGTCGAAACGTGCACGCTCGCCCGAAGCCAACATCACGCCGGTGGACTCGAGCGCATTCTGCGGCGCCATGAACACGGGCGCGTGCTGAAACGAAACGCCGCGTTCGGCCCACCGCTCGGCGCGCTCGCGCGTGCCGCTGGGCGAAGTCGTGGTGTGGTCGACGATGGTCACGCCGCGCTCGAAACCGGGACGCGCTCGCTCGAGCACGTCGTCCACGGCTTGGTCATCCGACAGCACGAGGTGAATGCGCGAAGCCCCGCGAACTGTCTCGACGAGGTCCTCGCAGACGACGGCGCCCACCTCTGCAAGCGGCCGCGCTTTCTCCGCCGTTCGATTCCAAACCCGAACCTGCTCGCCGCGCTTTCGCAGGGCGCGCGTGAAGTTCGAACCGAGTAGACCCATTCCCAAAAATCCGATCATGCCAGCCTCCTCATCGGGAAACGGAGCGTCCCACCGCGCGCTCGAACACGCCAGCTGCAGCGCCCGCACGACGACTAAACAGCGACACTGTTTACGCGAGGTGAATTTGCGCCGAGAGCTCGCTCAACGTCAGCCCTGCCGCGGCTTCGATTCGCAAGCTCGCGCAAGGATCACCGCGCGTCGGCCCGAGACTCAAGATCGCAACCGGCTGGCCGCACTCCGCAGCCTTGCGAACGAAGCGAAATCCGGACCAAACTGTGAGCGACGAGCCGACTACGAGCAGCGCGCGGGCGCGTTCGACCATCGCAAACGCGCGGTCCACGCGCGGGCGCGGCACGTTTTCACCGAAGAACACGACGTGCGGCTTGAGCCGCCCGCCGCACTCGCAATCCAGCAACTGAAAGCGCTCGAGGTGTGAGTCGTCCAAGTCCGCATCGCCGTCGGGCGCGAGCTCGAACGTCTCTGCGATCAGTTCCGAGTTCATTCGCTCGAGCTCGAGCTGCAGCTCGTCGCGCGGCATCAAGCGCCCACACTCGAGGCAAATCGTCTCGCGGAGCGCGCCGTGTAACTCGACTGCGTCGTCGGTCCCCGCGGCAGCGTGAAGGCCGTCCACGTTTTGCGTGACGATGCCGCTCACGAGCCCGCGCGCCTTCAAGGCCTGTAAGGCGGAGTGGCCCGCATTCGGCCGCGCCGCGGCAAATCGCGGCCACCCGAGCATGCTGCGCGCCCAATAGCGCCGGCGCGCGGCGGCGCTCTTGATGAACTCTTGGTACTGCATCGGCCGGCGTACGCGGTCGCGCGACGAAGGGCCGCGGTAGTCCGGAATCCCGGACTCGGTACTCAATCCGGCACCGGTGAGCACGGCGATCTCACCGCGCTCGATGAACGATGCGAGTGCCTGCATTTGTTCGGCGGTTGGACGTACGTCGTACATTCCAGTGGCGCCAGGATAGCACGTCGAACAGTCGCGACAGGACCGCGGCGCGTCGCAGCCATGAGCGGCGAAACACGACGATTGACAGTGCGCGCCGGTCTTCGCACACTCGTCCACAGCAGCCAGGGAAGGCATGGCGATGTCGATGGCTATCTGCCGTTTGCGCGTCTCACCAGCTGTCCGTAATGACCCGACTCGCGCACGCGCAAACACGAGCGGAATCGCATCGCGGCGCGTGACGCATTCGCGTTCGCACGCGTGGAAAGCCCCTTCACACGCGCGATGCGAACTGCATCGTCGCGGAACGCGCGCTCGAGCAGATCCCGGATGAGCTCAACACGCCGTTAGATGACCCGATCTCGAGTTGCAGCGCCACCCACTACACAGACCTCCCGGTCGCGTCGCACTCCCCTGATGTCCTACCCAAACTCTACTGTTTTCCGTGATCTACCGGTCCGCTGCGAGCGCTGGCTCGCGCCGACATGTGTGGCAGTGCTCGTGTGCGCGTTGCTCGTCGCATGCGAAGGTGCGATCGACGAGGGCCCGCAGCTTCATCCGGCCGCCGCTGGGAGCAGCAGCGGCGGCGCCGGAGCGAGCGGAGCTGGCGCAAGCAATGCGGCGAGTGGCGCAGGAACTGGCGGATCGAGTGTTGCAGCTGGCAGCGGCGCCGCGAGTGCGAGCGACGGCTCGGCCTCTCTACCCGCGCGCTTGCGGCGCCTGACGAACGCGGAGTTCGACACTTCGGCCACAGCTTTGCTCGGTATGCAGTCGACGTTCGGCGCAAGCTTCACGCCGGACACGCGCCAGGCGGGTTTTACGCGCAACGATGCGCAGCGGGTCGACCCCGTCTTCGTGACGCAACTGAACGACGCAGCGCAGAAGCTCGCGGCGATGGCCAAGCCAATGGTCAAGACGATCGCGCCGTGTGCAGACGCAGCGGGGAGCGAAAGTTGCGCGCGCACCTTCATCGCGGGCTTCGCGCAGCGCGCCTATCGCCGGCCCGCGACAACGCGCGAGGTGGATGCGCTCGTGGCGGTGTATCGCGTCGGCAGCGAAGGCAGCGCCTACGCAGACGGAATCGAAACGGTGATCTCGGCAGTGTTGCAGTCGCCCGGCTTCATCTACACGACGGAGCTCGGCCCGCAGCCGTCAGCTGCTAGAGCGAAACTGACCGACTACGAGACTGCGAGCGCCATCGCCTATCTGCTCACCGGCGCGCCGCCCGACGACGCACTTCTGGAGGCGGCCGCAGCGGGCACGTTAGCCATGCCCGACACCCGCCGCAGCCAAGCGCGGCGGCTGCTCGCGACCGAAGCGGCATCGACTCAAGTCGTGCGCATGGTGCACGAGTGGCTCGGGATCGATCGCATCACCGAGACGGCGAAGGACTCGAACGTGTATCCGGAGTTCGCCGGGCTACGCGACGCGATGAAACACGAAGCCGATGCGTTCGTATCTGAAGTGATGTGGAAGTCCGGCAGCGACGTGCGCGAGCTGATCGCCGCGGATTGGACGCCGGCGGAGGACAATCTCGCGCGGATGTACTTGAACGGGCAAGCGCCGGCCCGCGACGCCGGCCATGTCTCGCTCACGAGCGTGCGGCGCCGCGGGATCTTGAATCAAGGCGCTTTTTTGTCCGTGTATGCCCACGCGACCGAGACGGCGCCGGTGCTGCGCGGCGTCGCAGTGCTGCGCCGCGTTGCGTGCGTGGACATTGCCTCCCCGACCTCGCTCAACATCAACGTCGTACCGCCCGTGCCCGACCTGAGTAAAACGACGCGCGAGCGCTTCGCAGTTCACAGTGCCGATCCCGCGTGCAAGAGCTGTCACGGCAGCATCGATGCGCTCGGATTCAGCTTCGAAGCACTCGACGGCATGGGGCGCGAGCGCCAGATGGAGAACAATCGACCGGTCGACAGCACGACGATGTTGAGCGCCGGGTACTCGTTCGATGGCAGTTATTCCGACAGCACGGATCTCGCGTTGAAGCTGGCCGACAGCAAAGAGCTCCAGGCCTGCTTCGCGCGCCAGCTATTTCGTTTTGCCGCCGCGCGCAGCGACGCAGAAGCAGAGAGCAGTTTCATGACGCAGGTGGCAGCGTTACCCGACGGTGCGCGAGGCAAATTCGCAGAGCTGATCGTCGCGTTCATCGGGAGCGACGCGTTCGTTCAGCGCGGAGCAAACCCATGAGCCAGCGTCGCATCTCACGCCGGCGTCTGATGCAGACGGGGCTCGCAACGGCAGCCAGCTTGCCGCTCGTGCGCGCGCTCGGGGGTGTCGCCCGCGCGGCCGATCCGAGCATGCTCACGAACTTCGTGTGCATCTACCATCCACACGGTGTGAGCGCGGAGTACTGGGCGCTGCGCACGGGTGAGGCCGAAACGATGTTCGACATCGCGTACGACAGCTGCTCACTGCAGCCGTTCGACGACGCGAAGACCTACGGCAAGAGCTTCAAAGACAAGCTGCTCGTGCTCGAGGGGCTCGATCATTTGTCGAACGCAAACGGTCACGACTCGGCCGGCACGATCCTCACGGGCAGCCGCATCGACAGTCAGAAGCCGCAAAACGCGTCGCTCGATCAAGTGCTCGCAATCGACAAAGGCTTGGGGATGGCGAACCCGGTTACGAGCATCGCGCTCGGCGTCGGAAACGATCAGACGCTTTCGGGCGTCACACTTTCGTATGGCCCCGGTGGGGCGCCACTTCCGAAGATCATCGATCCGCTTCAAGCGTTCGAGCTGTTGTTTGCAAACCTGGCCGTTCCTGACGACGCCGGTGCGCGCGCAGCTTCAGAGCACAAGCGCAAGGTCGGCGGGAGCATCTTGGATTTTCTGCGGGGCGAGCTCGGCGAGTTGAAGCCGAAGCTCGGTGCGAGCGAACAACAGAAGGTCGATCAACACCTGACATCGTTACGTGAGATCGAAAAGCAACTGCAAGGCGGCATGCTGTCCGCGTCGTGCACTGTTCCGACTAAACCGGACGCGTCGAAATTTCCGAAGCTCAAACAGTACAATGGTGGCGAGCCCTATTTCGATGCGATCACGGACGCGCAGATCGACCTACTCGCGAACGCGCTCGCGTGCGGCGTGACGCGCTTCGCCACCTTGTTCATGAACGATCTGAGCTACGACGGAAACCCGCTCGGCTTGCCTGCAGACAATCACGGCAGCGTCGCTCACACCTACAATGCATCGCCTGTCGGTAACAACGGCCGGCCGGGCGATGGCGACCCGGCAACCTGGCTGCCACTGGCGAAGTTCAACCGCTATAGCTATTCGAAGGTCGCGCGGCTCATGCAGCGGCTCGACAGCCTCGGCGCGCTCGACAACACGCTCATCTACGTTGCGAGCGACATGGGCAACCCGTCGCTCCACAGCACGCAGAACGTGCCGTCGATTTTGTGCGGGGGTGCGGGAGGCAAGATTCGTATGGGCCGGCACATCCGACTCGGAGCAGACTGCAACAACGGAACGCCGTGGTGCGCCCCTGGCGAGGCTACTTTCTCGGGTGTCTCGAACAATCACCTGCTGATCTCGATCGCTCAGGCGTTCGGCGTCACGCTGGACAGCTTCGGCACCCAAGTCGACGCGAAGCACACCACGGGCGCGCTGAGCGAGCTGTAGGGGAAGTTGGCGCTCGAACGTCGCCGTTCCCTCGTTTGGGATTAAGCTCTCGGGGCGAGGCACCCCATGCTCGAGATCTTGCAGGCCCCAGACCACTTAGCGGCGTTTCGTCTGTCCGGCAGAGTGACCGGCGTGGACTACGACCAGATGATCGCGGAGCTGGAAGAACGGCTTCGCCGGCATCCGCGAGTCGCGGTTTATGCGGACCTGACGCAGCTAAAACGCCTGACACGTGACGCATTCAAGTCGGACTTTCAATATCTGCTGTCCAAGCGAAACGAGCTGCATCGCTTCACGCGCATGGTCATTCTGAGTGACAAGCTCTGGCCAAGCGTGCTGGCGCATGTCGCAGGCGCTTGGCTGCCCTTCGAGATCCGACGCTTCAAGTCTGCTGCGCGTGAAGAAGCGCTGCGTTGGGCCGCTGAGCCTCGCGCGGCCCTGCCCGCGCTTCGCCTCATTTCGACGACACGACCTGACACGTACGCATACGTTTGGAACGGGAAGATCACCCGTGCAGACGTGGAGCACGTGCTGGGTACGTTGCGTCATGAGCTCGAGACTCACATCAGTGTTCGCGTGCTCGGCCGCATCGAACACATCGGGGGCTTTCAGCCGACTGCGTTGCTGCAATCGTCGCTGATGCGCGTGAAGCTGCTCGGCGTTCGCAAGATCGAACGCTACGCGGTCGTCGGCGGGCCGAAGTGGTTGCCCCAGTACGTCGCGCTGATGAAGAAGATCACGGACATCGACTTTCGGTACTTCGGTTTCGCGAACGAGCGCGAGGCCTGGAACTGGCTCGAAGCGCGTCCCCTCGGTGAACCGGGGATGCTCGATCGAACGGCCCCGGCCAACAGCATCAACTGACGGAGTGACGGCGGTCTACCGTTGAGCACGCTGGAGGGCCATTCTTGTCTTCGCGTGATTCACGCGGCACGCTAAGCGTAGCCGCCGTGGTTGCGGCGAAGGGCACCTCGAATGCAGCTACTCGAATCCATCGTCGCCGACGCCGAGCTCATGCGGACGTTGCGCCGCGACATCCACGCTCACCCCGAGCTGAGCTTCCAAGAGACGCGCACTTCGGACTTGATCGCCCGACAGCTCACGGAGTGGGGCATTCCGATCCAACGTGGCCTCGGAAAGACCGGCGTCGTCGGGATCGTCAAGAATGGTTCGTCACGGCGCTCGATCGGATTGCGCGCAGACATCGATGCGTTGCCGGTCACAGAGCGCAATGAGTTCGCACACGCGAGTCAGAACAGCGGGAAGATGCACGCGTGCGGGCACGACGGCCACACGACGATGCTGCTGGCAGCTGCGAAGTACTTCAGCCAGCACCGCAACTTCGATGGGACCGTGTATCTCGTGTTCCAGCCGGCGGAGGAGCAAGGCGGCGGCGCGAAGCACATGATCGACGAGGGCTTGTTCGAGCGGTTTCCGATGGAAGCGATGTTCGGCGCGCACAACTGGCCGGGCCTGTCGGTCGGACAGTTCGCGATCAAAGAAGGGCCTTCGTTCGCGTCGAGCAGCGAGTTTTATCTCAAGGTTCGAGGCAAGGGATCGCACGCGGCGATGCCGCATCAAGCACTCGATCCAATCCCCGCTGCTTGCGCGATGGTGCAAGCGTTTCAAACGATCATCAGTCGCAATGCCAGGCCGCTCGAAGCGGGCGTGGTCTCGGTGACGATGATGCACGCCGGCGAAGCGACGAACGTGATCCCAGAGGTGTGTCAGCTCGCAG
>DASRXR010000093.1:0-3582 GCA_035687405.1 Polyangiales bacterium
CCAAGCTGAACGCGTGCACGCCGTAGCCGACTACCGCGCCTACTTCGAACGTGCGGAATGGAATGCGGCCCCGCAGACCGACGCCGAAGCTGTGCGCGCTCGTCTCGAACTTCTGACCGGCGCGATTCTTCGAAGTCACACCGACCAACACTTCACCGCGCAGATCCAAGCCGATGTTCGACAACGCTCCATCGTCGAAGTGTGCGACCGGATACCAGCGCACGGCCAAGCGCAGGTTCGGGCTCAGGCTCATGCCGTACTTGCGCAAACCCGGAAGCGGATCGTTGTACGCGAAGTTACGCGTGCCGAAGCGCGCGCCGAGGTTGATGTCGAGCGCATTGGCCGCAGCTGTCCGCTGCGACTCCTCCGGCTCGTCCGCTGCGACTTCTTCGCCCTCGACGGGTTCGGTTGATTCTTCGCCGTCTTCGGACGCTTGCCCGCGAGCGGCGGGTTGCTGCCGCACCGGGCGCTGCTGCTGGACCGGCGGAGCTGCCGCGATCGGCTCGGGCTCCGGCTCGTTCACCGGCGCAGTCTCGCCCCTGATCGCGGGCCCGAGTTGGTCCCAAAACGTCGCGTGCACCTCACTCAAGAGCTGCTTCTTCGGCGCGCTCAAGCTCATCTGACCCGCATTCAAGCCATCGCGCGCCGTGTAGACGGTGATGTTCACCTTCATCGCGCCGCGCTTCCCTCGATCGAGGCGACCTTCGATGAACGCCGTGAGCCGTAACTTCTTGCCGACGCGCACGCGGCCCGATTCGCTATCCAGCTCCGCGCCCGAGCGCCGCGCTTGCGCGAGCGCCACCTTCGTCGAAACGACTTCGACGGCGTTGTCCTCGAGAATGTCGATGATCTTCGATCGGATCTGCGAGGCCTCGCGAGAACCTTCGAAGTCGAACACCACGACCCGGGTCTGCGCTCGCGCAGCGCCCGAAAGAGCGCACCAAAGCACGAGGCTTCCTATCAAAGCACGCATCATCGCTTCACCTCAGTTCGAGTCCCCAAGCGACGAAACCCAGTCCGTCAAGCAAGAGCGCTCGGTGTCAGTGAGAGATCCGGTGACTGGCATCAGACCGCCGCACGGCGGCGGATCCGTAATCTTGTCGATCAGCAAACTGTCTCCACCGGTGGCGGAGACCAACGTCTTGTTTTTGCAGAGCAGCTGGCTCGAGCTCGGCTTACCGACGAGGCGCGTCGCCACGTTTGGGGAAACCAGATCTACTTGTGTGCCGCCGGACGCGTGACAACCGATCGTTCCGCACTTCATCTTGAACAACGCCGTCACGCACATCGGCGGTGCCGCTGGTGGCGTCGTCATCGACGCGTCCGCGCCGCCGCCGCCGCCCCCGCCGCTACCGCTCCGGCCTCCGCTCCCGCTGCCTCCGGCGTCTTTCGTGCCCGACGACCCGCTGTCCGTGACACCACCGTCGTTGTCGTACAGGAACGCGAAACGACCGGGGTCACGCAACTCACCGGCACAGCCGACTGACAGCAACACCCAAACCACTTGCCATCCACGCTTCAAAATCATGTCCTTCCGGAAAGCCCAGGCGGGCCAGCGAGGGAAATGCCAGCTCACGACTTGGCGCGCGACTGCTCACGCGATTTCTGACGAGGCCGCTGCCACGCCGACACGTACGTACTGCAAAGCCCGCAAACGAGCTCTAATAGCAGCTTGCCGCGTCACAGCTGTGCATGGCAAGGACAGACACACCATACTTGCCGGCCTCGTAGGTCCCCCACCGACATGGTGGCTAGTGAGCGAAACGCAGCAAATAGCTCGACCAAGTGAGGCCTGCGCCTACGCCCGCGACAGCGATGTCATCCTCGCTGTTCCACGCATCCCAACGACTCGAGAGAACGCTCACAGATCCGGCAGCAGCGGTGTTGCCGAAATCACAAACGTTGTGGAAGTGCCGTGCCGCCGGGATGTCGCACGCGTCCGCGACCGAGGTCAGCATGCGCAAGTTCGCTTGGTGACCAATGAAGCTGAGCAAACGTCCCGGGACGCGGTGCTCCGCCTTCAATGCTTGGACCATCGAACTCATGCGCTTGATCGCGAACTTTTGAACGGCCTGACCTTCCTGCCGAAAAAAGCCCTGCCGCGGAACCGTGACTTTGTCGAACGCTGAAGGATTCGAGCCGAGCGTCGTGCCCAAGATCTCCGCGCGACCCGGCACACGCGTCGAGACGACCGCCGCCGCAGCAGCATCGCCCCAGAGCACGGCAGCCGAACGATCGCGATAGTCCACCGTGCACGTCAGAGTTTCGGGTACGACGATCAATACGAATTCAGGAGCGCGACTCGGATCCATCATCGACAGCAAATGCAGCGGTACGAAGAAGCTCGTGCACGCCGACGAGATGTCGAATGCCGGTGACTCGATGCCCAGGCGCGAAGCGATGACACAGGCTTCGGCGGGCGTGACGTAGTCGGGAGCCGAGCTACCGGCGATCACCATGCCGATATTTTCGGGTTTCAAGCCGGCGCGCTCGATCGCCAACTTCGCGGCCTGCGCTCCGAGCTCGGCTTGATCACAGGTGCGCGCTTCCACGCTCGCACGCGGGTCGGAATTCTTCGTATGCCGAATGTAGTCGAGCGCCAGTACGGTGCGGCGACTGCGGATGCCCACGCGTTCGGTGATCCAAGCGTCGGTCGTGCCTATGTCGAGACCTTCGAGAAACTGGTTCGTGATCTCGGTGGTCGGATGAGAGTGGCCCAGACCATGCAGATAGACGCTCACGTGATCACTCCATTGGGGGAATGGCGTTGCCCGGTTTCTACAGCGAATCTCTACCGATTACCAAGCAAGAGCGTCGCGCGTAAAGGTGCGTGCGTTCAGCCCGCGCTGAACGCATCATGCGGGCCCACATTTTGTCGGCGTACTCGTGAATAACAGCGCTGGGTGGCATGTCGCGTGGTCTAGCGCCACAGTTGAGACGTTGGAGAACTGCATGCCGGAATCGCAAATCCACGTACCTCTGCGGCGAACGACCTCCGCCAGATCCACTGCGCGCGCCGTGCTCGCGCTGACCGGCGTTTCCGTACTCGCACTCATCGCACCAATCGCTATTGGCGCTTGCGCGAGTGCGCCGCCGCCCCGCACCGACGTCGTGCGCCAGCTCTCGCCGAGCGAGGAAGCGGACATGATCGAGGCTGCCAAACGCCATCCGATCGCGACCACCTACGAGCGCCCGCGCTCGGGTGACCTGCCGGTTGCCCCGCCTCCGGTTCCAGCCGAGGCGCCGCCGCCACCGCCGCAGCCCACTGAGGCCCAGGCCGCCCCCGCCCCTCGCGACCAAGTCGTGATCGTCGGGAACGAGCCTGCCCCGCCGGCGCCGCCGACCACGAACTACCGCTGGCCGGAGACGAGCGACCCGGATTACGTGGATTCGCCGTACGCCTGGGTCGATGGCGCCTGGGTCGCTCGGCCCGGTTATCGCGCCTACGTAGAGACGCCTTGGGTAGGTGTCGGGGTGGGAGTCGGGGTTGGACGACCCTGGGGGTATGGTTGGGGATACGGCTACAACTCTGCGTACCCGCGCAGCTGGGGTGGATACCCGTATTATCGTCGTCCGCCCGTG
>DASRXR010000094.1:0-5033 GCA_035687405.1 Polyangiales bacterium
GGATCTCCACCGCGAGCGACCTGCTTCATCAGCTGCCCGACCCGCGAACGATAGAGCCAATACGCGTCATCGAAGTGCCACAGCTCGGGCGGCGGTAGCGGATGCTCCACGAACATGTCGCCCAGGCTCTGCCGCGGAAAGTGTGGGCCGATCAACGTGCGCTTCCACCAGATCCCCCGTGCAGCCCGTTCGGCGCGCGAGGCTGGCTCGAGCATGTGAGTGCGCACGCGAATCTGCGTCGGCGCGCCGCGCTGCCGCTCCAGGCTGCGGTCGTAGAATCGATCCCCCGGCAGCGTACCCGCGAGCACGCGATGCAGAAACCGCTGAGGCGCCGACACGCCGCCGTGCCCGTACGGATCCCACCGGCCGATCGGGCCACGAAACAGGCTCATCTCGTTCAGGCCGATCCCTTCGTACACGACCGCTTGATCGAACCGCTCGTGATGCGGCGCACACCAGCGCGGTGGCGAGGTCTCCTTGGTCGGCCAGTAGCGATGCTCGAGCTCGTGCCACTCGACGCCGTCGTAGGTGACTTCCGTGACTGGACAGATGCGCGCAGGGGGAGGGCTGTGCGGCGGAAACACGCCGTACGGATGCACGAGCCGAAACGGCGTCACGAGCCGACCGATCGCGAGCGGCCAGGTGAAGAGCAGCGGCGCGCGGCGATACGGCGACCACATCGTCCAGGTGAACGAGCTGAACGTGTTGAAGGGCAGCGCGAGTACGCAGAGCACGGTGTGAATGACGAACAGAATGCCGACCGGCGTCGCGAGCGATGCCGCCGATAGCTGCCGCGCTGTCTCGTGATCGAACCAAGACAAGACGACGACGATCAAAATCAGATTGAAGTGTCCGTAGTTCCCGGTCAGCCAAATGCCGAGCATCAGCCCGATCGCCGCTACGGCCGCGAGTGCCGTGAGCGGCCCCGGAATGAACACCGCGAACGGCACGATCATCTCGACGACGAAGAGCCCGATCAGTCCGACCTTCAACACACCGAGCGGTAGCTTTTGCACGTACCAACCCGCGTAGGTCGGTAACGGCTGCGTCGCGAGGAACCCACGCATGAACCCGATGTCCTGCGGCGTGCTTCCGAAGAACTTGTGTTTGCCGAACCCGAACAGCACGCGAAACGCGAGCAAACGAAAAGCCCACGCGGCCGGTGCAGCCGGCGCAGCGACGCAGTGCAGGTTCGGGAAGAGCGACGTCGCCGGAAGAAAGGCGGCCCAAAAGCCGGCTTCCAACAACATCGCATCCCACGGGTAGATCAGCGTCATCGCGCGATCGAGCGACAGGTACACGACGTAGCAGCACGCGAACGCCCACGGCGCGTGTGGCCCTCCGACGATCGTCGACGCCGACGCCAGAATGCCGAGCCACACGAGGGCTCGCAGCGCGAAGTCGCTCGAGCCGAGCCACAGCAACGTCGGGAAGTAGACGAAACGCTTCCACGTCGGAAAGTCGCGCGCCTGCGCTCGCAACGCTTCCTGAACCGGTAGGACGCCTTCGCGCCCCGCGATCGGCAGCACTTGCGGGCGCAACGAGAGAAATGCGACCAGAAACACGAACCCCACGCCCCGAGACACGAGGCCCCAAACGAGCTCGGGGTCCGGCTGAGCGGCGAGTCCTGACAAAAGCTCCATGCGCGCCCGGTCAGTAATGGATCGAGCAGGCCCCTGTCGAGCGGGTCCCGGTGTGCGAATTGGTGCTCAGTTGCTCTGCAGGAAGCTCTTGAGCAACGGCAACCACTCGGCCTCGGTCTGGGCATCCGCATTCGCGGGCGTCACGGTCACCATCGTGGGCTCGAACAACAGCCGCAGATCGACCACCCGGTCGCGCGTGACCAGCTGTCCAAAGCGCCCGCTCGGGGCGAGCGTCAGCACCGCGCCCAACTCCTGGCCGCCCGCGCGCCCGCGCGTGGCAGCCTGCGGCAGATCGATCTGCAGGTAGTTCGCGAGCATCGGCAGGATGTCGCGATGCGAGACCAGCTGCGAGGCGTGCCGCGGATCCTGACCCGGCAGCTTCAAAATGAGCGGTACGTGGCGCGTCGCATCGAACACCGCCGCGTGGCCCTGAGACCCGGGCTTGAGCCCTTCGCCGTGATCGGCCGTCAGCACGATCGCCGTGTCTTCATACACGCCGGCGCGTTTGAGCCCCTCGATCACGCGCTTCAATTGCGAATCGACGTAGTTCGCAGCGTTCTTGTAGCGGTTCGTGAGGAGCTTCGCTTCGGCTTCCGTCTCGATCGGTCGCGGTAGCGTGAGGTTCTCGGAGTACGGCTTGAACAGCGCGTGATCTTCCGGGAACGGATAGGTGTAGTGCGTGCTGTCGAGCTGCAGCAGCATGAACTGTGGATCCGCCGGCTGCTTCCAGTCGTGCTTCTGGATGAACTGGAGCACGCGATCGACCGCGACGCGATCGTTCTTGTTCTTGTCGGCCGGGTCTTCGCCTTCGTCCGACGCCGCTTGGAAAAAGTCGAGCGAATGCGGCTCCGGCCCGAGCAAACGATCGCGCGTCTTGGCGTAGGTCAGATTGGTCGAGACGTACACGTGCGGCGTGTACCCGGCCTTCTTCATGACGGCGAGCAACCAACTTCCGAGCGGCTCTTGTCGGCCCGGATAACGCCCGAACAAGTTGTCGTGCGCGGCTTCATCGAACAACAACACCGACCAGCTGAGCGGCGTGTATGTGGCCTCTGCGAGCGCTCGATCGAACTGCGTGCCCTCGCGCCCGAGCTGCACCATCGTGGGGGAAACCGCGGGATCGACAGCGTCTGCTCGGAAGCTTTCGAGCAGCACGTACAAGACGTGCCGCGGGTTGCGAGCCGTACCGACGTTCTTCAACCACTCGCTACGTTGCTCGTGTCTGACCGGTGGTGGGATCGACAGGGTGATCGAGCGCGAGCTCGTGCTGTAGATCTGAACGTACTCAGGCATGTGAAACCCGCGGTACAAGTAGTCTGGCTGATCGCGCGCGAGTGCTTGCTCGACGCCGAACAGGCTGACGAGCACGACGAGCACCCCGAGGCTCGCGCGGGGCAACTTCACATTCGCGCGCTTCGCGAAGCGTGAGCGAAGCACGAGCGACCCGAGCAACAACCGCACGCCACCGCCGGCGAATGCAGCCATCAGCAGCGCGATGAACAAGATCACGACCCGGAGCGGCCGCAGACCGATCTCCCGCAAGCCTTCGATCATGTTCCGGCTCGCGAGCAGCATCGGCAGGATCTCGCGCATCGGCAGCGAGGTCATGCGCATCAAGAGCCCGTCGAGGAATGTCACGGTCGCGTACAGCGTCCCGAGGGCTGCCCAGGTGAGCTGGGTCGACCGACGTGTGCAGCGCTCGTCGACGAGCAGATAGGCGACCCAGACGATCGCTTGCTGCAGCGCGAACGAGGCGAGCGCTTGCGGCGACGCCAGCAGCTCTTGCACCACGAAGACCCAGGCGTGGCAGAGCGCAAACATCCCGAACGCGAATAGACCTCCGCCTGCCGCCAGGGCGCCGGTCGGATTCGCCGGGCGCTCGGAGGGCCAAGAGGTTCGCAGGGCCTCACTGCCCGACTGCGCGGCGCCCGGAAGTTCCACGTTTCTGCGGCTAGACTTACGCGCAAAATCCCGAATGTCACGCCGATTTCATGCGATCGCCCCCGGTATGAAACCAAACTATGACCTGGCCCACTCGGACGTACATGCCGAGCGGGCACCGACTAACAGCAGCGGAGGTTCAATTAACCCCCAACGCGGTGAGTGTTAGCTCGCGGGATGCTGCTCGACCCAGGCGGCGAAGCTGGTCATGAACTTCTTGAGGAGCTCGCGGAGACTGTCCGACGTCAGCTTGGAACCGTCGTACAGCTTGTCGATGCCGCCGATGTAAAGCTCGGGCTGCTGCATCGCCGGGACGTCCAAGAACACGAGGCTCTGTCGCAAGTGATGGTTCGCGCCGAACGCGCCCATCGGGCCGATCGAGCTGCTCGCGACTGCGGCGGGCTTCTTCGCAAACACGCTCTTGCCGTACGGCCGTGAGCCGACATCGATCGCGTTCTTCAGTACGCCGGGCACCGAGCGGTTGTACTCGGGCGTCACGAACAACAATCCGTCTGCGGGCCGAACCTTGTCGCGGAATGCAGTCCACTCCGCCGTCGGCGTTTGCTCGTCGTCTTGGTTGTAGTGCTGGAGCGCGCTGATATCGATGATCTCGAGCTTCAACGTGTTGGGTGCGAGCTCGATCAGCGTGTTCGCCAACTTCCGGTTGAATGATTCCTTGCGAAGACTGCCGACCAGTACCGCGATGTTTCGAGTGCTCATGGGCCTACGTTCTTCCTCCGGACCGGCGAGGATGAGGCCAGCCCGTACACGGAGGTAGGCTCGCGAAGCCCAATGGGAAGGGCAAACGTGAAGATTCGCTGCGTTGTCGCGATCGCTGAGCTAGCTAGCCCGCTACGATGTCGAGTGGGCCCGTGTACATGTCGGAGTTGCCCAGCGTGGTCAGCGACGGCATATCCATCATCTGCGCGCACGCGAGCCACATGTCGTTCACGGTCCGCTTCGGGTTGTACTTCTTGAGTACGCCGCCCTGCTTCAGCTTCGTGCCCGCGCCGCCGAAGACGATGAACGGCGTGTTGTTGAACGTGTGATCGGCGCGCGCGACTTCCGTGACGTACGGCACGAGCGTGTTGTCGAGCAGCGATGCGCCGTCCACCCCCTTCGTCGCCGCGAGCGCTTGGAGAAACGCGGACGTGCGCTCGGAGTACCAGGTGTCGATGCGCGTGAGGAACTCGGGCGCGTCGGGGTTGTTGAACTCGTGGCTGAGCGGGTGGTGCATCTTCACCGCGTTCATGTCGGGCGGATACATGCCCGCGAACGCGACGTGATTGGTGCCCGGTGACCACTGGAACGTGACGACGCGCGTGAGATCGCACTGAAACGCTGCCTTGATCACTTCGAAGTGCAGCTTGCCGATCATCTCGTGCGTGGTCTGCTCGCCCATCTTGGAATCGGTGGTCGAGTAGTTGCCGTTGCCGATGCGATTGCCCG
>DASRXR010000095.1:0-19222 GCA_035687405.1 Polyangiales bacterium
CGACTTGCCGCCGTCGCCACTCGGTCCGGTCGGAGGTCGCACGTATCCCAAACACGTGCTGCGGATGTTCGGCGGGCTGCCCGACTTGCGCGAAGTGCCGAACGAAGCCTTGGCGCGGGCGCTGCGGAGAGTCTTGCTCCGGAGCGCGTCGGTGCTCGGCTACTCGCATCCGGCCGGCCATCCGCAGCTGCGAGCGGCGATCGCGGGCTTGCTCCGGGCGGCGCGTGGGCTCGCGATCTCCGCCGAAGACGTCTGTGTGACGCGCGGCAGCCAGATGGGTCTCGCACTTGCGGCCGAAGCCTTGCTCCGTCCGGGAGACACGGTCGCCGTCGAGGCGCTCGGCTATCGTCCGGCGTGGCAGGCGCTCCTGCGAGTCGGCGCACAACTCGAACCGGTGCCGCTGGATGAACATGGCCTCTCGGTGTCGCACTTGGCTGCGCTGTGCGAGAGCCGGCGAGTTCGCGCGGTCCTCGTCACGCCGCATCACCACTATCCGACGACGGTTCCACTCGCACCCGGCCGCCGCTTGCAGCTGCTCGAGCTCGCGCAGCGCCATCGATTTGCGATTCTGGAAGACGACTACGACCACGAGTTTCACTACGAAGGCCGGCCACTGCTCCCGCTCGCAAGCGCCGACGAGGCGGGTTCGGTCGTGTACGTCGGCACATTCTCGAAGGTGTTCGCGCCCGGTCTGCGTATCGGCTACGTCGTCGCACCGCAGTCGGTGTTGCGCGAGATCGTGCGGCGCCGGTTTTACCTGGACCGGCAAGGTGACCACGTCACGGAGGCTGCGCTCGCCGACTTGATCGAGGATGGCGAGTTGCAACGCCACACGCGGCGCATGCGCCGCCTGTACCAGACGCGACGGGATACGTGCGCGGCACTGCTGCGCCAGCAGCTGGGAGCGGCGCTCTCGTTTGCGGTACCCAACGGAGGCATGGCACTGTGGGCACGCGCAGCGCCGGACATCGAAGTCGAAGTCTGGCTCGAGCGTGCCGAGGCTGCCGGGGTGGTCTTTCAGAGCGAAAAACACTTTCGCTGGGACGCTCAGGTCGGGCAACACTTGCGCCTCGGCTACGCGCCGCTGACGCAGGCGGAGCTCGAAATCGCAGTCCAGCGTCTGCGAGAAAGCCTGCCCGGCCGCGCGCGGCGCGGACGCAGATAGCAGCATCGGTTTTCGCGATGCGACATATCGCAGGACGAGATGGCCGCGCGGACTGGGACTTGCACGCGATCGCGATCCCCCGTCCCGTGCCCGAACGCGAGCACTGGTCGCACAGCCAGGCAGTTTGGCAAATGTACTGCTGCCCGCAGAAAAGTCGGCGCGCGGTAGCTGTTCCGTAGCTTGCGGCGATGCCGCTGTGAGCGGCGCCACTAGTGCGTCATGTGTGTTGCCGCCGCGCACCGCCTGCCTAAACGGCGCAGTTGAACCTTGACGCGGTAGCCGAGTCCAAAGTAGCTACTGACATGCGCTCGAACACCCAGCGCCAGAGCAACAGCCGGCGAGCGCGCGTGGATCCGGAAGAGCTCCGCGCGCGAATTCTCGCGACGTTTTCGACAAAGGCGAAGCGTCTTGGCATTCGGGCACTGCTCATGACCGAGCTCGCAGCCGAGCTGCGGATTAGCGCAACGACGCTGTACAAGCTCTACCCGTCGAAAGAAGCGCTCGCGCTCGCTTGTGTCGACCGCTGGGCAGACGAGCTAGGAGCGGCTGAGTCGGCCAAGGTCGATCGCACCGAGCCGACGTCCGGATTCGATGCGTACTTGCGGTGGATCGACGCTTGGGCAGATGCGAACGCGTCGCTCTCGCCGGCGTTCGCGCGCGACCTGAAGTCCGACTACCCGGCGGTCTGGAAGCGGTATCGCGAAGTGGTCCACGAGCGAAAGCGTCGCGGCGCGCGCTTACTGCGACCGTTGCTCAAGCCCGACGTGGACGAACGCGTTGCGTTTGCGCTGCTCGACACCATCTTCGCGACCGTGCTTCAGCCGGAGTTTGCGGACCGCTTGCACATCTCCCGTCGTGAAGCGCTTCGGACCGCAGTCTCGATTTGGGCGGCAGGTGCGCTCGCACGTCCGGCGAAAACGCGACCGATCGCCACAAGCAAACGTTAGCGCGTCGCCTCAGACTCGCCTTCGGTGCGAGGTTCGATCACGTGCGTTCGCGCGCCGCTCGCGCGCTCGTAGTCGTCCAAGCAACGCTGGAACAGGTCCTCCCAGTACTCGGATGCTTGACGCACCTTGGGCGGTTGAACCTTGCCGCGCTTCCGCCGGTTTGGTGATGGGTCTCGGTGCGGCTTTGGAGAGAGCTGCTTCGGCATCGCGCGTAGACGAAGTATTGACAGTAATCTGCGAGTGTTTCAATTACTCATTCGGGGGCTGGTTGTCGTTCAGGTCGACGTGAGTCTCGCCGGTCACGTCGCCGCAGACGCCTACACCCCGCGGCCACAAAGCCCGGTTTACAATCCGGCTTCCGGCTCCATGCTCTGACTCTGAGCGCGTGGCATGAGGCATGCACCAGACTCGCTCGTGCGGCGTGCTCGTCCCACGATAAGGAGGTTCGTCATGCGACGTCGACATAACGTGTCGTGGCGCCACAGCGTGGCGTTTGCGGTCGCGGCGGCCCTCCCCTCGCTGCCCGCATTCGCCCAAGCTGTGGATCCGTATTTGTCGAATGGCGCCGCGCTGACGAGCGTTCCGGCGCCGGGCCAACCGGGTGCCGACTACTTCTCGAACGGCGCCGAGGCGACGAGCGTGAACGGGCAAGGTGTGAACTCGGCGTACTTCTCGAACGGCGCTGCCGCTACGAGCGTCAACGCAGCGGGACAGTCGTTCGCCGCGTATTTCTCGAACGGCGCGCAGATGACGAGCGTGTCAGGGGCCGGTCCGGAAAACGAAAAGTACTTCTCGAACGGCGCCGAGGTGACGAGCGTGCCGGCCCAAGGGAAGCCGGGCGCGGATTACTTCGCCAACGGTGCACAGGCCACCAGCGTCCCCGCGGCCGGGCAGCCTGGCGCAGCGTATTTCGCGAACGGCGGTGAAGCGACGCGTTGGCGGTCGTACCCTGAAGTCGTTGCGGCAGTCGAGACCGAGGTCGAGGCCGAGCGCGCGCGACAAGTAGCCGCGGCACCGACCGAACAGCCACAAGAACAAACCGAAAAACAGACCGAAGAGCAGGCTCAGCCGCAGGAACCGCAGAATCAGGAGAACGCGGCCGCACCGGAAGATGAAGCCGCACAACCTTCGGACGACTCGGCGGCGCAAGCTGAAACGGCCGAACCGCAAACCGAGCCCGCGCAAGGCGCACCCGAGGCTGTCGAAGTCGATGAGACACAGTCGGCTGCGCCGAGTGACGAGGACGAAGAATCAGCGCTCGCGCTTCCCGCGAACAGCGATGGCATCGGTCCCGGCGGACGCCTGCGCGATACGCGCGTCGGCTCGCGCCCCGTGACACAGCCGCAAACAGACTCGCAACCCGTGAACGCGCAACCGGAGCAGACTTCGAGTCTCGCGACAGTCATCGACACATTCTCGTTCGGAGTCTTCAGTTACGTTGCAGCGTTGGTGTTCATGCTCGGAGTCCTCGCAATCGGCGTCGTCTGGCGGATCCGCCGCAACAGCGCCGCAAACGCGCGTCGCGCGCACAAGCAGCCAGTCGCGATAGTTCACTAGAAATACTCGCAGCGCGCTCGACTTGGTGTACGGTGGCGGCGCGCGATGTCAGGGCTTGTGGTCACTCCGTCTTTGGTGGTGGGCCGAACCGTCGATGATCGGTATCGTCTCGAGGAACGGCTTGGAACCGGGACCTACGGCGTCACGTACCGCGCCCGGCACATCGAGCATCAGCGCATCGTCGCGCTGAAGCTCATGCACGAGCACTTGGCGAGTAACGCCGCCTATCGCGCCAGCTTCGAATCCGAAGCGATGAGGCTCGCGCGCGTCGCACACCCGAGCATCGTAACGCTCGTGAAATACGGCGAGCACGCCGGCCAGCCGTGGGTCGCGTACGAGTGGCTGGAGGGCGAAACGCTCGCCACCCACATCGAGCGTGGCGCGGTGCCGATCGTCACCGCACTCGCGATCGTGCGGCAGCTGCTGGCGGCGCTCGCCTCGGCACACGCCGCCCGCCTCGTTCACCGAAACGTGAAGCCGACGAACGTGATACTCGAGCGCCGGACGGCCCAGGGTCGCGAACGCGTCAAGCTCGTGGACTTCGCGCCAGCATTGCCCGCGTTAGCGCCGCCGACGCTCGCGAACATGGTCTCGGCGTACAGCCCGCCGGAGTTCGTCGCGGGCGAGGAGCTCGATGCGCGCAGCGACGTATTTGGGGTCGGCGCGACTTTGATCGGCATGCTGAACGGAAGCGAGCGGGACGGGCAAGACAACACTGCCACGATGCCGCGCGGCCTCACCGGCGTTCACGCACGTGCGCTGCCGGGCGTCGACGCATCGCTCGTGACTTGGATTCGGCGCGCGACCTCGGTGCACCGCGCGATGCGCTTCGCGGATGCGGCAGACGCTCTGCGCGAGTTGATCGACCTGCTGCCGCGCGACGTGCGCTCGCCATCGGCGCTGAGCGAAGCCACGAGCGGCGCGCGGGCGCTCGTGGAGTCCCGTGGCGCCGCGCGCCCGACCACGCGACCGGTCGCACCGCTGCCGGTGCTGCCTAGCATGTCGCGCTCCGAGATCCCTCCCCCACCGAGTCGGACGCCGGCGCGAGTCGAAGTGCCCAAGGTCGCACCAGCACCGAGCCTTCCGAGCGTACACGGCGAAGCGCGCTCGAGCGTCGCGACAGCTGCGCCCGCTCCAGTGGAGGAGCCGGCACGAGTCGAGCTCGAGCCGCCCCCGATCGACGTCGAGCCACTCATCGCGCTCTCGGCACGCGCCGAGTCCGCGCGCGGCACGTTGCGACCGATCGAGAAGCGGATCACGGTCGCGATCACCACGCCCCGCGCCTTGCCGCTGATGGCTGCAGGTGTATTCGCGTTCTTGATCGTGGCGCTCGGCGTGTTCCTGCACGGCCGAGGGCGCGAACCTACCAAGCCGGTTCGGGCAGCCGCGGGCGAGGCAACGGAAGACTCTGCGCCGATGCGCCAGGAGCGCGTAGAAGCTGAAGCCCCGAAGCCCGAGCCCCAAATGCCCGTCGCGGCGAAGGCGGCTCCCGTCAGCGTGGCTCCGGCACCTCCCGCCCCCGCTACGAACGTCCCGAAACCGACTGCCGTGCCAGCGCTGGCACCTGTGCCCGCGCCGATCGTGATGCCGGCCGAACCCGTCGCGGCCCCAGCAGCGCCTGCACCGGCACCCGCGCCGCGCCCGAGCACGACCACCATCGTCGCCGCTCCGGGCCGCCCGCCCGTCCGGGATCCCTGGCAGGAATCCGCTCCGCAGATGCTCAAGCGCTGGCACGAACTCGCGCTGAACGGAGCGCCCGGTGGCGAAGGCACGGTCAAAGCCATCCGCGAGTACAACCGCGATCACCTGAATGACGTTCGCGGCAATCTCGTGATCGGTCAGCTGTACTGCAACCGGTTTTGGCGCACCGACTGCGTAGAAGAGTTCGGCACTGCGCTCGAGCGCGATCCCACGGTGCGCGGCGCACCGGAAGTGTTGCCCGCGCTGCTCGACATGGTCGCTCAGGGCAAAGTCCCAGCACTCGCCCAGCGCTTGATCATCAAAGTGTACGGCAGCGAGGCGCTCGATCCGATCGACCAAGCATTCGGCGAGATCCGAAACCCCGAATACGCAGCGCGCTTGCACGCGTTACGGTTGAAGCTCATGGAAGGCAGCCAGCCTCGCTAGCGCCGCGGCTTTAAACGCGAATGCCGAGGCCTTTCGGTCCTCGGCATTCGATTGTGGCCTGCCGCTCAGAGCGGCGGCTCGTTCAGAAGATCTTGCAGTAGTCCGGTATGCCGGCGGGGATCGCGGCTTTCCACGGCGAGTCCGTGAAGCCCCAGGGATGATCCTTCATGAACTGCCACGCTGCGGTCTGCAGCGGAGCCGGTGCTTGGCAGTGACCACCACCGTGATTGCAGTTCACGACGAAGCTGCCGTGCGTCTTCGCAGCCATGTCGAGCGTTGCGCTCGTCTGCGAGAACGTCACGACGACCATGTCCTGCGAACCGCCGTGCATCGTGAAGATCGCGGGCGAATGTTTGTCCTGCCAGGGGCGGCTGCTGACGACGCCGCCCGAGTTGGGTGCGGAAGCGGCCAGGTAGCTCGAGCGCATCTGCGCCATGCAACCGGACTGCAAGCCACCGGCGCTGCAACCCGTCGTGTAGATCCGATGCGGGTCGATGCCGTGATTTTTCACCGCACAAGCAGCGATCTGATCAGCTGCGTCGAAGTCCGCGATGTTGTGCGCGGCCGTTCCCGAGCAGTCGCCCGCGGTACCGGACGACATGTTGCCGTTGAACGCAGCGATGATGCCGCCCGCATTGATGATCTCCATGCGAACTGCAGCAGGCAACGTGCGTTGTGCTTCTGCCGCGCTACCGCCGGTGCCGTGCCAGTAGAACAACAAGGGTCCGTTCTTACCGGCAGCACCCGCCGTGATCGCGACACCGCGGTGACCGGCGACCATGATCGTCGAGCCGTTCATGAACGCGGGGCATTCGCCGTCGATCGCCGGCAACGTCGGTCCAGCTCCCGATACCGGTGCGAGGGCACCTGCGGCACCGGCCATCGTTCCGCCTGCACCGCCAGGAGCTGGCGCTCCACCGGGCGCTGGTGCTCCACCGGGCGCAGGCGCTCCACCGGGACCAACGCCTGCAACGCCGCCCGGTCTACCAGCGACACCGCCGGGCACGCCCGCCGATCCTGGCGTACCTGCAAATCCGCTCGATGTACTTCCCGCACGCGGCAATCCGGCCGCTCCGGCCGTTGCGAGAGTGCCGGACGTCCCAAGCGTCCCGGCGGTGGGAAACGCGCCGGTTCCCGCACCTGTCGTGGGGCCTGTATTTTTGGCGTCGTCGGGCGAACAGCCGCCGAGCACCAGCAACGTCGCTGCTATGCCATTACTCAAGGCGCTCCACCGAACGTTTGTCACCGACATCATTGCACCCTCCGCTACCCAGCCCGACAGTATAGTGCGAATTTCGTACACCGACTGGTAGGCACTCGCAAGGGCGCTAGAGGCAATCGGCAGGCTTGCCAAGCTTGCCGCAGGGGACACGATTCGGACTAAATGGCCTGAGAAGATGATGCAGGGCCGCTCTTCGTCCCAGCGCAGGCGGCCGCAGCTGGGAGTTTTATGCCAAATTCTTGTGACTCGGCGACTCGCCCGCACAATTCCTTGGCCCAAATCGATTTTCGAAATTTCCTGGATCAGCGCTGAACGAGCTTGCTCGCGAGCGCCATCAAGTCGGCCTCGGCTACGTCCGACACGCAGGCGTGCCCGAGCTCATCTTGACGCCAGAGCACGACGTGAAAACCATCGAGCGCGGTCACATGTGCGCTCGGTCCGCCTTGGATCGCCTGCTCGCGAGCACCGCGCGGCCACTGCAAATCGTGCGCGCGGAACACGAAGCACGAGATCGTGTGCAGCCTGCGCTTGAACACGAACGTCGCGGCCCTGCGATCGATGAAGTAGCCGACGGCACCGCCGACGAGTGGAAAGTCGCGGTCGCCGCTGAACGCGACATCGGGCGCGAAGTCCAAACGACCGGTGAACCACGGCTTCACTTGGTGAATCCCGCCACTCTCGATCTCGATCGGATTCTGCGCGTAGATCACGCGCAAGTGATCGTTCACAGCTTCGCGAAACACGTCGTGTGAGCTCTGAGTCGGCGAGCTCTGAGTCGGCATCGGCGGTCGCAGGTAGAACAGCGTTGCAGCTGCGACCAGCGCCGCGGCTGCGAGTCCAGCGCTCCACGCGGGCAGCCGCCACCGCGCGCGAGGCAAAGGCTCGGAGCGCGGCGGCGGGGGCACCGGACCGCCAGCAGCCGGCGAGAACTCAGCGAGCAGGCGTTCACGCAGCGCTCGTGGCGCGCGCGGACGGGGCAGCTTCGTACGAAGCAAATCGCTCAGCCAGCGCTCTTGCTGATCGAGCGATGCGCAGCTCACGCAAGTCTCCAAGTGGGCGTGAAGCTCGCGCGCGGGCTCGCCGGCGAGGCGCCCATGTTGGTCGTCGAGCAGCGCGTCACGAAAACGCGCGCAATCTATCGGCGTGTTCATCGGGCGTACTCCTGCAGTCGTTGCCGCAATTCGGCGCGGGCGCGCGACAGTCGTGATTTCACCGTCCCCGGCGCGCAGCCCATCACGTCCGCGATCTCTTGCTCGCTGAAGCCTTCGAGATCGAGCAGCACGACGCTGCGTTGTTCCTCCGATAGATCGCGCACGGCTGCGTCGATGTCTTGGGCTTCGAGATGTCGCAATTGATCGAAGGCGCCGCCGCTGTCAGCTGCGCCGTCGAGCTCTGAGTCCGAGGCGTGCCGGATCGGGCTTCGGGCCTCGCGCCGGCGTTGATCGATGAAAGCGTTTCGCAAGATGCGGAACAACCAAGCCTTCAAATTGCTTCCCGCCGGCAAGCTACGGCCGGTGCCGAGGCAACGTGCGAACGTTTCTTGCACGAGGTCGTCCGCGACCTGGCCATCGTGCGCGAGACGCCAAGCAAACGCGTACAGCGCGTCGAGGTGGGTGAACGCTTCGGCGGCGATCAAACGAGGATCGATCTCGCACTCGGAGCTCACAGCGGCCGGATATTGCCCAGTTTCGCGACCTGGAAATAGGTGCAAGCGCGCGGATCTGCGTGGAAAGGCGGCCATGGGGTCTGAGTGCGACAGCGGCGTGGCAGCTGCTGCTGCGAAGATCAACGTTCGACCCCCGAGTTCAGTTCCAGATTTTTTCCGCGGCTCGCAGCCAGGGATGCGCGTGAATCTGGTAAGCCACCGCAGCGCCGCACGGTCGCGGCGCGCGAGGGTCGAAATGCTGGTTCGCGACGATCTGAACGACGAGGCGTTATCCAACGATCTGCAGCCCGGGGCGGCTGCGAAACGCGGGATTCGCGATCGGGTGCTCGCGCTCCTGCAAACGCGCGCCGGCGGCTTGATCGTCGCAGTTGTTGCGTTTTTGCTCTGCGCGCCGGCTCTCCGCACGGGCTTTCAAACCGACGATCACGTGCATCGCACGAATGCGCAGCTGGGCTTCGATCCGGTTGCGATGTTCGAGATCTCGCCCGCACGCGCGACGTCGCTGCGGAGCCTCGGCCAGCTCGCCTGGTGGTCGAGCCCCGAGCTTTCGGTGAAGTTCTTGCGCCCGCTCGCTGCGGTCACACATTTCGCAGAGTTTCAGCTGTGGCCGAATGCAGCGTGGGCGATGCATCTGACCAGCAACCTGCTCTACGCCGCGCTCGTGTGGGTCGCCTGGCTTCTGTACCGCGAGCTCTTGCCGCTGCGGCCGCGCTGGGCTGCGCTCGCTGCGTTGATGTTTGCAATCGACGACGGGCACGCGCCGACGATCGGTTGGATCTCCGGCCGCAACACGCTGCTCGCGAGCTTGTTTGCACTCACGGCGCTGCTGCTCCACGTGCACTCGCGCAAGTACGCAACCAGCGCGCGCGTGTCGCAAGCTCTCAGTAAGCAGCTGCGCCTGCACGGTGCAAGTGCCGCATGTGTTGCGCTCGCGCTCTTGTCGGCCGAAGCGGGCGTCGCAGTGTTCGCGTATCTGATCGCGTATGCGCTCGCGTTCGAGGCGGGCAGCATTCGCGACCGCGCGATCACGCTCGCACCTCAGCTCGTCGTGTTCGTATGTTGGGCCGTGATCTATCTCGCGGGCGGGTTTGGAGCGCATGGCACGAGCTTCTATCGAGACCTATCGCAACCGTTTTTCGTGCTCGCTCAAGGCATCCTCGATCTGCCCACGTGGCTGGTGTCACTGTTCGGGCTGAGTGAGGTGGGCGCCGCGATGGTGTTGCCTCCCGCGCCCGTTCGCGTGGTCGCACTCGTGGTCTGTGTACCGCTGCTCTACGGCTTGGTGGTCGCGCTGCCACGCACGCGCGCAAACGTGTTCTTCGCGGTCGGAGCGCTCCTGTGCCTGCCGCCGTTGTTCACGACACAGCCACAAGATCGGCTGCTCATCTCAGCGAGCTTCGGGGCGTTCGCGTTGATCGCGAGCCTGATCGCGACGGCTGCTGCCAGCGCCTCTCGCTTCGCGCGCGGAACGCGGTACGCGTTGATTGGATTGCACTTGGTGCTGCCGGTGCTTCTGTTCGTACCGACGCTCGGCCAGGGTATGCCGATCGAAAACGGTGCACGCGACATCGCAGCGCAAGTGCGCGAGCATCCCGCATCGCAAGTAGTGTTCGTGAACCTTCCGATCGAGCTGCTGAGTCTCTACGCCTGGTCGATCGTGGGGGAGCGCTCCGGAGATGCCGCACCCAAGGCGATGCAACAGCTCTACGCCGGCTGGTCGCCGATGCAGGTCGCGCGCATCGATGCGAATACGCTCGAGGTCACCGTCGCACAGGGTTGGGGCGAGCGAGTAGCCGAGCGCGTGTTTTGCGGGCTCGACGATCTGCCGCGCAAGGATTCGAAGCTCTCGTTCGAGTCGATGCGGACATGGGTCGTCGACTCCGATGCGGCAGGTCACCCGGTGAAGGTGCAGTTCAAGTTCCCGGACGCGCTCGAATCGCCCGCGCGGCTCTGGCTCAGCTGGGAGGGCACGAAGCCGGTGCCGTGGAAACCACCCGCGATCGGACAGAGCGTGTCGCTGCCACCGCTCAACATGTTCACGTCGCTGAAGATGTGAGGTCAGATCGGCGCGAGCGGTTGCGCCGCACGCGCGCGCTCTCGGCCACGCACTAGCGACGTGAGCGCGGCGAGTGCCGCAAATGCCGCGAGCAGCTGCATCGCGCTCGAGAACGCATGCAGGAAGATGCCGCGCTCGACCGCCTCGTTCGTCGAGGTATGCGTCATGAGCGCGAGACCTGCGGTCGCACCGCCGAACGCTGCGAATGCCGCACCCGTAAACGCGACGCTCAAGCTCTGTCCGATCACACGGCCCGTCGCAAGCAAACCCGACGCGAGGCCCTGCCGGTTCGGAGGCGCCGAGCCCAGCAGCGCCGAGTTGTTTGGGGATTGAAACAGCGCCTGTCCGAAGCCCGCCATCATCAAACGCAAGACGATGTCGAGCTTCGAGCTCGCGGCACCCAGGCCCGACATCAACAGCAGTCCGCCGCACAATAGCGACATGCCCGTCACCGCGAGCCAGCGCGTCCCGATCCGGTCTGCGAGCGCACCGCTGATCGGTGCCACCATCGCGATCGTCACTGGAAACGGCGTCAGCAACAAACCGGTCTCCTGCGTTCCGAACCCGCGAAGCTGCTCGAAGTAGAACGGCATGAGCAAGCTGATGCCAAACGACGCGAGAAAGCTGAGCACCTGACTCGAGCTGGCCGATGCGAACAATCGATTCCGGAACAGACTGAAGTCGACGACCGGATGAGGATGCCTTCGCTCGTGAAACACGAACAACACGGCAGCGATCAGACACATGACGTCGAGGGCGAGCGGCACGGGCTTCGTGAACCCGAGCTCCTGACCGAGCGAAATGCCGGCGGTCAGCGACGCGAGCGCCAGCGCGAGAAGCACGGCGCCGATCGGGTCGAAGCGTGAGCTCACGCGCCGCGTGTCGGAGGGCAAGAGCCGAAACGTCGCGATCAAGCCGAGCACGCCGATCGGCACGTTGAGGTAAAAGATGTAGCGCCACGACACGTGCTCGACGATCAGGCCGCCGAGCGTGGGGCCCGCGCTCACACCGACTGCGACTGTCACGGCATTGAGCCCGATCGCACGGCCGCGCTGCTCCGGCGGAAACGCCGACGTGAGCATGGCCGGGCTGATCGCCATCAAGCTGGCGCCACCGATGCCTTGCAGCACGCGCGCCGCGATCAGAAGCGGCAAGCTCGGTGCCGCACCACACACCATCGAGCCGAGCGTGAAGATCGCGAGGCCTGTCATCCAGACGGGTTTCTTGCCGACGAGATCCGCGACCCGCCCGATGCTGAGCAAGAGTGCGGCGACCGTGACGAGGTACGCGATGACCACCCACTCGACTGCAGCTCCGAGCGGCGCACCGAAGTAGTGAGCGATCGTGGGCAGGCTGACGTTGACGATCGAGGAGTCGAGCGTCGCCATGAACACACCGACGCCGACCAATCCGAACACCAGCCATCGATTCGAATACGGGTCGCTCGCGGGCAGGCTCCGGTTCAGCGCATCCATCTCGGGACTCGTAGCAGCTCCAGTTGCGGGTGCATGCCAGGTGACTATCTAAAGGCTAGAAAGATTGCCATGGACAAACGGCAGCGAATCGCCATCAGTGAATTCGTTTCGGATCGCACCCCGCGCCCACTCACGGGGCCGCTGCTGACGTTCGATCTGCCGAGCGAAGTCGCACAGCTGCATGCGGAGCCGATTTGGCACACACACGGACACAACGCGCGGACCTTGCTGAAGCAGCGCGATCTTCGCGTAGTGCTGGTGGTGCTGCGCGAAGGCAAACACGTCCAGGAGCACGAAGCTAGCGAGCCGCTCGCGATCCAGCCGCTGCGTGGAGCGATGCGCGTTCACGTGCCGACCGAGATCGTCGAGCTCACAGCAAATCAGCTTCTGTCCATAGACAAGCGCGTGCCGTACGGGATCGAAGCGACCGAAGATTGCGAGCTGCTGCTGTGGGTTGGCTGGTCGAAAGACTGACAGCCACACTGCGCGCGTTTACTCGAGGCAGATTCTCCGCACGTACCGCCGCAGGGTCGAGGCGCGCTCGCGCTCATAGTAGTCGCGACCGGCTTCGCGTGTGCGCTCCCCGGGTTCCTCGATGCAATCTGCAACGCGCTCGTAGCCTGCTCGCATCGCGTTCGGATCGTCCGGGTATTCCCGCGCGTAGTCCGCGATCAAAACTCGCAGGTGCGGGGCGTCTCGCAGATCGAGCGCGTCGTTGAGCTGCTGAATCAACTGTAGCTCGCGCTGGATCCGCTCGTGCTCGGGCGTGATCGGATGGGGATGACCCTCGAGGTCCGCTGCCGCTGATGGCTGCGAGTTTGGGCCGGTCTCATGCCGTACGATGGTCGTGAGGGACGGCGAACGCGCCCGTGCGGTCTCGCTGGGCGGCTTGGGGACCGACGCGGCAGGCAGCGGCTCGACCGGAGCATCCTGCAAGTCCGTCCCGAACAGGCACAGAAAACTCGCGCAGCTGGCGGCGGCAACCAGCACGACGACTTGCCGCTTCGAGCTCATGGTACGTCGATCGTCCAGCTGACTGTCTGCTGCGACCGAGCCCAGTTCATGCGTCCGTATTGGGTTCCGGTCGTGTAGCGGATCAGTTCCATGCCCGCCGTGTCGTACGCTTTTGCTGTGATCGTGTGTGACCCGGTACCGAGCGCTTGGGCCGCGAGATCGAAGGTTTCTCCGCCGGCTTGTTTCACGACGTTGCCGTCGACGGACCAATCGACGGCAATCACGGCCGGATCGATCACGCGCACTTGCAACATCCCAGCCGCGTCGAGCTTTCCAGCAGGCGGCAGCGTCTCGTCGATCGGCGTCACCGCGCGCCAGATGTCCATGATCATCTTTTCGCGCGACACCGAGTTGAACGAAGTGTTCGGCTTGTCTCCGAACAGCTGGTTCATCATCGAGTTGCTCGTCGGCCGATATTGCCCGCTCATGCAGTACCGACTGCCGGCGACCGTCGTCTGCATTCCGGTCGCACCCGCCTGGTCGTAACCGAGCCAGAGGTCCCACTTCCCCGCGGTCTTCGCCTGATCGGCAGTCGAGTTCACCTCGTTGAACTCGCGCGCGCAGTTCGACTCGGAGCCGGTGTACTCGTCCGCGAGCTGATGAAAGCCGTGACCGCCCTCGTGCAAGGCAGCACCCGCCGCGTCCTTGTTGGCGCCCGACCACAACATGACTGTCGCGCCGGTGTTCCACCAAGCGGCGTTGTTCAGCACGACCGCCTTCCAGTCGATCTCGAACGACGCCGGGACGTTCGCTTTGAACGCCTCATTTACCTTCGTCATGTTGCAGTTCGCGAGGCGGCTTTGGTCGTCACCCGTGCAGTCGAGTGCGGTTGTCCCGCTGCCAATCGGACCATTCGCGCTCGGCAGCTTGATCGCGCAAATGTTCACGAACTTGCGATAGCGCCCGTACGGTTGCCCGATCACTTCGCTGAACCGCTTCTTCATCGCGTTTTGAATGTGCGAGATGAACGTCGTGTCCAGCTGATCCTGCGTGTACCCATCGCCCAGGATCACGTAGTTGACGCGGTTCTTGGGAGGCCCGGCGTTTTCGATCGCGACGCCGGTCGGGCCACAATCGAGCGGCGTAGCGGGGCCGGTCGGTGTCATGGTTGGACTTCCGCCGCTGCCAGCTGCAGCGCCACTCGCGCCGCCGCGGCCCGAGCTCGCGAGCTCCCCACCCATGCCGCCGCGGCCGGCACCGCGTCCGCCCGTGCCTGCGGTCGTTCGCCCGTCTGCTCCGGCCGTCGATATCGCCGAGCCACCTGCAGTCGTGATGGAACCTGAGCTGCCCGCAGCGGCGCCCGCCGTACCACCCGCACCGCCCGCGCTAGTCAACGTGCCGGCGCTGCCGCCGTCAGCGGCTGACGACGGTTTGTCATCCGATGAACAGCCGACGCCAGCAAGCACCGCCGCCAGCAGGAATACGACTAGTCGCACGTGTTTTGTCATGAACTGTTGGCTCTCGAGGATGCGCCGGGCGCTTCCGACACAGGGGTTGTGTCCCGAGCGCCCGATCGCCGGTCAGAAAAGCTCGCGGCGTGCGGCCAATTCACTGGCCGTTTCACGAGGCCGCGTCACTCGCAGTAACGAAGCCGAGCGATGCTGAGCTGTTGCTTCGGGGGCACCGTCGGAATGCCCCGATTGTTCGGCAGCGGTTCGGCGAAGTCGCGCGCCTCGTCTCGAACGAACGCCCAACCCAGGTCGCCATTTGGAAAAACGACGATGTCTTGCTCGCTGTTGGGCGGCGCATCGATGCGAACGTCCGGCGTGAGGAAGTTGCCGTTCAAGTCCATCAAGCGGGCGCTGGTGCCGGTGTACGTGCCCCAGCATGTCCATTCAGTGCAGCGCAGAGCTTCGACGTTGTCCCACACGACGAGCAGCTGACGCGGCCCGTACGGTGCGATGTGCAGGTTCGTCTCCGCAACGTTGGGAGTTTCCGTGAGCCAAGTCCGCGCCATGACCGTGTTGTAATCGGGGTCGAGCTGAAGCAGCGCGACGTCGGGCGCGGGCTTGCTCGCTTGATCAGGCCGGCGCGCCGAAGCGACTTCATCGGGAACGCCGCGTGACGACCAGGCGACTACGTACCTGCCGTTCAGCCGCACGACCGATCCGAAACGGCCAGCGGCGTAGCCCGCGGCGACTCGCTCGGGCGCGAGCTGCCGTGGTTCGACGCCTTCAGTCACGAGGTTGAGACCGGCGTACGGCGCGCCGTCGGACATGCAGAACGACGTGAACTTGTCGCGCTCCGGAAGCAAGCGCATCCCCTGACTGATGCTGCAATTCCAGCTCCAGCCACCCTTCAGGGAGTTGCCGTTGCCGTCGACGTACACGAGCTTGTCGCCGTAGTAAGGCTCGTGCGGATCACCTTCGCAGCCGTGAACGGCGAAGTACGCGCCATACTTCGAGCCGTTCCACACCAGCCTGCCGTTCAGCGACGGAGCGCAATCGCGCGCCATCGGATCGCTCGCGCGCGTGATGCTGCTCGTGCCCGTCAGCGGAACTGAAAACAATTCCTTGGTGCCGAGGATGTGAATCAGAAAGGCGGCTTTGCCGATCGCGTCCGTCGTAGTCGTGTCCCGCAGTGGTTCGCCCGGATCATCGCGACGAGTCAGCAGCGTGAAGCTTCTGTCGTCGTGTGCGACCAAGCCGCCGAGATCGATCGCGTAGACGACGAGATCCGGCCCGTCGCGCGTGAGCTGCGCGTTCAACCGAGTCACGCGGATGCGATTGCCGTTGTTCTCTCGAAACGCGAGCAACATGCCGCCGCCGGGCGAGACGCTGAACAAGATGTTCTCGTCGAGCGGGTAGTTGTCGTATCCGAGACGCTTGTACCGAATGTCGACGCCGGTACCGATCGTGCTGACCGTGAGCCGCTGCTCGAGCGACGACGGGCAGACGGGTGAGGTGTCGATATCGGCCTCCGCGTCGCGGGATGGATTCGAAACCGCCGCATCCAACTCCCAGTCCATGGTCGCCCCGGAGCTCGGGCCCGAGCCCGTGCCGAGATGTGTACCTGGACCGGCCGGGGTCGAGGTCGAAGCGTCCCGAAGCGGAGGCGGCGCAGTCATGCCCGCAGTGCTCGAGATAATTCCGGAATCTGCAGGTTCGCTCGCGGTCTGCGCATACCGGGCTTGGAACGAGCAGCCGTAGAGCGCAGCGAGGCCGCCGAGCACGCAAAGCCAGCATCTGCCGCGCACATGAGCCATTCGCGAGGACCCGATTACAGTCAGTGTCCCGAGGCGGCTACCGGCGGTCAGAATTCACGTTCGGCGCGGAGACGCTGGCCGCGCGGATCGTCAATCGCTCGGGTCCGGGGTCAGGCACATTCTGAGTTCCTCGCTCGTGAAGTCGGTATCCGGACGCACCATCTCGACGATCCTTGGAAGCGGCTGACGATCATCGAGCAACTGTTCGACGTACGTCCGCAGGGTCGCACCGGCTGCGCTGATCTCGCTTCCCAACCACGGCATCGTGAGAATGATGTCGGTGTCGTGATCGATCGGAGGGATCGAGACGCAGTGGCTGCAGTTGTCGTGCCGAAAGTACGGAACGTAGTAGCCGAGGTTCGCACGCGTGTCGTAGGTCTCGAGCAACGCCTGCAAGTCCTGCCAGAAGTAGTCGTGAATGTCCGCCGGCGTCGAGCCGGGAAAGAACCGCTCGTAGGAGTACAGCGAGTAGTTGAAGTCCATGCGGTACGCAGTCAGCGCGATGCGATCACTCGGAAAGTGGTCCGCGAGCGCAGTATTCAATCGCCCGAAGTCAGTGCCGAAGTCTGGTTCCGGAACGTCGACCGCTGCCGACAGGCGGGCGAAGAGCGTGTCGAGATTCCATGCCGTGCGCACGATGGCTTGCAGTTGCTTCGAGTTGCCGTCGGAGTGAAACGACGGACCGGAGTCATCGAGCAAGTAGCCGCACTGCGTCCCCGTCAAGCCGTTGCGAAAGAACGCATAGTTCTGAAGCGCCCCGATGCCCCCGGCGCTGCATCCCGTGACGAGAAGTTGCGGAACGGTCGGGAAGCGCTCCGCCAGATAGTCGACGACTTTCTGACTGTTCGCGAGCCCGACGTGTCGATACGTGAGCGCAGGCCCACCCGCAGGGTCCGCATACGTCGCGACTTTATCGCCCGCGTGGACATCGCCCGTGCAGTAGCTGACGAACACGAAATTGTAGTCGCGCGCGGGATTGTCGTCGGTGCGCCGCAGCAGGTTCAAGTACTGCGCATTGGACATGTGATCGTCCGGAATGCCATGCGGGTTTGCGGCGCCGCGCTGTCCGCCGCTGCAGCTCTCGTAGTCCCAACACGCGCCGCCTGGTTCGAACATCACCACCAAGTTGTCGCTGCGCGTCGTGAAGTTGATGAAGAACTTGTACTGACTCCCATCGCTGCAGACGGCGCCGGCCGGCTCGACCTTCGCCCATTGCTCGCAGGGAGGCAGGCTCGTGTCTTCAGGGTTCGCGCTGCAGCGTGCCGGCGATGGCGTCGCCGCTGGCTGCGGCTCGCACGGTTTCGCGGGCAGCGTACCGGCGTCGCTCACGGAACCGTCGCCACGGATACCTGCGTCGTCCGAGCTTCCGCTGTCGCCACACGCGGCGACGACGATCAAACACGCGGACCAGCGGAACGTTGCGCGAAGACTGCGGCCCAAGCGCGATTCGAGTCTCGAGGTCGGCATGCTGGCTCCTTGGACGCGCCAGTATAAGCGACCTTGCGGCCGTTCCACGACCGGTGGGGAGCTCGCAGTCAGAACGTCACAGACTCAAACGCGGAAGCCACCTTCGCAGGCGACTTCCGCGCGCTCACGACACACTCAGTGGCAGTAGTTCTGACCGTTCGGAATGGTGACGCTCCACGGGTACTTACCTACATTGTCGAACGTCTTCACGATCTCGTTGGTGACCGCGTCGATCACGACGACCTTATTCGCGCTCGACACCGCCGCGACGATCCACTTGCCGTCCGGAGTCGTCGATGCAGTTTCGGTCGTGCCACCGACGGCGATATGATCCGTGATTTCACCAGTGTCCGTGTCGATCACGGAGATCTCTTCTTTCAACCGGTTCATCACGAATGCCTTGTCGGGCACGAGCGGCGAGTAGTTCACGCCGTTCGAGTCGTGATCGGCTGCGTCCGGAATCATCGAGACAGCGCGCGTCTTCGCTTTGATCGACGTGATCGTCATGTCGCCCAAGTTCGGCACGAGGCGCACCTGAATCGTCGTGAACGGATGCTCCGCGTAGACGATCCAGGGCTTCGGCCCGACCTCGAGCTCCGGCAGCTTCTCTTGCGAGTTGGTGTCGTACACGAGGACGCGACCCTTCCCGATATCGGCCGCGTGCAGGATGCCGTCCGAGTCGATTTGCGCGTCGGCAAAGCCTGTTTCGTCCTCGGCGAATGCAGCCCGTGGCGTCGGCTCGATGCCGTCGAGCGGAATCGTTCCGACGATCTCGAGCTTCTGAATGTCGACCTTCGTCAAGAAGTGCGCGCCGATGTTCGCGACGTACGCGAACTGACCATCGGGCGCCCAGCGCACGAAGTGTGGCGTCATGAATCCTTCGAGCCGCTTGATCACCGTCTCCGTCTTCGGATCGACGAACGAGATTGCGTTGTCCTCTTCCTCGACGATCGCCATCATCTTGCCGTCGCGGCTCAACGAGAGGTGCGTCGGATGGCCCGTGATCTCGAGACGGTTCGTGACCTCGAGCTTCTTCAGATCGACGACGACCGACTCGTTCGTCTCCGCAGAGTCGACGAACGCTTTCGTGAAGTCCGCGTTGAGCTCCGCCATGTGATTGCCCTCACCGAGCGTGCGGACCTGGCCGATGATCTCGAGCTTCTTGAGATCGATGATCGTCAGCTCATCGGACAACTTGCTCACGATGTAAGCGCGGTTAATGAGGGCTTCCTTCGACACTGACACGGCGGGTTTATCGCCGTCGTTCGTATCCGGACCGTCTTCATCGCTAGAGCACGCGCTCGCAAAGAGCGGAACCGCG
>DASRXR010000096.1:0-21229 GCA_035687405.1 Polyangiales bacterium
GACGTGTTGCCAATGCGCGTGATCGCGAAAGCTCCGGCCGGCGCCTTCGGCACGCGCATATGGAAAGCCCCGAATCAACACCGCCGCCGCTAGCCGCGCGCACACCGGCGCGAGAAACAAGCCAGCCGGCAATCCGCGCGCGGCCAAGCCCCCGCTCGCGTACACCTTGGCCAGCAGGACCAGCACGAGTGCAGTCGCACCGTGCGCGCCGATCCGCGGATCACGCATGATCTCCAGCATGCGTCGGGAATCTCCGCGACCACCGCCGAGCCCGTCGAACACGTCTGCGAGGCCATCGAGGTGAAGTGCACCCGTCACGGCCGCACCGAGCGCGACGAGCACGACTCCGATCAGTGCGGGATCGAGGTCGTCGGGTAACAGCAAGAGAGCGAGCAGCTGTAGGCCGCCCAGCACCGCGCCGACGAGCGGAAAAAATGCGACTGCCGCTCCGAGCTGCGGCGGGCTGACCGTTCCGATCGGCACCGGGATCCGCGTCAGAAACGCGAACGCGAGGCGCAATGACGCCAAGGGCGTGGTCACGGCAGTCACCGGACCCCCGAGACGAGCGCGACCGGGTCGGGACGCAAGCGAAGCATGCAGCCGAGAGCGGCGAAGTAGATTTGATCGGCACTCGCGCAGACTCGCTGATGCGCGCGGCCGGCGAGATCGCGAAACAAGCGCCCGAGCGCCGATTCGGGCACGACGCCCATGCCGACCTCGTTCGTGACGAGGATCACGTGGTTGCGCCGCATCGACAGCGCCTCGGCGAACCGTTCGATCTCACGTTCGATCTCTGGACCGCGCGGTTGGGGCGAGGCGAGTAGCAGGTTCGAGAGCCAGAGCGTCAAGCAGTCCACGACCACGACGTCGGCTTGAACGCGGTTCAAGAGCGCCGTCAGCTCGCGCGGCTCTTCGTAGGTCTCGAACTGTCGGCCTCGCTCTTCGACGTGCCGGTCGATCCGTTCGCGCATCTCGGCATCGAACGCTTGCGCGGTCGCGACGAACGCGCGCCGTTCGCCGAGGCCGCGTGCGAGCTCGAGCGCAAACGCGCTCTTGCCCGAGCGAACACCACCGCCGACGACGATCAGCTGCGGCTGGCTCATGCGCCGTGCTCCGCGAGCAAACCGTTCACGATCGAGAGCGACTCTTCGAAGTCTTCTGGGTTGAAGACTTCGAGTGTGAGCACCCCGCGGTAGTCTGCCGCGATCAGGTCCGCGATCAAGGCGCGTGCAGTCTCGCGCGGAACGTGCGCCAAGCTCTTGTGGTCGCGACCGCCCGGGGCCGTGCCATGCCACTGCACGAGCTTCGTGCGCGGCAAGTACCGCTTCAAAATCTCGCGCCAGTTGCGCCCGTCGCGCAGCAAGTGTCCGACGTCGAGCGCGACGCTCAAGTCGAGCGCTTCGATGACCGGCGAGAGCAGATCCAAGTCGTAGTCCAAGTATTCGACGCACAGCTGCGCCGCCGGCACGCCGCTCGCGACAATCGCTTCGAGCGAGCGCGTCGCGCGCGCGCGAAAGGCCGACAGATCACTCGGCCGTGGGCCACCTTCCGAGTCGCCGTGGTAAACGTGAATCACGTACGCGTCAGGCTCGAGCGGTCGGCAAAACTCGAGAATTCGCAAAACTTCGCTAACCCCATCGCAGCGCCGCGCTTCGTCTTCGCTCGCGAGACTCGCAGAGAGCGGTGTGTGCACCGAGTAGCCGAGCCCTAGTGCTCGCTGCGCGCGCAATGCTGCAAACTCCGCAGCGTCCGGCAAACCGGTGGGACCCGTCGGATCGAAGAACAAGAGCTCGACGTCTTCGATACGTGCGGGGCGTGCAGGCGCGCGCGCCAGCCGCTCGACATTGGCGAGCCAACCTGCCGGATACACGAACGACGTCGCACCGATCCTGAACCTACGCATGCACGTCTCTCGCGAGCGCCGACCGTGCGTCACGCACGGACCGTAGTCAAGCGCGGCCTTGACACCACCCTGCCCCCCACGCATCGTCGCGCCACCTCCAGCTCGGATCGGATGGTCGTTCGTGTCGTTCGCGCTTTTCAGCTCGGATTTGAGCCTTTTGGTGTACGCGAGCGGATGCGTCGCCGACCTGTTCGTACGCATTCCCGACGCGCTGCATCCGGTCGCTTGGTACGGCCGCGCCGCTGCGAGCGTCGTTCGCATCGCGCCGACTGTCGGGTCGGCGCGCGCGTTTGCGGCTGGTGTTTTCATCGCGCTCGGCTTGCCCGCGGCGGCAGTCGGCATCGTGCACGGCGCACTCGTGCTCACGCAGCCGTGGCCCGTCGTGTCCGTGCTCCTGCAGGTGCTGATCTTGTATTCGTGCGTGTGCCTGTTCGGCTTGCTCGAAGCCGCGCGCACGCTCGTTCGCACGCTGCGCGAGCAAGGCCTCGAAGCAGCGCGGCCCCGGCTGCGTTGGTTGTGCAGTCGCGACCCGGCCGAGCTCGACGCGAACGGTCTCGCGAACGGCACTGTCGAGTCGCTCGCGGAAAACCTCTCGGACAGCGTGGTCGCGCCACTATTTTTTCTGGTGTGCTTCGGCGTCGAAGGTGCAGTCGCATATCGCGCGATCAACACGCTCGACGCGATGATCGGCTACCGCGGGAAGTACGAGTGGCTCGGCAAACCGGCGGCGCGACTCGACGATCTCGCAAACGTCGTCCCCGCGCGTTTGACCACATTGCTGCTCGCAGCGGCGGGGCTCAGTCTGCGCGGCGTCTCTCTCGCGCGCGGCTTTGCAGTCTGGTCGCGCGACCACGCGCGCACGGCGAGCCCGAATGCCGGCCATCCGATGGCGATGGCCGCCGGTTTGCTGGGCGTGAAGCTCGACAAGCCGGGACACTACGCGCTCGGAGACGGGCTTCCTGCGGCAACACCCGAAGACATCCCGCGCGCGATCTCGCTGGGCCGTCGCGCAGGGCTCTTGGCGCTGTCCTTTGCTGCAGTTGCCGTGTACTGGTTCGGGCTGGACGGTGTGTATGGCTGAATCACCGAACGAATCGCGTGTGCACGGAGGCCTCGATCCGCGCGAGCTCGCACGCTTCGGCATCGCTCCGCAGAGCGTTCTCGACCTCTCGGTGAACGTGAATCCTCGCGGGCCGCACGAGGCGGTGCAACGCGCGGTGGCAGAAGCTTCGATCTCGGACTATCCGGACCGAACCGCGAGCCGTGCGCGACACGCCGTTGCAAACGCGCTCGACTGCGACCCTTCGCGCGTGATGCTCGGGCACGGCAGCGTGGAGCTCTTGTGGGCACTCGTCGCGGACTTACGGCGCTCAGCTGGCGGCAAGCCGCTGTTGATCGTGGGGCCGACGTTCGGCGAAGTTGCAGCCGCGGCGCGCGCGCACGACGTGACGTGTGCGCAGATCGACATGCTGGAAGCGGACGGCTTCGCGCTCGACCTCGCCCGCATCGAGGCTGCGATTCGCCAGTGCGCTCCGTGCGCGGTGTACTTGTGCCAGCCGAACAACCCGACCGGCCGCGCGCTCGGCAACTCGGAGCTGCAGGTGCTGATCGCGCAGCACCCACACCTGCAGTTCGTTCTCGATCAAGCGTTCCTGTCGCTCTCCACCGAACACGCTCAAGCGAAGCTCCGGCTCGAGCGCGAACCAAACGTCATCGTCATCCGATCGCTGACGAAGGACCACGCGCTCGCGGGGTTGCGCGCAGGTTATGCGCTCGCGAGCCCGGCGTGGATCGCGCGCCTCGACGCCCAACGTCCGCCCTGGACGGTCAGCGCGCCTGCACAAGCGGCCGTGATCGCGGCGATGGAGCATCCAGAGCATGTGCGTGAAGCGCGCGAGTTCCTGCTCGCGGCTCGCCAGCAGCTCTCGGCGGCAGTCGCAGCGCTCGGTTTTCCCGTCGTCCCGAGTGAGACGCACTACTTTCTGCTGAAGGTTGCCGACGCGGATCGCGCGCGCGAGCAACTGCTGCGCCGCCATCAACTGCTGGTGCGCAGCTGCAACTCTTTCGGCTTGCCGGAGTATCTCCGCGTCGCCGCCGGGGACGCCGTCGCGAGTGAGCGGCTCCTACGCGGCCTCGGGGAGCTGCCGCGATGACCGCCGCAACCTGGATGGTCTTCGGCACGTCGTCCGATGCGGGCAAGAGCACGATCGTCGCAGGCCTGTGTCGCGCGATCGCAAATCGAGGCCTCTCAGTCGCGCCGTTCAAGGCCCAAAACATGGCACGCAATGCGTACGTGTGCGCGGACGGAGGCGAGATCGGTGTCGCCCAAGCAGTGCAAGCATTCGCTGCGCGCGTCACTCCCTGCGTCGACCACAACCCGATTCTGCTGAAGCCCGAGCCCGGCATGCGCTCGCAGCTCGTCGTGCACGGGAAGTCTCAAGGCAGCCTGTCGTTTCGTGAGATCTTGGAACGCGGGCCGCAGCTGAAAGCGGCGCTGACCGAGGCGCTGACTCGGCTTCGCGCGCGACATGAGATCCTGATCCTGGAGGGCGCCGGCAGCCCCGCCGAAGTCAATCTTCAAGCGCGAGATCTCCCGAACCTCGCCGCCACGCGGGCGGCCGACGCGCAAGTGCTGCTCGTCGCCGACATCGATCGGGGCGGCGTGTTCGCGTCGGTGCTGGGCACGCTCGAGCTCCTTCCGAGCGACATCCGCTCGCGCGTGCGCGGCGTGATCATCAACAAGTTCCGCGGCGAGCGCGCGCTCCTCGAGCCCGGCCTCGACTTCATCGCGCAGCGCTCGGGTGTGCCGGTGCTCGGCGTCGTTCCCTTCTTGGACGACCTCGCCCTTCCCGACGAAGACAGCCTCGCACTCGCGCGTCATCGCGGTCGGCCGCGTGCCGAGCTGAACCAACTCGAGATCGCGGTCGTCGATACGCCGTGTCTCGCGAACTTCGAAGACATGTTGCCACTCGCGCGCGAGCCCGGCGTGAGCTTGCGGCTGACGGCTGCACCACGCGAGTTGCTCGAAGCGGACCTGGTGATCCTGCCGGGGAGTAAGAGCACGCTGCACGACCTCGAGTTTTTGCGCAGCCACGGCCTCGATCGCGCACTAGCGCGCCGCGCGCAGCGGCAGGAACCGATCCTGGGGATCTGCGGCGGAGCGCAGATCTTAGGCACGCGCATCGACGATCCCGACGCGATCGAATCACAAACGAGCGCGGCGACGGCGCTCGGTTTGTTGCCGCACCGCACGCGCTACGAGCTTCCGAAGTTGACACGCCAAGTGAGTGGACACTGGCTGCTCGCGAGCGACGCACGCATCGATGGTTTTTGGCTCCACCACGGCCGCATGTTCGACGCGGCGGAGCCGCTCGTTCGGCTCGACGACGGTGAGCCCGAGGGCAGCCGGCAGGGTGCCGTGATGGCGACGATGCTGCACCGCGTGTTCGATCACGAAAGCGCGCGAGCCGCGTTTCTCGCGTGGTTGCGCGAGAAACGCGGGTTGCCCAGCAGCGTCACGCCACCCGAGCCGCAAGAAGACCCCTACGATCGTTTGGCTCGGCAGCTCGCCGCGGCACTCGATTGGCCGCGGCTCGAATCGATGCTGCGGAGCAGCTCTAAATGATCAGCGCGGCATGTAAGCCGAATGCGAGCCACTGCGCCGGTTCCAAACCTTTTTCCGCGTCGCCCGAGACCCGCGCGTATCCCGCGTGCACGCCGAGGTCGAGCAGCGGCAGAATCGTGAGATCCAAGAAGAGGCCACCGTCGAGCGTGAAGCCGGTGTGTGAGACGTCCTCGCCCGCGATGTCCCAGCTGTAGTGGCCGAAGCCGATGTGCGCTTGCACGCCGAACCGCAAGATCTCACCGATGCCGACGCGCGCGCCGAGGATCCCGCGATAGATCGTCGGACCGTCCGAGAAACTTCCCCAGTTGAAACCGATCTCCGGCGTCAGAATGATCAACGGCAAATGCAACTGTTGGCCGAGCCGGATCCCGAACGCTGGACCGCTGCTGACGTTGTCGAGGTCGAGCGGCACGCGCGCTTCGAAGTCCGCCGCGATCATGGTGTCCGCATGCGCGCTGGTCGAGCTGCCCGCCCACACCGAGACTGCAAGTGCCGAGACGATCAGCGAGCGCACTACACAAAGCGACAGGCTCTTTCGATCAAGCATGAAGTTCTCCCGGTGAAGACGCCCTGGGGCGTTCAGGCACTGGTACTCAAAACATCATGTAGGTCAAGTACTGCGCTCGATACGCGCTGGATACGCGCGCGAGACCGGCGGCTCAGCCGACCTCGTCTTCGGCCACGACAGGTGCGTCATGCACTTCGTGCGGATGCGCTTCGAGGCCCCAATCCACGCTCAAAACGAGCGAGTGGTGGTCGACGCGCACCGCCCCTGAAGATGCGAACAAACGCACGCGATACCGCGGGCTCACGAGCTCCGGCAGCCGAAAGCTGAAGTCGAGCGTCTCCATGAAACGCCAGCAGATGCTCGACTTGTTCTTCGCGAGCGCATCGTTCACGCGGTCGAGCAGCACGTTCTCGACGAAGCTCGGGATCGCAGACAGGTCCGCGTCCTCGATGCGCACGCCGAACATCAACACCATCTGCCCATCGACTTCGGCGATGCTCGGCGACAACAACACCGAAACGCGCTTCATCGAAACCGGCACACGCAGTCCGATCACATCCCACTGCAGCTGCAAATCCGTCACGATCCGCAACCCGCGCGAAGCGACGATCCCGACGTGGGCGGGTGGACTCAACGCGAGGAAACGCTTGTCGCTATTCGGATCGAGCGAGATGCGTAGTGGCGTGAGTTGGGCGAATACGTGGGCGAAGTCTGTCGAGGTAAGGTGTGCTTCGAGGTGCATGATCGCGAGCAGCGCGGCGAGAGACGGGCTCGGCTCGTCACCCACGGTGTGCCCTGAATTGCGAAATGACGCAACCTGTTCAAGGTTTGCGCGACCGCGACGATCGCCGCGTTTTCGCGCAGCGATCGTCACCGAATCGACACTCCTGCGCTCACTCCGGAACGCCGCACGCGAGCCACTCACCGAGCTTTTTGCGATCGGCGAGACTCGGCTTCGTACCGCTCGGCGGCATCGTCTCGTTGGTCACCGTCGGGCCCGCCGCAGCCTTCTCGTCGATGTGCTTCGTGAGCAACTCGATCTCTTCGATCGTGTCGAAGTTGTGGTCGACCGGCGAGCCCATGCGAGCATCGCCCTTCACCTTCGCGCTGTGACAGCGCAAGCAGTACGAGGCGAAGAAGCCCTTCGCGAAGTTGTCGTACGTCAGATCGGAACCCCCCTCGGGGCAGGTCGACTCGCTGGGCGGTCCGACGTCTGCGTTGTGATCGTGCGGCTCCGCATCGCCATGCTCGTCATCGTGTTCGCCATGATCTCCATGCTCGTCATCACCCGAGTCATCCCCGCAGCCCACTGCGAGAATCACCGGCACGCTCACCCAAAGACCACACGCCAACACCACCGCTAAGCTTCGACTCATCGACAACACTCCTGCAGCGGGTCTACGAACCCAAATTGCGCCCGCGAGAGGCATAGCAGTAACGCCCGCCACGAACCTGCGTCCAATTGTCGCATGATTACCGGCGTTGCGTTGCGCAACGCACACCGAGCGCGGAGGTAGGCAAGATGGTACCCTCCGGCGGATGAACGCTCCTAACGGCCTACGTTCCGAGCGCCCGCCGCAAGCGCCGATCGTGCACGGCCCAAGTGCGCCCGGTTCCACTGGCCTGCCGCCGCAAGCGGCACCGCCCTGGGTGCACGCACTCGTGAAGCTGATGGACGAAGCGTTCCGCGTTCCTGGAACGAAGTTTCGGATCGGTTGGGACGCGATCATCGGGTTTGCAGTCCCGGGCGTCGGCGACGCCGCTTCGGCGCTGAGCCACGTCACGCTCCTGTACTACGCGTTTCGCGCGGGAGTACCCGCCGTCGTGATCGCGCGGATGGTGCTCAACGTCGCGATCGACGAGCTGTGGGGCAGCGTCCCGATCGTCGGGGACTTGTTCGACGCGGGCTTTCGCGCGAACCGCAAAAACCTCGACCTGATCGAGCAGCGCGGTGGCATCCGCCGTGGAACGCGCCTAGTAGATTACGTAGTTATCGGCGCGGCGATCAGCCTCGTCGTTTTGATCGTGCTCCTACCGCTGATCGTGATCGCACTCGTAGGAGGCGCGGTCGTCAATTGGCTGCACAACTAAATCCTCATGACCGACCCAGAAGCCGCTACTGAATCAGTCGCGAGCGACGACGAGCCTTCGACCAAGGTCAAACTGCTCCGCGGGTGTGGTTGCACCTTCGGTCTACTCGGGCTCGGACTCGGCATCCTCATCATCGGGAACTTCGACTCGGGCGCGTGGGCGTCGGCGCTCGGCGCAGTCGTGATCGGCTACTTGGTATTCAACATGTCCGGCATCAACGGCTTCTGGGAAAAGTAGGATCCGCCGCCGTCAGCTGCGTTCATCGCGGCGCGGCCAAGAACTCGCGGATCAGCTTCGCCGTTTGTTCCGGCCGCTCGAGATGCGGCAAGTGCCCGCAGTCCTCGAGCAGCGCGAGCTTCGCACCGGCGATGCGCTCCGCGAGCAGGTGACCATTGCGAACCGGGACGAGCGGATCTTCTTCGCCGTGGATCACGAGTGTCGGACAGCGGATCGAGTTCACGACCCCGGAGCGATCGCTCGACAAAATCGCTTCGAACTGCGCCTTGAACGTCGGCCCGGAGGTGGGGTTGCGTTCGCGTTGAGCCACGAGCAGCTCGATCAATTCGCTGTGATCGTCCGCAAACGCGTCCGACGTGAGCGCGCGCAGCCCTTGGCGGCGCTGCTCGCCGATCGGCATACCGAGCGGAGGCGCGAGCACGGCGGCAGCTTTCGGCTCGGGTGGAATCGACTCGCGGCCGCCGAACGTCGTCGCCATCAATACGAGCCGTGAAACTCGCGCCGGGTACTGTGCCGCTACCAGCTGCGCGACCATCCCGCCCATCGACGTGCCGGCGAGCTGGACGTTCGGCAGCCCGAGCGCATCGACGACCGCGATCACGTCGGCGGCCATGTCCAGCATCGTCCAGCTCGCAGCGCTAGTCTGCGATTGCGCGATGCCGCGGTTGTCCATACGCACGACGCGATGGTCGCTCGCCAGATCGGTGACGAAGGCGCCGCCCCACTCGCTCGCGTGGCCGCCGAGGCCCATCACAAGCAGCAGCGTGTCCCGGCCGCCGCCCTCTGCGGCGTAGTGAATCGTGGCACCGGCAGCATTGGCGAAAGGCATGCGAACCAGTGTACACGAGGCGCCCCAACGTTCAGCATGGAGCGCGTGCGGGCCTCTCAGCGCAGCAGAATCCAGCTGAATGTAGCGATTGTGTTCGGCGTGTGTAGCGCTGTTGCGTGGGCAGAGGCTGAGCCCCTACAACCACCGCAGGCCGTTCCGCCTCACAACCGTGCCGACCTGAAGGAGCCACCACCGCGTCCCGCTGCGAGCGATGCGGCAGAGAAAGCAAAGCGCTTGTTCGAAGCGATTCTGGCCGATGCGCCGGAGCGCGCGGAAGACGTGTTCTTCCCGCGCGCGGCGTTCCTGCTGGTGAAGGACATTCCGGATCCCGGCAAGTACTACGACCGGTTGAAGCGCCGCTTCGAATCGGACATCCACACCCTACACGCCAGCCTCGCGGACCCGGCAAACGCTCGATTCGAGAGGTTCGAGCTGGCGAACCGGGGAGGCTTCGTCCGCGTACGCGAGGAAGGCAACAGGCTGCCGTATTGGGCGTCCCGGCACTCGTTCATTCACTACCGCGTCGCCGGCAAAGCACAACGCATGGAAGTCCGCGTGCTCATCACTTGGGACGACCGCTGGTACGTCATTCATTTGAACGAATTTCGTACCGGAAACGTGGAACAGCCACCTTCAGCGCGGCCGGCCGTAAAATTGACGACCCCGTGACGACCCCCCGTTGACATACGAACTGCGAGCCTCCATACACGGCGCCCATGCGACTCTTGCCACGCGACGAATCGTTTTTCGACGAGTTCGAGAAGCAGGGTCGGAAGACCGTCGAAGGCTGTATGGCTTTCGTCGACATGGTCGAAAATCCGGCCGACATCCAAGCGCAAGCCAAAGCGATTTCCGATATCGAGCACGAGTGTGATCGCATCACGCACGCGGTCGTCGCGAAGCTGCACACCACGTTCATCACGCCGATCGATCGGAACGACATCCATCGTCTGATCAGCAAGATGGACGACGTGATGGATTTCGTGGAAGCGGCCGCCGAGCGCTTGGCCCTCTACGACATCCGGGTGATGACGAAGGAAGTCGCGGATCTCGCGCGCGTCCTACTCTCCAGCTCGGAGCGCGTCGCCGAAGCCGTTTCCGGATTTCGCGACCTCAAACATCCGCAGAAGATTTTGGACAAGTGCATCGAGATCAACCGGCTCGAAAACGAAGCCGACGCGCTGCTGCGAGGAAGCCTCGCGCGCTTGTTCCGTGAAGAGCAGAACCCGATCACGATCATGAAGTGGAAAGAGATCTACGAGCTACTCGAGACCGCGACTGACCGTTGCGAAGACGTCGCGAACATCATCGAGGGCGTCGTCCTCGAGAACTCTTGAGTCCAGGCCGCTCGGCCCACGCCCACAATGGACCATCAGCTCATTCTGGTCTCGGTCGTCGTTCTGATCGCGCTGGCGTTCGACTTCATCAACGGCTTCCACGACGCCGCGAACTCCATCGCCACGATCGTCTCGACTCAAGTGCTGACGCCGCGCGTCGCAGTCGCGTTCGCGGCCGTGCTCAACTTCGTCGCGTTCTTGATCTTTCCGCTGCACGTCGCGGGCACGATCGGCAAAGGCATCATCGACCCGTCGATCGTGAACCTGGCCGTGATCACCGGCGCGTTGGTCGGCGCGATCATCTGGAACTTGGCGACGTGGTGGTGGGGCCTGCCTTCGAGCTCGTCGCACGCGCTCGTCGGAGGCTTGATCGGTGCCGGCGTCGCGAAGGGCGGCACGGGCGTGCTCGGCACGACGAAGATCATCGAGACCGCAGCGTTCATCGTGATCTCGCCGGTCGTCGGTATGGTGATGTCGGCGGCGCTGACCGTGGCGCTCGCGTGGCTGTTGCGCCGGAGCTCCCCGGGCAAGGTCGACCAGTGGTTCCGCCGCTTACAGCTGCTGTCGGCCGGTGCGTTCAGCTTGAACCACGGCGGCAACGACGCGCAAAAGACGATGGGCATCATCGCGGTCCTGCTCTACTCGCAAGGCTATCTCGGCAAGGAATTTCCGAAGGGTGACGAGATCCCGTTCTGGATCGTGTTGAGCTGCCATGCAGCGATGGGCCTCGGCACGTTGTCGGGTGGCTGGCGGATCGTGAAGACGATGGGCTTGCGGCTCACGAAGCTGAAGCCGTTCGGTGGCTTTTGCGCGGAGACGGGCGGTTCGGTGGCGATCTTCATGGCGACCGTGCTCGGCGTGCCCGTGTCGACGACACACACGATCACGGGTGCGATCGTCGGCGTGGGCGCGGTGAACCGGCCTGGCAGCGTGCGCTGGGGTATCGCGGCGCGGATCCTGTGGGCGTGGGTGTTCACGATTCCGATCAGCGCGGCGCTCTCGGTCGCGACCTATCACGTGCTCGTCCTGCTCGGGTTGTAGCCGCTCGCTTCCGTTGTTCGAGGCACGCGCGTAACATTTTGGCTGCGAATGATCGCGAGCTTCCTCGCAGGGTGTCTGATCGCGGGTTCGATCGGCGTGGGCCTGCTGATGGCAGCGTGCGCGCTCGTCAGGTTGTGGCCGGCCTCGGATTCGCGCGGCGAGCGCGTGAGCGAGCTGCTTTTGGCGATCGCGGGCCTGGGCGTGGCGGTCGTGCAGGGCTTGGGTTTCGCGGGTGTGCTCGGCACCCGAAACGTCGTCCTTGCGGCTGTCAGCTGCGGCGTGTTCGGGTTTGCGTCGCGGCGTGCTCGCGAACGCGCTGCGATGCTGCTGGCAGACATTCGTGCCGGTGTCAGCGCAACGCAGTCTTCGCTGCCGCTCGCAGCTGCAAGTGCACTCGGTCTGCTGCTGGCTTGTCGCGGGTTGTGGCTTCCTGAGCTCAGCTGGGATGGGTTGACCTATCACCTCACCTACCCGGCGGCGTGGCTGCAGACCGGGAGCTTCGATCGCTTCGAAGCTGGCGGCGTCTGGGAGCAATACGAGAGCTTTCCGAAGGCTGGCGAAGCGCTGTTCTTCCTCGCGATAGTGCCGTTTCACGCCGACCACTTCGTGCACTGGGTCAACCCAGTGTTGTGGCTCGGCATCGCGATCGCGGTACGTGCCGCTGCATTGCGACTCGGAGTCAGGCGGCTCGCCGCGGACGCCTCTGCGGTGCTCGCAATCGCTTGTCCCGCGCTGAGCGCGTACGTGACGCCGGCGTACGTCGAAGTGCCGATGACGTTTGCGCTGTGCGTCGCGCTGACTGCAGCCCTCCGAGCGCTGATCGCAAAAGACGCGGGCGCGCTCGCACCGATGTGGCTCGGGCTCGGGCTCGGAGCCGCAATCAAAATGACCGCGCTCGCGTACCTTCCGCTCGGATTACTCGTGACGTTGTTCACGCTGCGAGCGCTCACGCCGCGCCAGTGCGCGCGATCGGCCGGCTGGGGATTGCTGCTCGCAGCCGTAGTGGCGCTGCCCTGGTACCTGCACAACCTCGTGCACTGCGGCAACCCGCTCTACCCCGCGGGCCTGCCGGGTGCGAGTGATGGACCCGGCGCCGGTACGCTCGCGAATGTCTGGGCCGTGCGCGAGAGCTCGGTGCTGAGCCAAGCCGCAGTGCTCGACGTTCTCGATCACTTGGCAAAGCCACCCTGGAAGGTGCGCTATCCGCTCGGACCCGGCTGGCTGTTCCTGGGTGCCTTGCCGCTGTGCCTCGCGCTGAGCTTTTGGGTTTGGCTGCGCGCTCGCGCGAAAGCGCCTGCGATTCTCGCGGGCCTCGCAGTCGCGCTCAGCGTGCTCTATGCGGTCAGCCCCTGGAACGGTGTATTTCGGGAAGCGAACACGCGCTTTCTCGCACCGGCGCTGATCGCGGCAGTGTTGAGCTGTGCCGCCAGCAGCTCGCAGCTGCAGGCATGGTTGGGCCGGCTGCTGGCCGCACTCGGAGGCAGCGTCCTGCTCGTCGCGCTCGGCTCTGCGAGGTTCGTGCGCGATGGCGTTGGGAGTGCGTCTGCCGCGCTCGCCGTCGTCATGTGCGTCGGCGCCGTGCTCACCTGGCTGCACGCTACGGCAGTTGCGCGCGAGCGGCGATTGCGCTGGCTCCTCGGTGCGGTGTTCACGGCTTCTTTGGCTTGCGCCTCACTGACCTACGCGGTCCACGTTCGCGAAGGCCGCCGGCATGCCGCATTCGCAAACGACGTCGACTTGCACCCCGGCGCGCGCTCACCGGAGCTATGGCGATTCGTGGACTCGCTCCCGCCGAGCCGCATCGCGTTCAGTGTCGGCGACGTCAACGCGACCGAAGGCTGGTTCTTCTATCCGCTGTTTGGTTCACGACTCCAACATCGCGTGAGTTATGTCGACATCGAAGCCACGGACAGCGCGGCCTGCCTGCGGCGAGGACTGATTCGCGATCAGCCGGATCGAGAAGCCTGGCGAAATAGGCTTCTCGAAAATCGGTTCAACTATCTCGCGATCCAAGGCCGCTCTCTCGAGCTCGGTTGGGCGCAATCCGATCCGAAGCTGTTTCGCCGCGTATTTAGCGCGATGAACGCGACGGTCTATGCGATCGACCCTCCGGTGTTAACAGGTCATGAGTAGTGAGGGCACGCCGCCTCACAGTGTGTTGGTGTCAGCGCGCGGCGACGCACCTGACACTACAAAACCGAAATGACGTCGCGCAAAACGAGTGCAATTCTGGTGCAACTCTGACGTCCTGTTTCGACTGCGAGGAAGGGCACCTCGCAGCCGAAGGCACCGCGACGAAGAGGGCAAACATGGATTCGGCAACCATTGATCTCTTACGCAGCTCGTTTCAAAAGATCGCTTCAGGCAAACTCGACGTCGCGACGATCTTCTACGATCGTCTGTTCGACGTCGCGCCGGGTGTCCGGCCCCTGTTCAAGAGCGATATGGATGAACAGCGCAAGAAGCTGATCCAATCACTCGCGACGATCGTGCTGTACGTCGATAAGCCGGAGAAGCTGACCGCGTTCGTGTCGAGCCTCGGTCAGCATCACGTCGGTTACGGCGCGAAGCCAGAACACTACGACGTCGTCGGGCAAGTGTTGCTCTGGACGTTCGAGAAGGTACTCGGCTCTAACTTCACGCCGGACGTCAAAGCAGCCTGGACCGGCGCTTACACCGCGATCGCCGGCAGCATGAAGACTGCGGCGTCTACCGCGAGCGCTCAGGCTGCTGCGGGGTAGCGCTGCTTCCGGCATGGGCAAAGCCCTGACGAAACAGGACGTCCGCCGGAGTCTGCTGGAGGACTGACAAGGCTTGTTCACGTCGGACCGTCTTGGCCTTGAACTGACTACGTAGACCGGCTTCACACGTCTTGAGCACGGTCTCGAGCGCTTCCAGCGGGCGCGGCCGGCGGCCTTCGTGGTCGCCGCCTGCCATGAGCACGTTCACGAGATAGCCGAGCTCTTCGACACGTTCGGAGAACACGCCTGCGTCAGTCTCACGGAGCTCGCTCATCGCGCCTTCGAAGAGCGGCGCCGTGCGCTTGGCCGCCGACTTGGCTTTGCCCTTCTTCGATTTGCCCGCGCCTGCCGTGAGCGCCGCCAACGGCTGCGCGCTCGCGGGCGATACGACTTCTGCTGCCTCTAGGAGCTGCACGAGTTGGTTGACGTCGGCGCCGGCCGTCGCGAGCTTCGAGCCGTGCGCGGCAGGCGCCGGCGATTCGGCGGGCTTTTCCACGCTCGCTTGCCCGAGCTGGCGGAAGTATGCACGAGTGATCGGATCGCGTTCAGCGGTCGCTTCGCCTCGGCGCGCAAGCTCGAGGAAACCTCGAGCGTCAGCCGGGGTGATGAAGCCCTCGGCTGCGCGCCGGTCCTCGCGCCCCGCGGCAACGTCACTCTCGAGCATCTCATCGGACGTCAGCACTTGGTACAAGCCACCGAGGCCACCGATGTACTCCGTGCTCATCGCGCAGCACTGTTCGAGCAGCGCGCGCAAGCGATGGTGGTGATCGCGATCGAGGGACAAGAGCGCACTCCAGACGTCGTCCCAAGCGTTCACGTCGCGCGCGATCAAGCGAAATTCCTCCCACTCTTCGAACGACGAGTTCTCGAGCGCGCGTTCGAGCCCATCGATCTCGTCGCCCGCGCCGGCGACTTGTTCTGCGAGCAAGTCCATGTCGAGAACGAGCACGAGCCGGTGGATGGCGAGAGCGAGCAGATCTTGCGGCAGCTCAGTCAGGCGCTGGACGAGAAACTCTTCGCCACCTTCGCCCATGACGTTGAGCCAGAGCGCGAAACGGTCCGGGCGAAACGTTTCGTCGTCCCCGGCGCTGGCAGCTTTCCACAGGTCGTCGTCGAACAAGCGTTCGAGCTGCGCCGTGCTCGCGAGCGCGACGAGCTCGCCCGCGTCTTCGAGGCCGATTCGATCGATCAACTTGCTCAGCACGGGGGCCGGAAGCTCTCGTACGGCGGAGACGAGCTCCGGTCGCTCGAGAATGCGCATGAGGAGTGCGCTCGACGATGGAACGTGATTGCGGCTGAGAGAGGTCATCGTGTGCTCCTTTCGCGGGTCGCGGGCGCGATCCGAGGGCCGGCGGGAGCTCGCATCCTCGGGAGCGGCCGATTTTTTTCCTAGCTATTGATTTTTCGGGCGTTTCAGTACTATTAATTGGCCTCAACGCGCTGCTGGCTGAGCTCTCGCCGCAGCCTCGCGAATCCCTGCCGCCTCTCGAATCCCTGCCAGCAAGTGCGCGGCCCGCGTGGTACAAGGCCGGCGTGAAAAAGCAGTCAGCCGAGCGAGTGTATGGGCTTTCCGCTGCGCTCGCCGCGTTCGCGCAGCGGCCGGACCACGTGATGAGTATCGCCCACACGCCGGAAGCGCGACACGACATCGCGGACATGCTTCGTGAAGCGGCAAAGCGGCGGATCGCCTATCGCGAAGTGGACGGCGACGCGCTCGCGCAGATGGCGGACTCCGTGCATCACGAAGGCGTGTGTTTGCTCGTCAGGCCTCGGCCCGAGCTCGAGTTGAGTGAGCTCGGGGATCGCGTCGGCGACGAAGGTTTGCTGATCGCGCTCGACGACGTGCAGAACCCGCACAACCTCGGTGCGGTGTTGCGGAGCGCGGCGTACTTCGGTGCGCGAGGCCTGTTGGTGAGCGCGGACAAGAAGCTGACGGCGGCAGCGAGGCGCGTCGCGGAAGGTGGCGCGGAGCACGTGCCGGTGGTGAGTGTGCCAGCGATGCCGGCAGCGTTGCAGGCGTTCGTGGATCACGACTTCGCGGTGATCGGTGCCGATACGAGAGCGAAGGTGAAGCTGCCCGCGTTGAAGTGGCCGAAGCGATCGGTGTTGGTGCTCGGTCACGAGCGAGAGGGTTTGAGTAAGCCGGTGCGAGCAGTCTGCACGATGCTGGTGCGAATCGAGGGAACCGCGGCGGTGGATTCGTTGAACGTGTCGGTCGCAGCCGGTGTCTTGCTGGCGAGTTATGCGCAACAACACGGGTTCGGTGAGCGGTGAGTGCCGCGACGGGAGCGACTCGTGACTCGGCAGAAGCAACGCACACGTTCTATTAGTACTCGCGGCGAGGCCCGACGCGGAGCCGCCGGCGGGCGCGACTCCAAGAACCCGCGCGACCCGAAGAACCCACGCGACCCGAAGAACGCGCGCGGGGTGAAGTTCGACCACAGCCGCAAGCGAGACCCCAAGCCGCACGGGCAGCCCAATCGCGCATCGACGCACCCACACGCCCGAGGACACCGCCCCGGCGCTGTGGGCGCAGCCCATGGAGCTCCCGACGCACCCCGCGCAGGCGGACTCGCACCGCGCGACGCCATCCTCGACCGCGAGCTTCCGAAGCTGATGGCTGCGACCGATCCGCCGGCGATCGGCGACTGGCTCTGGACCACGCGCGACGGCGCCGAACGCGACTGCATCGAGGAGCTCCTGCTTCGCCGCGGCTCCGAGCCCAAGCTGACCGCACGCGGTTTCGCGCCCGGCCTCGTCGTCAGCTCTCGCGCCGCCCGCGATCCTCAAGGCCGCCTCGACCTCACGTTCGCCCGCCAGGGCTTTGCGGTCGAAGCGCTCGCGCGCGACGTCGACGAGGCTGGACTCGCCACTGCACTCGCGAGCGCAGCCAAGCTCCTCATCCATTCCGATCGCTACGCCCTTCAAGTCTTCGTTCCGGATACCGATGGCGGCAACCGGCTCACCCAACGCGCCGAACGCATCTCGGAGCAAGTCGCCCTGCAGCTGGCAGCGGCACTGCCCTCCGCGGAGCGCATCGACGCGGCCGAGCTCCGCCGCAGCACGGCCGAGCTGGTTCAAATCTGCCTGTGCTCCGCGGACCTCGCGGCGCTCGGAGTCGTGCCTTCGGACCAAGCACTCTCGATCTGGCCCGGCGGCCGCGCTCGCATGAAGCTCGGCGCCGATCGCCCGTCGCGCTCCGCTCGCAAGCTCGAGGAGGCACTCGTTTGGCTCGGCACCGGCCCTAGCGCGGGCGAGCAGTGCGTCGATCTCGGCGCCGCTCCGGGCGGCTGGACCTGGCTGCTCCTGAATCGCCGCGCACGCGTGATCGCGATCGATCCTGCCCGCCTCGAGCCTCGCCTGCTCGAGCAACGCCGCTTGAGTCACATCCAAGGCAGCGCGTTCGACTGGCAGCCCGATGAGCCGGTCGACTGGCTCTTCTGCGACATGGCCTGGCGACCACTCGAAGTCGCACAAATGCTCGGCCGCTGGGCTCGCAAACGCCAGACCCGTATGCTCGTCGCGAACTTCAAGCTGCCGATGAAACGCAAAGCCGAGATGGTCTTGCGTCTGCGCGAGCTGCTCGCCGCGAGTGGCTACCAACAACTGCGAACGCGCCAGCTCTACCACGACCGAGAAGAGATCACGGTCACAGCCCGCGTTTGACCGCTCGTGCGCACTTCGCGGACTTACGCAGCTGATTTCGGTCCCCTGCTCAGGTCGCGTGCGCTCCGCGTTGCACGCCCCACCCGGCTCTGATAGAGCTGCGCCGCCCGGGCGGAGCTTCGGCCTGTCTCACGCGCACTCGGGCTCGGGCGGTCAGCCCGAAGCTATCCCGGTAGGCATGCACTGCGCGTGACCGGTCCGGCGCGAGAGAGCGGTCAGGGTTTGGCTGTGAGCCGGCTACCGGAAGTTGAAGGGAGGAACCGATGCATGAACCATCGGGTCTCATAGAAAACCTGTTCGTGTTCGTGCTCGCGAGTTTCCTCGGCCTCGAGTTGATCCGTGGTGTCTCACGGCTTCTGCACACGCCGTTGATGTCGCTGACGAACGCGATCGCGTCGATCGCGATCGTGGGTTCGCTCTTGATCACCGGCCGGCCGCACGAGGATCCCGTGATCACGGCGCTCGGCGTCGTCGCGATCGCGTGCTCGGCCATCAATGCTGTCGGTGGCTTCCTGATCACCGAACGCATCCTGAAGATGTTCAAGAAGCGGAGTGATTAGCACCCATGCACGAGCCTAGTGCCATGTCTTCCGCCGTTCAGTACGTGTACCTCGCGTCTGCGGCGCTGTTCATTCTTTCACTAAAGTGGATGGGTCAGGTCAAGACCGCGCGCCGCGGCAACTGGGCGGGCGCGTCGGCGATGGTTCTCGCCGTAGTCGGTACGTTGATCGGCGGCGGCATCAGCGGCCAAGGCTACCTGTGGATCGCTGGCGCGATGGTCGTCGGCGCCGCGATCGGCACGCCGATGGCGATCGTGATGCCGATGACCGCAGTGCCGCAACGAACCGCGCTGTCGCACGCGTTCGGTGGTCTCGCCGCAGCACTCGTCGGTGTCGCGGAGTACCTCGAAAATCGCGAGCACCTCTCGACGTTCACGGTCGGCGCGCTCTCCGCGGAGATGCTGCTCGGCTTCTTGACGTTCACCGGCAGCTTGTTCGCGTTCGGGAAGCTGCAAGAGATCATCTCGACGCGGCCGGTGGTTTACCCCGGCCGCAATATCGTGAGTTTGGGCACGCTCGTGATCGCGGTGTTGTCCGGTGTGTACCTGACGATCGATCCGAGCTCCACGCTGGCGTTCGGCACGTTGATCGCCACGAGTTTGGCGTTCGGCGTTTTCCTGATCATTCCGATCGGCGGTGCCGACATGCCGACGGTGATCGCGATCTTGAACGCGTACGCGGGCTTGTCGGCTTCTGCGATGGGCTTCGTGATGAACAACAAGTTGCTCATCATCGCGGGCGCGCTCGATGGAACGTCGGGTTTGATTCTGTCGATCTTGATGTGCAAGGCGATGAACCGTTCGTTCGCGAACGTGTTGTTTGCCGGCGTCGGCGCGGTGCAGCCGTCGAAGGGCGGTGCCAAAGCGCCGGGCGGAAAGACCATCGTCGGCTACTCGATCGAAGACGCGAAGGCAGTGCTCGAAGATACGCGTCTCGTGATCATCGTGCCGGGTTACGGCATGGCGGTCGCGCAGGCGCAGCACGCGGTGAAAGAGCTCGCGAACGTACTCGCCGCTCAAGGCACGGACGTGAAGTTTGCGATCCATCCGGTCGCGGGCCGCATGCCGGGCCACATGAACGTGCTCTTGTCCGAGGCGGACGTTCCATACGACCAGCTCTGGGAGATGGAGCGCGTGAACTCGAGCTTCCCCGAAGCCGATGTCGCGATCGTGGTCGGTGCGAACGACGTCACGAATCCGGCTGCGCGCACGAACAAGGAGTCGCCGCTTTACGGCATGCCGATCTTGGATGTCGACAAGGCGCGCACGGTCATCTTCATCAAGCGGAGCATGAACCCGGGCTTTGCCGGCGTGGACAACGAGCTCTTCCTTCTCGACAAGACGATGATGGTGTTCGGAGACGCGAAAAAGGTGATGACGGACCTGATCGCAGCCTTCAAAGAGGGCGCGCACTAAAACAGCGTCGCATGGGACGCGAGACATTTCGCGAGGCGCCGCCGGTCGCGAGGAGCGCGCGGAGCGTACGCTTTGGTACGTGAGCACGCACCGCAGCGAGCGGTGGCGCCTCGCGGGATGTATCGCGTTCCAGGTGACACTGTTTCGCCACACCTACACGCACCACAGTGCCCGACGGGAGTTTGGTCGGAATCGGCGCTCCGCAGCTGGAAGCTGCTAGGCTTCAATCGGCACCAGTCAGGAGCGCCGATGGAGATATCTGAAGAGGATTTCCGAACGCTCGAGCGGGCGCATCAAATCCTGGAAAATCCAGGATTGACCGCAAAGCTCACGAACCTGATCGGCCTGCCCGTCGAAGCGGGCGTCCGCAGCCTGCCTATGGCGGCTCAAGCGCTAATCGTGAGCATCACCCGGCATTCTCTGCGGGGCGGGCTCTCAGCGATCGTCGCGACGATGGATCGGCAGCCAGGCATTCCCGCCGCGCCCGGCAAGTATCGCTTCATGAGTGGCTTGAGCGGCGCAGCGGGTGGGTTCTTCGGCCTCGCCGCGCTTCCGATCGAATTACCGGTTTCGACTTTGCTCATGCTGCGTTCGATCGCGGAGATCGGCCGAGGCGAAGGCGAAGACTTGTCGAAGCCAGAGTCGCAGCTCGCGTGCCTCGAGGTGCTGGCACTGGGTGGACGCTCGCGTTCGGACGACGCAGCCGACGTGGGCTACTACGCGACGCGGATCGGGCTCGCGCAGACGATCTCGTCCGCGGCGCAGTACATCTCGAAACACGGGTTCGGACACAAGCTCGCCGGGCCGATCGCGAACTTGATCACTCGGATCGCCGCGCGTTTTTCGGTGACGGTGACCGAGAGCATGCTCGCGAAAGCGGTGCCGATGCTCGGTGCCGCGAGCGGCGCGACGATCAACGCGTTGTTCATGAAGCACTTTCAGGAGATGGCGTGGGCGCACTTCAACGTGCGGCGGCTCGAACGGAAGTACAGCCCGTGGTTGGTCCAGCGGCGCTATGAGGCGCTCGCGGCGTGGAACCCGATCGAGTACGAACCGCCTCGCTTGAACCCGTAGGTTTAGCGATCCAAGCGCAGGTGATGCGTTTGCGCCTGCTTGAACGTTTGCGTGTCGGCCGCAAAATCCCAACGCTCCACGTGACACGTGTTCGGCGTGGGGACCGGATACCGAATCACGTTGACTGAGTTCGGGACGTTGTCTCGAATCCGCGTCGACACCGCCGTACCGGCCTGCACCGCCCACACCGCACGCGGCAAGT
>DASRXR010000097.1:0-36265 GCA_035687405.1 Polyangiales bacterium
CGTGTCGACTCACTGGACCGAGCTCAAGCTGGCGGCCGAAGCCAGTAGCGCAAGGCCGGACGCCCGCGCAGCCTTCGAAAGGTTCTGCCGGCGTTACCGCTCGGCGATCCAGACCGTGATCCGGTCGCGCTATCCGGAATCGCAGGCCGAGGACCTCACGCAGAAGTTCTTCTTGAAAGCGATCATCGAACGCGACGCACTGAATAAAGTCGATCGAGACCGCGGACGCTTTCGCTCTTGGTTATACCGAGCTGTTCACAACTTTCTGATCGACGAGTGGCGCCATCACACTCGTCCGGCCGCGGACTCGCGGCTCGAAGACGCTTTTGACGAGCTACGCGCGGCCGCACCGATCGTGAGTGTGACTGAGTTCGAACGTCACTACGCGTACGCGATCGCAGAACGCGTGTTCGAGGCCTTGCACAGCTCTTGGGCGCCGAAGCTCGCGCGACGCGGTGCGACTGTCGACAAGCGCACTCTGATCACCTGGCTCATCGATAGAGATTCACAAGCGATCGCGACGTCTCTCAACATCCGAGCTGACCACGCGCGTCAGACCATTCGGCAACTCTTTCTCACTTTGTGGAAGCTCCTGCGAGCCGAGGTCGCGGAGACTGTCGCGGACGATGCGAGTCTCGCAATCGAGCTGGAGGAGATCTGCCGTATCCTCGGCGTGCAATCGCCGGATGCCGACATCCCATGAAACAAGCGGATTGCCCCGTTTGCGGTCGGCCCTTGGAGGCACCCGAAGCGCACATTGCATGCGCCGCGCGACCCCATGCGTTCGAGCTTCCTGAATGGATCGGGCCCTATCCGATTTTGCGCGCGATCGGCTCTGGAGGCATGGGCAGCGTCTACGCCGGAAAACAGCACTGCCCGGCGCGTGAAGTCGCGATCAAAGTCATCAAAGACGGCATCTTTGCCGACGAGGCGCTACGTCAGAAATTCCTGAGCGAGCGCGAGATCGCGGGGTCGTTTGAACATCCCAATATCATCCGTGTCTACGTCGCGGGCGAAGACGAAGATGGCCAACTTTATTATGTGATGGAGCTTGCGGAGCGCGGCACACTTCGCGAGTTCCTTCGTACCGAGTCGCTTTCGACCCGCGACGCCGTGCGGCTGATGGTCGAGGTTTCATTCGCAGTCGACTACGCCCACAAGCGCGGCGTGCTGCATCGCGATCTCAAGCCCGACAATATATTGATCGGCGAGGATCGGCGGCCGCGTGTCACGGATTTCGGCGTCGCGCGGAGGCTCGCGGACGAGACGGATCCTCTCACCGCTCCATCCGAGCACACGCTGGTCGGCTGTTACCCGTACATGGCGCCGGAGCAAGCGGGTTATTCGGGTTTGCGGCAGCCATCAGCTTCGAGCGAGCGCGAGCCCAATGCAGCGGCGGATGTGTACGGCCTCGGCGCGATTCTGTACGAGCTCGTGCACGGTACGCCGCCTTATCCGGTACACACGCGTGAGCAGCTATTTGCTGCGTTTGCGAGCGGCCCGCCACCCGCCCTGCAACGTTGGGGCTACGGTCCCGATTACGATCTCGAAGCCGTGGTCATGAAGGCACTCGATCACGACGCGGCGCAGCGCTATTCCACCGCGGCGGAGTTTGCCGAGGATTTGCGCCGCACCTTGGGCCGACGGGCACCGGTCGCACGACCGCACAGCCTGCGCGGCAGACTCGTGAGCGCGCTTTCGCACCATGCAGCATGGTTCAGCATCCTCGTCGCAGCACTCGTGATCAGTGTGGCCAGCTTCGGATCGCTGAAGCAGCGCGAGCAGACTCACTTCACGCAGCAGACTCAGCGGACTGCAGGCGTGATCGGGCTCATCTTCGCACACGCCGCGAGCGTGACGCGGATGCTGGCGATCGATCCGATGAGCTCGTCCACGCTCTCGCAGTGGCGCGTGACCCACTCGCGCGAGGAAACCTGGCTCGCGCGCATCGCAGCCGACAACAAATTGATCAGCTCGGTCTTCCTGCTCACGATGGATGGCACCCCGGTCGCGCACTATCCTCCCGAGCCCGATCGTTATTACCAGCAGCGTCTCGACAGCCGCGGCTATTTCAAAGGTGCGAGGCTTTCGACGCCACAAGGCACGGACCTCGGCGCGTTCGTATCGCCGCTCTTCCGATCGCGTGCGAGCGATGGGTTGATCAAGCTCGCGTTCTCGGCTCCGGTCTACGGCGTGCAACGCCAGCAACTCGGCGTGGCGGTCGTCACCGTCGCACTCGAGAAGCTGACCGACGCGATCGACTTGCCACTCTCGTTGGTTGCTCCGTGCGAGCGAGATCTGACAGGCCGACAGAACGCGAGCTCGCGGCTCGTGTGCCTCGAGCGCGATGCGCGAGGTGATCTGGTCGAGCCCACGACGAGCCCGAGAGGCGAGACCATCCGAGGTGATGTCGCGAGAACTCACTATCAAGTGGTCGCCGACCTCCAGCAGATGACACCGTTCGCGTCGCGCGATCGCCTATTGTTGGGAATGATGGCGCTGCTCTGCCTCTGTGCGCTGGCGCTGTTCTTGTTCCGCCGTGCACTCGCCGACAATGCGGCGTGATGCGTGACTGCCATCGTGCTGCTCGCAGCCGTCTGCGGCGCCCCGCACAATCGACCAAGTACGAGCGAGTCATCGTCATAATAGTCAGTCCTCGCGGGCAGCAGCTGATGGCTGCGGCCTGTGATACGCCCGGCACTGTCCATTCCAGGACTAGCGTTCCCAGACCGTGCAGTGACCTTTCACACGATTCCGTGTCCGGTTTCGGACTTGGTTTGCGTTTGACACAGCAGACGGTGAAACGGTGGTTCGATGCACTGAACCCCGGTCGCCAATCTCGCTGTAATCGCAAGGAAATCGGAATCATGCAGACTCGTTTGTTCTTTTCTGTTCTCGCTACTCTCGTCAGCTTGGCTTCGGGCGTACTCGCGCAAGACGGCGCGGAGCTCGCACCGACCGGCATCACACAAGACGACATCGTCGGTCCGTTGCCACCGCTGCTGGGCTCCATCGCGTGCTTCAAGCTTGTCGACGAGCCGAACTTCTGTGTGCTGCCAGATAAGCCACACATCATCAACTACACCATTCCATTCAACGTCATCGACTTGAACGGAGCGTGGGTTGGGCAGAGCGGCGAACGTCCTTACATCTATGTGTACAACGACCCAGCCGCGAGTGCGGGCTACACGATCGCAGCCGAAATGTACCTAGAGAACCGCCCGGACGGCATCGGCTTCTTCGTCAATGGTTCGAACCTGTCCGTCTACTTCCCCGACGACAGCAACTACACGGGCACGATCGAAGGGAACGGCCGGACGATTCGTTGGTCGAACAATACGGTTTGGAACAAGCTGTGAGGTCTTAGTGGGTGCCGGATGCACGTCGTCGAACTAACGACGTGCTCCGGCTGCATTTTGTGAGTGTGACTGCTCAGCTCTCACTGCGCGTCGTCTGGAACGTCTGGGTGGCCGAACATTCGCCTCAATAGCGCCTTGTGCTCGACCAACGCATCGCGATGCATCGCACTTGCGGCTGCGTGCCCGTTTGCTTCTTCGGAGTAACGCGATGCTGCCTCGACATGCTGCGCCACCGTCATTCGGATCTCGGAAGCCGTCGCAGCATCTGGAGCCTTCAACGCATTTTCCCGCGCAGCTTGCGCCTCGCGCCGCTCCTCCGCCGCGGCCTTCCGGGCATCCGCAGCAAGCATCCGCTCCGCGACCGCCGCCTTCGCCAACTCTCGCGCGGCCGCACGATATGCATTCCGCTCGTCCACTGACGGCAGTGGGCCCGATGGTTCCAGCGGCCTCGCGGTCTCCACTGCAACAGCTCGCGGCCGAGTCCCGCGCCGCGCCGCTGCGTACTCGGCTGCGCTTTGTGGAGTGATCACGAATTCCCCATCTGCCAACACCGGTTCGTCGAGCCGTGCTTTCGCCGGCGCCGGTGCGGCGTGCTGCGCGCCGAGCGCCAGGGCGCGCTGAAGCGCGAGCTCACTTGGGCGACCACTCTTCGATGGAGTCGATGCGTGCGCGGACGATGCGTGCTCGACAGTCTGCTTCGAACTCTTCGCCGACAGGTCGGCATACGCTTGAGCAGGCGGAGGCGGCTCCGGAACATTCCAGTCCGTGTAGATGCGAGCTCGCGCTTTCGAACCGGCTGCCGCTTGCGGCGGCGAGAGAACGAGACCCGTCAGCGCGCGGTCGAACGCTGCAAGTTGCGCCGTTGGATCACCTCTCTCCAAGTACACCAGCGCCGCGAGCTCGACCGCGAGCACGTAACAGGTTCCGACATCGAGCTGCGCGCGCGCACGTTGTAGCGCCGCTTCGCGCTGCACGCGCTCACCGGCAACCCAAGCCCGCTGCGCTTGCGTGCCCGCCCGCGCCACGAACCGATGCTGATCCGCCCACAGCGGCAAGGAAAGCCGCGGCGCCGCTGCGCCAACAATCGGAAATCCTCGGAGGTCGACCTCGGTCCACAGCTCGACGACGCCGTCTCCGTCGAGATCGATCGCGGAGCGAGGGCACACACGTTGACCCAGAACCTGCGCGTCTACGACCACACGGTCGACGGCGCCGACATCGCGTATGCGGTACACCCTCAGACACGACTCGTTGGGCGTCCGCTCTTCCACGAACACTTCTTCGAAGCCGTCTTTGTCCGCATCATGCGTGTCTTTGATCGGGGGCGCGATCAGGGCGTATCGCGTCACCGCTTGCAACGCAGATTGCGGGCGACTGTCCAGCGCGACACCGATGCCGCGGAGCGTGAGGATTCGCACCGCCGAGCTGCGCCCGCCTCGGTCCATGAAACCCAGCGCGGTGAAGTGCTTGCCCACGAGGCGTTGCGCCAGCCGATATTGCCGTTCTTTCTGGCTTTCGATGACCGCGTTGGCTTCTTGGTCGGGATCGACGCCGAAACGCAGATATCTGTCGTCGTGAAAAACCGGCTCCGACGGGGTCGAGGCGCACGCGCTCAGTGCGAACAGCAGAATCGCGGCACTCCGCATGTGGCGCAGAGTACTCGTTCTACGCGTCGTGCGGGGTCGAAAGACAGGCCAACCAGCTCCGTGACCGCACTCGACGACAAAGTGGGTCTCGCGGAGGCCGAAGGCCGTGCCGAACATCGCGCGGCTGCGAGCATGTCCACCCTCCCGCACGCGGTGTAACCTCGTGGCATGTCGGTTTCGATGCGGCCCTCCGACCGAGGTCTCGTTCGCCGGAGAAGCCTGATCGGCTTCCGCACCGCCTGCGAAAATATGTGGGGTAACGAAGGCGTCCGACGAATTGTCGAAGCGTTGCCCTCCGAAGTGCGCGAACGCACAGCGAGTTTCCTCCCGCTGCCGGAATGGCTCCCCGTCGACGACCTCATCGCTTGGCACGTGGCTGTCAAAGACGGGCCGGGCCAAGACGACACGATTTTCAAGCAGCATGTCCACGTGACGGTGGACCAGGGTTTCGGCAAAGTGAAACGTCTGCTGCTCAGCATTGCAACACCGCACACGTTGGCGCCGCGCGCAGCGGCGCTGTGGCGCGACGAGTACTCCTCAGGGCGACTCGAAGCGCGACCGGTCGATAAGCGCTGCGTCACGCTCACGCTGAGTGACCATCCATTCGTGCATCACCCACTCATGCGGTCGGTCATCGCGGAGGCGTACCGCTATATCGTTAGTCTCACGTCAGCCAAGATCGTGACCGCCGAGCTGCTCAGCAAACCTGATGAGCTCACAGTACGCATGCGCTGGACATGACTAAGCGACGACTACACTCGATTGACCCGTAGCTAAGTAAGCCTTGCGTTTTTGCGCGTAGGCACTCGAGGAAACCGGGTCGAGTGGTCGACTTTGTACGTGTCGGCGGTCGCGAGTCAATTGAGGTAGCAGCTGCAGGCGCACGTGCTCCGAAGTAAACCGAGGTAGCTCACAAGCTCCGATCGCCACCGTGTCTGCCGCAGGGGCGGAACCGATATGCTGGCTAGGTGACCTGCGCCAGCCAGCGCAGGCCAGGGGGTGGAACATTCGTGGCTGAGCCCGCACAGAGCGCCGCTACCAACAATTCGCGTGTTGCCAATCGCTACGAACTGCACGAGCTCCTCGGGCGTGGCGGTATGGCGTGCGTCTACCGCGCGACGGATCTCGCGACCGGACGTGTCGTCGCGCTCAAGCAACTGATCACACCCGAGAGTGCACCGGAGCACGCGCGCGTCGCGGTGCTGTTCGAGCGCGAGTTCCACACGCTCGCGCAGCTGCGTCATCCGCGCGTCATCGAAGTGTACGACTACGGCGTCAATGCAGAGACGGGGCCGTTCTACACGATGGAGCTGCTCGACGGTGGCGATCTACGCGACCGCGCACCGCTGCCGTGGGCCGAGGTGTGTGGCCTGATCTTCGATGTCTGCTCCTCGCTCGCCCTGTTGCACTCGCGGCGACTGATTCATCGCGATATCAGTCCTCGAAACGTTCGCTGCACGCGCGACGGCAAGGCGAAGCTGATCGACTTCGGCGCACTGGCACCGATGGGCGTCGGCGGCGCTACAGTCGTGGGAACTCCAGCGTTCACGCCACCCGAAACGTTGCATCGCTTGGCGCTCGACGCACGGGCAGATCTGTTTTCCCTCGGCGCAACGCTCTACTACGCGCTGACCGGACACATGCCGTATCCGGCCCGGAGCTTCGGTGAGCTGCTCGCAGCCTGGAACGTGAAGGTCCTGCCACCCTCCGCGCGGGCAGCCGAGATTCCGGTCGAGCTCGATCACTTGGTGCTTTCGCTGATCAATCTCGAGCCGGCGCTGCGACCGCAGACCGCGTTCGACGTCATGCAGCGGTTGGCTGCGATCGCGAAGCTGGAGAGCCGCGAGTCCGAAGCGGTGTCACGCGCCTATCTCGCGACGCCGATGCTGGTGGGTCGCGAACAGCTGGTGGCCACGTTTCGCGAGAAGTTGACCGCATCGCGTACGGTGAAGAGCTCGGGCCTGATGTTCGACGGCGCGTCGGGCGTGGGGCGCTCTCGCGTTCTCGACGCGTGCGCGCTCGAAGCCAAAACGTTGGGCTTTACCGTGCTCCGCGCGACAGCAAGTGGCACGCTCGAACCGTTTGCAGTCGCGCGCGACCTGACGCAACACCTGTTCGACGCGTTGCCGAGCCGCGCGTTCGACATTTCTCATCCCGAGCTGTTCGTTGCAGCACGGCCTGCACCGGCCCCTGCGAATGATACGTCGCTCGAGGATGCAGCCCCGTCCCGACTCGAGCTGAAACGGTTTTCCGATCCGTCGCTCGACGCCGAGCAGTTGCAACGCGCGATCGCGCAGTTCATCGTGACCGCGAGCAAGACTCAGCCGTTGATGATCGCGGTCGATGACGTCCACCGCATCGACCACGCCTCTGCCGCGATGTTGGCAGCGTTGATCGACAAAGCTCGACGCGGCGGCCCGTTCATCGTGCTCACCGCGGATCGCTCCGAAGTCACGAGCGCGTCGCTCGACGTACTGTCACGCCGCTGCGGCCAGTTGACGATTGAACCACTGACTCGCGATCAAACACACGCGCTGTTCGCCTCATTGTTCGGGGAGGTCGCAAACCTGCCGATGCTCGCCGGCGAGGTCTACGACGTCGTGCACGGCAACCCGCGCCAGTGCCTCGACATCGCGCAACACTTGGTGGACAAGCAGTTGGTGCGATACGCCGCGGGGACGTGGACTCTTCCGAGCCACTTGTCCGAAGGCGATCTTCCGCGCAGTGCCGAAGACGCGCTCCACGAGCGCATCGCGTTCCTGTCGCCGCAGGCGCGGTTTTTGGCCGAATGCCAAGCCCTCGCGTACCACCAGGTCTTCACGCAAAAAGACTACCGTGCGCTGCTACCCGAAGTGCAAGCGAACGCAGTCGATCAAGCCATCTCCGAGCTAGTGGTGGTTCAAGCGGTCGTCTCCGACGGCCCGTCGTACACGTTTGCAAATCGGGTCTGGACTACAGCGTTCGAACGAGGGCTCGATCAGGCGGCGCAGCAGGAGCGACACCGAGCACTCGCCGCGCTCTACCGCGAGACGTCACAAATCGCGTCGATTCACCACTTGTTCGCGGGCGGGCAGGACGAACAAGGGCTCGATGCGATCGTGGCCCGTCACGCTCAGCGCGGTAAAAACGTTAGCCACCGAGACGTGACGGATGAGAACGCCGGGAAGATGCTTTGGTGCTACCCGCACGCGGTCGATACCGCGGTGCGACTCGGCCGAAGCGCACGCGTCGTAAACGAGCTGCGGCGTTGGTGTGTCGGCAGCAGCGTCGCAGCCCACGGCAATGCCTATTGGCATTCGGCGCCGAGTTGGTTCAAACAGCTCGAGTACGATTCCGGGCTCGAGCTCTGGCAACAAGACACGAACACGACGGACCCGGGCGAGCGACTGACTCGAGCATTGCAGACCGCGAATCAACGCTACCTCGACACACCCGAAGGCGAGCGCGTGTACCCCGTCGACCAGGCGCTTCGGCTGTTGGCCGAGTACGTCGTCTTCTCGATCGCGAACGGTTCGCGCACGTGCGACTTGGATCTGCTCGCGACCCTTCCGGGCGTACTCGAGCCTTTTGCAGTGTTGTCACCGGTGCTCGACGCGATCTGGCGCAACGCGACCGCGACGTATTGCAGTCAGTGCGTGTGTCAGTACGACCGCGCGCACGAGCTCTGGACCGCAGCGCTCGCGAAGCTCGATGCTGTGACCGGCGGTGAGATGCAGCACATCGAAGCCATCGGCAATGCGATCGCGTACGCGCTCGGCATGATGGAAGCGCAGTTCGGGTTGGCGTCCGCGGCGAACTGGGCCGAGCGGTTGGACCGCGATCCGTATCAACAGGTCAGCGCGTTGAACCTACGCAAGATCGTGCGGCTCGAACAAGGCGACTGGCGTGGCGCAGACAGGCTGCGAAGCCAAGCCGAAGTACTCGCGCTGAAGATGCGCATACCGCCGATGTTCAACTCGCTCTTGCAAGTCGAGCTCGCGGCCTACGGGAAAGCGCGCGACCTCGCGGGCGTGCAGCTCGTGATCGATCGCATGCAGCCGTTGGCGGCAGCCTATCCGGGTTGGATTCCGCAGCTGCGCCACGCTGAAGCGCGCTTCGATCTCGTCCGTGGCGACTACGCTGCCGCCAAACTCGGGTTCGAGCGCTGTCTCGAGGTCACCATGGCCGGTCCGAGCACGAGGCCGAAGAGCCTCACTGTCTGGGTCTTGGCTCAGGCGGGCTTGGCCGAGACGCTGCTCAGCATGGAACAAGCTGAAGCTGCGCGCGCAGGAGCGAGCTCGGCGCTGAAGATCTGCGAAGAGCTTCAGGTCGGAACTCACTCATTCGACCTCGTGCGTGTGCTTGCGCTCTGTGAAGCGAAGCTCGGAGATGCTCGCGCCGCCGAACGGATCGAAGCGTTGATCGAGACACAGTGCAAGCGTGGTGTCACCGGGTTGCGGCTCGGGCTGTCGTACGAGGCGAGGGCGCAGATCGCGGTCTGGCAAGACGACGAGAAAGCCTTCGAGCATTACGCTCGGCTGACCGCGCGCGAGTATCGTTACGCTGCAGGGTCGCCCCTCGGTGCGCGATACGAGCGCTTGGTCAACGAAGCGCAGCGCGGCGGCCTGTACGCGACTGCCAAGCTTGCGGATTTCGAAACCACCACGACGATCGACAGTGGCTTCACCCGCACCGACGACGCGCCGACGATGGTGTTGCGCATCATGATGGGCGCGCAGACTGGCGATGACCGTGCGAAGCGAGCTCTCCGTTTGCTCGCCGAGTCGTGCCGCGCCAGCGTCGGGCATTTGTACTTGGTATCGCCCGAGGGCTTGGTGCTGAGCGCATCACACGGCAACGTGACGCCGCCCCAGCAGCTGGTGGACCAAGTGCGTGAGTACCTCGAGCTCGAACGGCAGAAATCGGGATCGATCACGGGCATGGCGACCGGCACGTTGTCGGATGAGTCGCCGGTCTCGTTGACTCTGCAAGTCGAAGACCTCAGCTACGAGCTGCTGTTGCTGATGTGCTCGGTCAACGGGGCGTTCAAAGTCGCAGGCGTCGCGGCGTTCGCGCGGATTCCTGGTGAATCTCGCATGCTCGACGCGAAGCAATCCCAGCTGTTGCCGGTCCTCGCGGCGCACCTGCTGCAAGCAGGCGATAGTACTGGGATCTTGCTCGAGTCGTGAGCCACGGCGAATTGCTCACAGGCGTTCGAGGCCGCGGCTTCCGTCGAACGGCCCGCAGTGTTAGGCCTGCGCATGCCGATTCCGAATTGGACGACGACGTATTTCTCGGCGCCAGCACTCGACGCTTGGCAGCGTGCGCAGACTGAGGAGATTACGCTCGCCGAGGTTGCGTTCCTCGAACAGGCGTTGTTATTGGCCGGCGCACCGAAGCGCTTGCTCGATGTGCCTTGTGGTGAAGCGCGGCACGCGGTCGAGCTGGCGAAGCTCGGGCATCGGCTCACGGGTATCGACATCGCGCCCGAGAATCAGGCGCGCGCCCTGGCCCGTGCCACGAAGGCTGGTGTGACGATCGAGCACGTGGTCGGTGACATGCGCGCGCTCCCTGCTGAGCCAGCTGGGCCTGCCTTTGATGGTGCGTACTGCTGGGGTAACAGCTTCGGGTATTTTCCTCGGGCGGAGACCCAGCGTTTTGCGGCCGCAGTCGCGGGCTGCCTGCGCTCGGGTGCACGCTTCATCATCGACACGGCGACCGCCGCGGAGAGCCTGTTAGTCGAGCTGAATCAACGCAGCTGGATTCCGGTCGACGACGAGCTCACGCTCCTGCTCGAGTGTGGCTATGACGCGCGTGAGAGTAGGCTCGACACGACCTACATCAGCGTGCGGAACGATCGAGTCGTGGACCGCCGAACCGCGCACCACTTCGTGTTCACGAGTGGAGAGATCGTGGGCATGCTCGACGCGGCTGGATTCGAGACGCTGGGACTGCTCGCGGACTTGGATGGCAGCGAGTACGAGCTAGGGTCAGAACGCCTGCTCGTGATAGCCGAGCGTCGCTGAGTCTGGATTCTCAAGGCTTGCAGCGACCGGTTCGACTCAGCTCTCGGATCGACGCCCCCAGTCGTTCTCGTTCGGCGTTCAGCTGGCTGTTTGGATAATGTTCCGCGAATTGCGCGAGCCTCGCCTGGGCCTCGTCCAGACGACAGGCCCGTGCAGCGAGCGTCACGAGACGCAGCAGGGAAGACTCTTCGTTCAACGTGCTGGCCGGCAACGCGGGCTTCGCCTGCTCGGGCGGCGCCGCGATGGGCGTTCGTTTTTTCAGTGTGCGCTTGGCCGGTGCCGCAACGCTGGGCTGCGGGGGCGGTGACGGCTCCGGCGGCGTAGGCTCCGGCGGTGCGATCGCGACCGACGCATCCGCCTCCGCGATCGGCAGAGGCCGAGATTTTTCGGCTGGCTGTCGCTCTACGCTGGACGGCTCGACCGCGGGTGGCACGAACACCTGTCGGTAGACGAACGCGCCAGCTCCGAGCACCAATATCGACGCACCGACCTTCACCGCGAGTCCACGCAGCGCAACCGAAGCACTCGAGCTCGACTGCGGACCTTGCCCGGTTGCCGCTGCGGGCTGCGGTAATCGCGCGCGCACACGCGCCAGTCGGGCGGCGTCCGGAAGGTCGGCCTGACGCGCGGCTGCCAAGATGCGCGCGATCTCTGAATCGTCTTGCGTCATGGCATCACCTGACGGGGTGCCAATGCCGCGTCGACCAGCACACGGAATTGTTGGCGCGCGAGCCGTGTGCGCGAATAGACCGTGTTGAGTGGAACTCTCAGGATCTCGGCAGTCTCGGGCGCGGTCAGCTGTTCGATCTCGACCAACACGAAGACCTCGCGCAACACCTCGCTCATCTGCTTGAGTGCGGAGTCCACGAGGCGCGCAGCTTCGATGGCTTCGCTGTGAGTTCCGGGATCCGAGCCGCCGGGCAGCCGTTCGAGATCGGGCGTTTCGCGGGTCGCACGCTGGCGCTTGCGCCGGTAGTCGCGAGCGACCTTCCGCGCGATCCCGTAGAGCCAAGTGCGCTGACTCGACCGCCCTTCGAAGTCCTCGCGCCGGCGCCACGCGACTGCAAACACATCCTGGACGGCGTCCTCGACCGAAGAATCCGCCACGCCCAGGCGCCGCAACACGCGGAAGATCTCCGGCGCGTGGGCGTTGTACGCGTCGACCAGCGTGTCGAGCTCGGCGCTGCTCCGGCCTACCACTCTATCGAGCACCAGCGAGAGCATACCGGTGAGTGCCCACGGATGAACAATCCGTCACTCGCTGGAGCGCTTCACGCTCAGAAAACTGCGGCGTCAATTCCGAGGGTGTTCGCCAACGCGGGATGACCGACACGCGTATTCTCCATCAATGCGCCAATCTGGTAGCGCACCGCCCAGTGATCGCTGAGCTTCCAACGCACGATGATACCGGCCACGACTCGCGTCATGAACACATCGACGCCGTCCGTGTCTTCGTGACCGCCCAGCGAAAATTTTACGACGGGACCCATGCGGAAGTCGCCAAAGTGGACCCAGAGAGCGGCGAGCTCGAGAAACACCTCGCACGTGTCGCGCTGATAGGTTCGGTTGAGCTCCGTCGAATCGAGCCGGGCAAAGTGTGGCCAAATAGTCAGGCCGACGATTTGGAGAATCTCTTCGCTGGCGGAGAGATTCCAGAACCCGAGGCTGATCCCAGCGCCGCTCGCACTCGCACGCGAGCTGAGCGCAGCGACGCCTTCGAGCTTCAACGTGAAGCCTTGGCGCGTCGTCGGCTCGGGGGCCGGCGTCGGTTCGGGCGGTGTTGTCACGGGTGGGGCCGCCGCGGGTGGCGGTGCGGCCGTCACAACGGGTTCGTCGATCGGCTCGCGCTCGTCGATCCACGCGGACACGACGAGTGCGGCGGCTTCCGATAGCGCTTCGCAGCTCGAGTCGCGAACGGTACGCGGTGCAGACTCTTCCGTGTCCGTGCGGTCGACGGTCAGCGTCCAGGCCGAAGCGGAATCCTGCGCGACGACGATCGAGTACTCGGTGAGCAGTACCTCCAACCGCTCCGGACGACGGACCAGGCTCCGCAGGCGGCTCACGAACGCAGCGCGCGGCTGGCACGGGTTCTCGTAACGTGCACTGAGTGCGCCTGCAGCCACCGGCTGCGTGATTGCGAGCGTGAAAGAGCATGCGAGCAAGAAACGCATCGAAGTCATGGCGGGTGAGTGCCCCGACTCCGACGTTCCGTCAATCAACAGATCGATTCGCTAATTTTTCAGATTGTACTGACGGATCGACTCGGCGCCGGCACCCACGGAACACACCACTTGCACAGAGACGATCGATGCTTTCACAGGACACGAAGCTTCACGTCATCACCGCAGTCTTTGGCGGCGGCCTTTCTATCCTCAGTCTGCTTGTCATGGGCTGCGGCTCCGATACGGGTTCGGACGACTCTTCCGCGATCGAGTCGGGAGTGGCGCCGGACAAGCTGCTATCTGAGCTGACGCTCGGCGAGGCGCGCACGCTCTGCGAAGCCACGACTGCGGCCCTCTTGGACAACTACAGCACGAGCCGGCAGCTGACGGCGGCATGCACGATCGAAGCTTCGGTACTGGCCGTCAGCGCCGGGCCGGATGGCCAACTTCACCTCGATCAGAAAACCTGCGAGCGCGTCCGCGACGAGTGTGTCGCGCGAATCGTCTTGCCGCCAAACGCGGTGCCGTCCAACAACTGCAGCGATCTGGTCATGCCCGGTGGCGCAGCCGCTACCTGTGCGGCGACGGTCGACGACTTCGAACGCTGTGCCGGTGCGTCCCTGCACCAAGCCGCAGTCGAGCTCTCGCAATGGGACTGCGCGTATCTCGCGAAGCAACCCGTGATGCGTGGCGGCAGTGCCATGACCGTAACGGAATCCGCACCGGTCGCCGAGTGTGGAGACTACGAAGCGAAGTGCGGAAGTTTTGCGCTGTTGGATTCGAGTACTGACAACTAACGAGAGCGTGGGCATCAACTCGTTCGCCTCGCGCTGCGTCGATCCTGGGACTGGCACCGTCTGCGGCGCGGCTCGATGCTCTGAGCACCTGGTTGGCTGTGATCGCGGCACTTCTAGTGCTGCGCCTTTGAACTAGCGCCCGCTGCCGGTATAGCAGCGTCATGAACATTTCTCACGACACGCGTGCGCTCGTCACGGGTGCCAACGGCGGGCTCGGGCAAGCCATCGCGCGAGCGCTTCACGCAGCGGGTGCGCAAGTCGTCATCAGTGGACGGCGCGCGGAGGCACTCGAACCGCTCGCTAAGGAAATTGGGGCACGGATCGTGGTCGCAGACCTAGCGCTGCGCCACGACGTGACCCGGTGCATCGACGAGGCCGGACCGATCGATATCCTGGTCGCAAATGCAGCGCTACCTGCGACGGGTGCGGTGCTCGAATACACCGAGGATCAAATCGATCGCGCGCTCGACGTGAACCTGCGTGCTCCGATCATGATGGCGCGGCACTGCGCACCTGGCATGGTCGAACGGGGTCGAGGGCAGATCGTGTTCATCTCATCGATCTCCGGCAAGGTCGCAGCGCTGGGTACCTCGATGTACTCCGCCACGAAGTTTGGGTTGCGCGGGTTCGCGCTTGCCCTTCGCGAGGACCTGTTGGGCACAGGCGTAGGCGTGACGACCATCTTTCCCGGCTTCATTCATGGCGCGGGTATGTTCGCCGACACGAAGGTCATACTGCCGCGGGGTGCCGGCACGCGCAGCCCCGAACAAGTCGCGAACGCCGTGGTTTCCGCGGTTCGCACCAATCCAACAGAGACTACGGTCGCAGCATTCGAGCAGTCGTTCGGAGCGCTCCTGGCTGGCATCCATCACCCTCTGGTAGCGTCGCTGCAACGTGCGCTCGGAGGCAGAGCGATCGCGAAGCGACTCGCCTCCGCACAAGCACACAAGCGCTAGCCCCTTGAGCCGACTCGAATTCTTCGTTAGACGAAACGGATGAACGCCCAGATTCCAGTCGAGGTCGTCGGCGCAGCTCAGTTCGTGCAGCGGGGTGTCGAGCTCGCCGATGCCCTCGACCCGCTCGCGATGCTTTGTCACGTGGCGAAGCAAGCCGCGGAGGACGCGGGCGGCGGCGCGGCGTTGCTCGAGTCGCTGGATACCATTTGTTTGGTCGATGCCGTCGGATGGCATCCGGAGAACGCTCCCGCATTGCTCGCGGATGCGCTCGGCGCACGCGCGACGACGTTCGTCACAGCTCCGATCGGAGGTGAGACGGGACTTTCGCTGATCAACGGAGCGGCTGCGCGTATCGCAGCAGGGCAGAGTCGCGCGGCATTTGTGGGTGGTGTCAACGCACTCAAGAGCTTGCGCGCCGCGATGCAAGCTCGCGTCAGGCTGGCGTGGCCGAAAGGCGGCCGCGGTGAGCTGCAATTCTGGAGTGATCCGCGGCCCGGCGAGACCGAGCTCGAACGCCGTCACGGCCTCGAGCAGCCTTCGGAGTTTTACCCGCTATTCGAAAACGCGCTGCGCGCGCGCCGCCGCCGTGAGCTGCACGCGCATCGCACGGCGCTCGGCCGGTTGTTCAGCCCGATGACGCGGGTTGCAGCGCAGAACCCTTACGCATGGTTTCCGGTGGAGCGCACTGCGGACGATGTGTGCGGTGAGCGCGCGCAATCGGATGGTTGCATATCCGTACACCAAGTACCTCAACGCCGTGCTCGACACCGATCAGGCTGCCGGCGTGATCTTGATGTCGAGTGAGGCGGCACGTTCGGCAGGGTTGCCGCGCGATCGGTCGATGTACTGGCTTGGCGGTGGTTTTGCCGAGGAGAAGTCGTGGTTCGTCAGTGAGCGCGCCGATCTGTCTCGCTCCGAGGCCCTCGAAGTCTGCGCCACTCGCGCGTTCGACGCAGCAGGCGTCGCGATGGCTGACGTCGACTTCCTCGACTTCTACAGTTGTTTTCCGGTCGCGGTGGAGCTCGCCTGCGAAGCTTACGGGATCGAAGAAGATGACCCGCGGGGCGTCACGATCACGGGTGGATTGCCGTACGCAGGTGGTCCGGGTAGCAACTACACCACGCACGCAGTTGCGGCGATGCTCGAGCGCGTGCGTGCGCGACCGGGGAGCGTTGGCTTGTGCACTGGCAACGGGTGGTATTTGACCAAGCACTCGGCGGCCTTGTTCGGCAGCGAGCCACGAACGATGCAGCCGAGGGAGGCAGGTCCGAAAGCCGTCGGTGCCGAACCGCTTCCGATTCTGCAGGAGGGCTCCGGCCGCGGTCGCGTCGAGGCTTACACGGTGACTTACGATCGCGAAGGCGCGCCTCGACGTGGGATCGTCCTCGGTCGGCTCGAATCAGGCGAGCGTTTCGTCGCCAACACGCCGCCAGACCGCACGCTGCTCGAAGCGATCGTCGCGCGCGAGTTGTGCGGCGCGCAGGGCAGAGTCGAATGCAGAGACGGCCTTGGCTGTTTCACGCCCACCTGACGGTGCCGTTACGCCGTGTCGCCATCAGCGGCACACGGCTTCAGCCGTACCGTTGCTCATGTGCGCCGAGCATCCCGGATACTTCGGCGAGCGCCTTTCGCACGCGATCAGCGACGCCGCCTTTCGGAGGCAACGCCCGCGTATGTGCCGTGCACAGCTGTTTTACACCTTCGCAAAGTGCGATCAGCTCGTGTGCCCAAGCACGAAACTCGGACGCAGCACCCGCGCGTTTCTGCAGCGTGAAGCGAAGCGTCGGGTGAAACTTCAGACCACCCACGAGCGGCAAGCCCGACCAAGAAAGCGTGTCATCTACGTGCAGCGTGCCGGATGCCTTGTGTAGCGCGAGTACCGACGAGAAGTGCAGCGCTGGGTTCTTGGGGACGAAGTCGACGCCGCGCGGAACGCTGAATACGAAGTCATCGGCAAACCGCTCGTGCAGTGCGGCGTCATCGGTATCCAGCGATTCCCAGCGGAGTTTCGGCGTCCGCGCCTTGTGCCGTGCAGTGCCGTAGAGCTGCGCCGTGGGAAACTGCTCGGCGACCGCGGTCACGTGTGCAGTGTGGAACGGGTGCAGGTTCAGGATGGCGCGAACAGCCTGCCCTTGGTCGGTGAGTGCGAGCACCTTGCGGCGGGCATCCGCATCGAGCGCGTACGCGTCGAGCAAGACGAAGCCACCGGCGCGCAGCCGAACCAAGGAGGTCTGCGTGCCCACGTCGAAGAGGCCCGCGATCTTGAACGACCCACGAACATTCCAAAAGCCATCCGCGATTTCTATCCAGCGATCCGACATGGTCCTCCGTGCGAGCAGACGTCGCCGAGGGTGTAGCACTTGCAACCGCGCGTCGTCTTCGATGCTTCTGCGTGTGCGGCCAATCGCCGCGGACGATCGTCGAAGTGCGAGTGCTGCTCGCTTCCTCTTCTGCGGCCTCCCTGCGACGAGGGCGGGGCTGCCTCGTTCGGCTCGTCGCTACTGGCCAGGCTCCGTACGGGTGAGCTGATCGCAGCCGGGCTCTTTTTGGCACTGCACAACCAACGCGCCGCGGCAGCGCTCGAACGTCGGGTCGATCTTCGTACACGCACGCAAGTGGTCGAGCGCTCGCGTGGGCGCCGTGTCCGTGGTTGCGACCGCGGCTAGGTAATGCAGCAACGGATCGATCGGAAAACGCTGCAGTGCCTGCTCCGCGAGGGTTGCCGCGCGATCGGAATGTTTCAGGACGAGCTCCGCCTGCACGTGATGGATGGCGTACTTCGGAACGCTGGGATCGAGGCGTTCGGCGATTTCGAGCAGCCTCGCGACCGACTCGAGGTCTCGGAGCTGTGTCGACATGCTCGCGGCGAGCGCGCCGTAACCGAACGCGAGATCGGGGCGGGCCTCGATCGCTTGCGTGTAGAGGGCGCTCGAGCTTCGGTAGCTCGCGATGAAGCCCTGGAGGACTACGATCAAAACGACACCGTAACCGAGCGCTGTGTACGTTAGAAATCGCTGCAACCGTGGCGCGACGCGTGCCACGTAAGCTGCCAACGTCGCGACAGTCACCGCGAGCCCTGCACAAGGCAGATACAGATACCGTCCGAAGCCAGGCCAGAACATCGTGGAGATGATCGCGATCGGCGCAAGCGGCAACGCAAACCACAGTAGGCCCCAGCCCGCGGCCGGTGCTGCGCGATTGAACACGACTGCGGCGGCGATCACGAGCAGAAGGCCGATACCCGCGAGCAGCGGAAGATAGCTTGGAAGGCGGCCGTACTCTTCGTAGAGCAACCGCTGGTACACGTGTGTCGGGACGAGGCTCTGCATGAGTCCGTCGAAGAGGAGCCAAGGCACGCGAGTCGAGGCGAGGCTGAGCTGGGCCGCGTTCTGGTGGCTACGCATCCCGCCGAGTGCGTGTGCGCGCATCGCGAGGTAAATGACGGCTGCCGCTGCGAGCGGCAAGCAGCGGAGTGCGCGTCGGATGACACCGACGGGCGTTCGCTCAGGCCACAGCGCGATGGCTGGAAGGCACAAGAGCAGGACCTCTTTGCTCAAGAGTCCAAACAAAAAGCCCACGCTGGCGAGAGCGAGTAACGCGAACCGCCTGAACCCATCCGAGTCGAGTCCGCGGCGCCAAGCGAGCACGCCGGCGAGTCCGAAGAGCGTGGCAAACACATCCGATCGCCCGTTGATCCAAACATGGGCTTCGGACGGTATCGGTGTGAATGCAAACCACGCGGCGGCGAAGATCGCGAAGCGTCGATCTCGCTCTGCGAGTGCAGCTAGAGCGAACCGATAGACGAGCCAGACACAGATGAGGTGCGCGATCAGATTCGTGAGGTGGTACGCCCAGGGCGAAGTGCCCGAGAGTTGTGCGTCCCACATGAACGTCGCGATCGTGACTGGGCGGTACGTATCGACTTCGGTGATTCCGCCGCTGTATTGCGCGGATGCGAACATCGCCGAGTGAACGAACAGTGCCGGCAGATTGCGAGGCTCGTGGATGACGCGCGAATCCACGATGAGGGCGGTGTCGTCGTATACGAACCCGTTGCGAAAGACGGGCAGGTACGCGAGAGCGACGAAGCCAAGTAGAACAACTAAAACGCGCGATTGTGTCCAGCGGAGGCGTAGCCAAGCGGGCTGGGACATACGGTCGCGTCTACGATTCTTTCACGCGACGGTGGGCGGCTGCAACGCCGCGTGCTGGAGTCGTGCCTACATGTCGACGCGTGCGCGTTCGATCTTGCGGGTCCTTTCGCGGGTGGGAAACGAACGCGACACCTTTTTTCGCGTAGTCACCACGAATCTATCGGGACCTTCTCCCGCGCCTGCGCGCTGGGGGCGGACTCTCAAGCACGTGTGCCAGAGTGCGTAACGTTCGTCACGGTGTCGCTGTCCGTCACGAGTTGCGGAGCCGACAACTCATCCGATCAATCGCGATGAACGTCGTCGATTCGACGCAACTCGTATGCAGTTGCGTTCGATATCCGGCTATAGCGAATACTGCGCGTGCTGCGTAGGTGCAGTAAGCATCAGGTTGTGAGGGAGGGAGAGTCATGGCACCGAACACGTTCGCCAAAGTTGCTACGTCGCTTGGCGACGAGATGCTCGTGCTCGCGAACATGAGTGGTCAGGAGGCGCTGGGTCGCCCGTTCAAGTACGAGTTGGACCTGTTCAGCTTGGACGCGAACATCTCGCTCGAAGACATCATCGGAACGTCCGTGACGGTTCAGATCGAGCTCCAAGAAGGCAAGTACCGGTTCATCAACGGAATCGCGAGCAGTTTTGCTTGCGTCGGAATGTCGGGGCGTTTCACGCGCTATCACGCGACGCTCAGGCCGTGGTTCTGGTTGCTCACGCGCTCGACGGATTGCCGCATCTTCCAAAACGAAACTGTTCCGGACGTGATCAAGAAGGTCTTCCGAGATCACGGCGCCAGCGACTTCGACGAAAATCTCGGTCGGAGCTATCGCCAGTGGGAGTACATCGTTCAATACCGCGAGTCCGCGTTCAACTTCGTGACGCGGCTCATGGAGCAAGAAGGCATCTACTACTACTTCAAGCACGAGGACGGTAAGCACACGCTGTACCTCACCGACTATTACTCCGGGCACAAAACCGCGGAGGGTTACGAAGAAATCCCGTATTTTCCACCGCTGCCGGGCGAACAGCGCGAGCGCGACCACATCGACGGTTGGCGGGTCTCGCAGGAGATCCAGGCCGGCCGATTTGCGTTGAACGACTTCAACTTCAAGATGCCGAAGGCCGGAATGGTCACTGCGTTGAACGCACCGACGAACAAAGGTGAGTTCGAGGTCTACGACTATCCGGGCGAATACGATGAGCTCTCAGACGGCGAAGACTACACGCGCGTGCGGATGGAGCAGGCCGCCAGTCGGTATGAGATCGTCGAGGGCCAGGGCAATGCGCGCGGTTTGTCGGTGGGTAGCCACTTCGTTCTGAGCAACCATCCGCGCAAAGACCAGAATCGAGAGTACTTGGTCACAATGGCCACGATGACGCTCGATACAGGTGAGCACGAGACCACGATCCACCGCACCGGTCATGAGCCGACCTACCGTTGTTCGTTCAACGCGCTCGAGACCAACACCCCGTTTCGGCCCGCCCGAACGACGCCGAAGCCAGAGATCTCGGGTCCGCAGACAGCGGTCGTCGTGGGTGGCCCCGGCGATGAAATCTACACCGACAGCTTCGGGCGGGTGAAGGTGAAGTTCCATTGGGACCGCAGTGAAACGAAGAACGAGATGAGCTCGTGTTGGATCCGAGTCGCGCAGATTTGGGCCGGAACCAACTGGGGGGCAGTACACATTCCGCGGGTGGGGCACGAGGTCGTGGTCGAGTTCATCGAGGGAGATCCCGACCGGCCGCTCGTCACGGGTCGCGTCTACAACGCCAACAACATGCCGCCGTACGACCTGCCTCAACACAAGACACAGAGCGGGGTCAAGAGCCGCAGCTCGAAGGGCGGCGCGCTCACGAACTTCAACGAGCTGCGCTTCGAAGACAAAAAGGGCGAGGAGCAGCTCTTCGTTCAGGCCGAGAAGAACATGGACACGCTCGTCAAAAACGACCAGACGCTGACCGTGAAGGCCAATCGCAAAAAGGACATCACGAAAGACGAGACGACAACGATCGGGCAGAACCGCAAAGAGCTCGTCACTTTGAATGAGACGATCGAGATCGGCGGCGATCGTGCTGAGACGGTCACGGGGAGCGAGAAGATCGACATCGTTGCGGGTCGTACGGAGCACGTGATCGGACCGGAGAGCATTACGCTGGATGCGGGGCGCACGACGACGATCCTGGGCGGTGACACGGAAACGATCACGGGAAACGTCACGACGAACATTACGGGCATGCGGACCGAGACAGTGACGGGCATGGTGACGCAGACTGCGACGGGCGGCTTCATCATCAATACGCCGGCAGCCGTCACGATCTCTGCGGCCGGCGGCTTCAATCTCGTCGCGCCTGGTGGCACGACAACCGTGGACAGCTTCTTCAGCAAGACCGGCGGCGCCACGTCCGACGCGTTCGCGGTCAAACTGTCGGTCGTTGGCGCGAAGACCGAGCTCGTCGCTGGCCTCGCGCTGGGCGTCACCATGAACAAGGTCGACATGGTGTCGATGAAGGTGGATCTAGCGAAGACCAAGTTCGCCAACAATCAAGTGTCGATCAAGAGTGCAGGGACCGCGATCATGCAGGGTTACTGCAACCTCCACACGTTTGGCTTGGTGGTGATCGCGTGACTGTCCAATGGCAGGGCCCGGCGCTCGTATTTGTGCTCGTGTTCGTCATCGTCGCGATCGGTTTCGGCCCGGCGATCTATCGCGACTACAAAGCGAACCGAACGCTCGAGCACGGTGTAGACGCGTCTGCTCGAGTGTTGGCGATTCACGAAACGGGTAGCCTGCACAACAACCAGCCGGAAGTCCGGATTCAGCTGGAGGTCAAACCGACCGATCGCGCGGCGTTCAATGCGTCGGTGACGACATTCATCTCTCCCGTCTATCTCTCGCGCTTTCAACCTGGCGCAACAGTCGCGGTACGGTACGACCCGGCATCGCCCAAAAGCGTGGCGCTGGTGCCGGATGAAAGTCATTAAGCCGCAGCAGCTCGGTGTACTGACACGATGCTACGAGTATCGGCGTCAGTTTCGGTTGGGCGTCTCTGTGCTGGCGTTCGTTCCGATCGGGACGGAGCGAAGCCTCATTCCGGAGCTCGCGATGTGGCCTGCCGTTTCCGAGCAGATGGACGGCAGCCCCGTTCTCGACGCAGCCATCCCCAAATCGAAATCCGAATATCTAGTGGTCGGTTCGGTCCACACGCCAGGCGGCAAGCCTGCGAAGCAGTGCAGCGTGATGGCTGACGTGGGCAATCGCAGGAAAGTCCTCCTGGTGACGGGTGACCGGAAGTGGCGTTCGAGCATCCGTGCCTCGGAGCCGGTTCCGTTCACTCAAATGCCGCTCCAATGGAATCGCGCGTTTGGCGGGCCGCTGTTCGATGCAAATCCGCTCGGTCGCGGTTTCTTGCCCGAGGGCGATGCCACGCCCGAAGCGCGCGAGCTGCCGAACATCGAGTATCCGAACGCGGTGGTCAAAGCACAGACGGAGAAGCCCGAGCCTGCGGGGTTTGGAGTGCTCGATGTGAGCTTGCCGCTACGTTCACGCCTGGCTGGAACCCACGATGAGCGCTGGTTGAAAGAAGATTTTCCTGGCTTCGCGCGCGACATCGATTGGGAGTTCTTCAATGTCGCGCCGCGCGATCAGCGTTTCTCCGAGAGTTTTGCGCCGGACACAGCGTACGTGCTGCACAACTTGCATCCACAGCAATCGCACCTGAAGGGGCGCTTGCCTTCGGTCCGCACGCGGTGTTTCGCGCAGCGCGCAGGGAGGGACGCGGTGGCCTTCACGGACCTGGAGGAATCGCCGGCGGAGTTGAAGACGCTGTGGTTCTTTCCTGAGATCGAACGCATCGTGATGGTGTACCAGGCGCAGCTCACCGTCAGCGAAGACGACGCGAGTGACATCACACACCTCATGGTCGCCGCGGAGGATGCCGAAGCAGGCAAGCCAGTCGAGCACTACCGAGGCGTTATCGAGCGTCGCTGTGATCGTTCGAAGAGTCATCTCTATACGCTCAAGGACAGCGAGTTGTGCCCTGCCGAGTTGACGCGTCGAGACGAGGCAGCTGAAAAAGCCACCGCCGCGGCGACGAGCGAGGATCTCGTCGGGCAACGAATGAAGAAGCGCTTGCACGCCGAGATCGAAGCTGCACGGGGGCGCGTAGCCGCGCTCGGCCTCGATCCGGACGTGCACGGTCCGAAGCTGCCTGCGCCCGAGCCGGCACCGCCGACGCTCGAAGAGCTTCCCGAAATCATTGCGGGGCTCGAGCGCGAAGCCGAACGCGAACAAGCGAAGCAACGCGAAGAGCAGAAGGCTCGGGACGCTGCCTTGGCGCCGCTCTTCGAGGAGCTCGGGCTCGACTACGCCGCAGTGCGTGAAGAGCGCGAGCGAAAGACCGTGGGTCCACCGAGCTTCACCGTCGAAGGCAAGGTTACCGAGCTGAAGCGCATGATGGAGGTGCTGAGCGCGAAGGGCATTCCCACCGACCATGTCCAAGAGATCCTCGACGACCCGAAGATGCGCAAGGTCTGGGAGCACGGTGAGCAGCAGGGCCGTGAGGCGTATCGTGTCACTGCGCACCTGCAGAGTCCGGCGAGTGCAAACGATCCGTCCATGGCCGATCAGGTGCGGGCGAAGGTTCGAGAGCGCGTCTCGAGCGGTGCCGGGCTCGCGGGTATCGATCTCACGGGTGCAGATCTTTCGGAGATGCAGCTCGACGGGGTGAACTTTGAAGGCGCGTTCCTCGAATACGTGAACTTACAGGGAGCGAGCTTGCGGGGTGCGAACCTGAAGGCCGCTGTGCTCGCGCACGCGCGCCTGGCGGGTTGTGATTTGACGCAGGCGAACTTGAGCCAGTGCAATCTGGGCGCGAGCGACTGCAGGGCGGCGAACTTCTCGGATGCGATTTTCGAGGGTGCGATCCTCGCGAAGGCCGATCTGAGCGAAGCGCGCTTCCGCGGCGCTCAGCTTCAAAACGCGGATCTCACCGGTGCTTTGCTTCAGCGGGCGACATTTGCGAGAGCCACTGCGAGCCAAGTCACTATCAGCGACGCGGTCCTGCGCGAGGTCGATTTCGACGGCGCGACGCTTCGCGGATGTCACTTCCTCAAAGTCGACCTCGACGGCGCACGGTTCCGCGGTGCGGATCTGCAGGGAACACTGTTTCTGGGCTGCACTGGAAAGGTCGATTTCGGGAAAGCACGCATGACCAACGTGAGAATGGTCGAGGGGTGTGTCTTCGATAGCTGTGTTTTCGACGAGGCGGACCTGAGCGATGCAAATTTGCGGAGCGCAAGTCTCGTGAATGCGAGCTTGCGAAAGGCGATCCTCGCACGCGCTGATCTGACGGGAGCTGTGCTACGCGGTGCCGATCTGCGCCTCGCGCTCGCAGTGGGCGTCAACTTGGCGAAGGCCGACTTGAGGGAGGCGCGTTTGTCGGGAGCGAACCTCATGCGCGCCGCGTTGACCTCAGCACAGCTCGAGGGCGCGGACATCAGTCACACCAATTTGTTTGCCGCTGATCTCGCGCGCATTCGGATCGACAAGAAGACCCGTTACGAATCGACACTTTCGACAAAAGCGCGCGTGTATCCCCAACGCAGCCTGATCGACATTCGCAATCCGCGTAACAGGAGCACGTGATCACATGCCCGATCCTGTGGAACACTTGCGCCGATTGTTGGAAGCCGGTGAGGTCATCGCGGAGCTCGACCTCGCAGATGCACAACTCAGCGGCCAGGATCTGAGTGGCGGCGTGTTCGAGTCGGTGAAGTTCGCTGGTGCGAATCTGTCCCAGTGTAATCTTCGCGAATCATTGTTTTTCAACTGTGATCTGGATGGAACGAAACTCGACCGCGGGGACTTGCGCCGCATCACCGTGAGTCAGTGCACGTTTCGCAATGCGTCGTTCGCAGGTTGTGATCTCACGTACTCGAAGTTCAATGAGGCCGATTGCTCGTCGGCCAAGTTCGCGCGTGCTGACCTCTCCATGGCCGCCTTCAATGCGTGTCGGTTCGATGACGCTGACCTTCGCGAGGCGTTGGTAGGTCAGACGGCCTTCATCAAACCTTCGATCGCGCGCATCGACCTCCGCGGTTTGCACGCAGCGCAGACTGTCTTCATCGATGCCGATTTCACCACTGCGCTGCTTGACGGATGTTGCTTCGACCGGGCGGTGCTCAACAATGCGCGCCTCGCGGGAAAGAACCTTTCACGCAGCGACTTCAGTCGAAGTCAGCTCATGAGCGCCGACCTTTCCGGCTGCGATCTCAGTCACGCGAAGTTGATGGGCTGCAATTTCAAGTCTGCGAATCTGCAGGGTTGCAAGCTTGGCGCGGCCGACCTGTCGAACGCCGTGCTGGTCGAGGCGCTGGCGACTCGGGCGATGTTTCAGAAGGCACAGCTGACGCAGGCTATCCTAATCCGTGCGGACTTGACCGACGCCGATCTTGCCCACGCAACGCTGTCGCAAGCGAATCTGCAGCACGCGCATTGCATTGGGGCCCGCTTCGTCGGTGCGGATCTCAGTTACGCCGACTTGTCCTACGCCGAGCTGACGAGGTCGGACTTTCGCGACGCGACATTTTTGCGGACGAACCTGCATCTGGCCAAAGGCGAAGGCACCCGATTTTCTACGCGAGAAGGGGTTCTCGATGACGATCGAGAGCTGCTCGAGGCCGAGCGTTGGCGTGCGCCGAGGACTCTGGAGGAGAATTGAACATGCAAGCACGAGCGATCCGAGAGGTAGTCAGTCGCCGCGACTTAGTTTCTGGAACCGTGGTGAGCGTGACCGACGATCGGTGTGTGATCGAGCTCGCCGACCGCACGAGTTTCGAAGCGCGTACGGCCGTGAGCTGCTGGGTTCAGCCGATCCCTGGCGACTTGGTGCTCGTCAGCGGGACGGAGCATGCCGCGGGACACTACGTGCTCAGCGTCCTCGAGCGCTCCGAGGCTACGCCGATCAGAGTTCGCGCACCCGCGGGTCTGGAAATCTCAGCTCCGGGTGGTTCACTGTCGCTGGGAACTCAGGGCATCGCGCTGTCCACGAACCGCGAAGCGATCATCTCGGCAGCGACGTTACGGCTAGGCGCAACGCACATGGAGCTTGTGTTCAACGAGCTCGCGGCGTGCGGCCGTCAGATCGTCGCGCGAGCCGAGACGATGCAAGCGATCGGCCGCCATGCCAGCGTGTTGCTGGAGCGGCTCCACAGCAGGCTCCAGCGTTCCTATAAGGTCGTCACTGAGATCGAGCACAACTCGGCGAAGCAACTGAACTATCAGGTCAGCGACACTCTCAGCATGCACTGCAAGAACGGTGTAGTCACTGCGGAAGAGCTGATCAAGCTCGACGGAAAACTGGTTCAACTTGGTTGAGAACCGAAACTGCTCGAACAGTTTCGGCTCTCTAGGAGGTCACGTATGTTTGCGAACACTCAACTTGCCGGAATGGACACTGCGTTTCCGGATGTTTGTTTGACCCCCACGCCAGCGGGTGTGCCAGTTCCGGTTCCGTACCCCAACATTGCGTTAGGGATGATGGCAGTCCCGGCCGTGTATCACGTGCTGTTTGCGGGGGCGCCTGCGCACAACCTCGCGAGCATCGTGCCCATGACGAACGGAGATAACGCGGGTCTGGCGCTCGGCGTGGCATCGGGGACGGTCATGGGCCCGAGCCGTCACATTACGGGAGCGTTCACGGTTTTGGTGGGTGGCATGCCGGTCAGCCGATTGACGAGCATGAGCATGCAGAACTCGACAAACATCGTCGGGGTGCGTTCGGTGCCAAGCCAAACCAAGGTGCTCGTATTAGCGGGCTGAAGTCGCGTGCGTTCGGTTTGGAGGGGAGCCGTGCAGCGCCAACTGCGCTGCATGACGCTCGAACTTCAGCGTCGTATCCGTCCACCGTTCAGCACTGTGCTGCGCTGGCAGTCGATAGCGACGCGGGTTGCGGCACCGAGTCCGCTGGGATTGTAGGAGCGGATCTCCCACTGCTCGGGCTGCGCGCCGCGCGCGGCCGTCCAAACGCCGTACGGACGTTCGATCTCGCCCCAGCCTTGCTCTACTGCGTAGCGTTGCGCGATGGCGATCGCTTCGTCTTCGTTCATCGAAGGAGCGGGTAAGGTGCGCTGCCCGAAAAAAAATCCGAGGGCGCGGCGCAGCCAGAGATCCGTCGCGTCCAACGTCCGAGCGATCCGCGATGCGGCTGGGTGGTCTTGCTTACTCAGGTCGAGGCGCCTCCAGTTCACCTTCGACGAAATAGACCGTGAACAGGCCGCTCATCAAATCGATCGTACCAATCGCGACGCCCTCGGATGCCAGTTGCGAGAGCGTGACATAACCGCTCCCGACCGGGAACGAAACCTGCTTCAGTCCAGCGATGAATCCGGAAACCTTGGCCTGTCCGTATGCCTCGGCCATGGCTTCCTCGAGATAACGTAACAGCGCCGAACGATGGTAAGCGCTGGCCTTCAGGCTTGCACGAAGCTGGCGCAGCGGTGCGACGCGTGGTGAAAGCACGCTGTGAATCCACTCGTGATAGAGCGTGATTCGCTGCTCGTCGAATGCCTGTGAACGCACGACTTTAATGCTGCCGTACCAGTCGGTTTCTCCGAGGGCGCCGCTCGGCAGCGACTTCGGGCGTTGGATCGTGGGCCGCGCGCCAGCCGGCGGCGGCGTGTCGACTTCGAGTAGGCCACGCTTGAGCAGATACGACTTGTTTGCGGGAGGCGGCCGGCGAGTCGCGACACCGTGCGCATTCTTGACCATGAGCACAGTCATGATGGTTGCAATGCCGAGTGTCGCGACGGCGGTGGCCAGATGTTCGGCTGCAGCTTCCAACTCCGCGCCGCTCTGCGCACTGACAGTGCAGGATGCAAACAGCGCGAGTTCCTTTCCGCCGGTAATAACGGAAGCCCCGAGCGTTATGAAACCGACTGCGAGCAGAATCGCATCCACGATCTCGCCGACGCCGAACAGGTGCGAGCCTGCCCATGCGAGTAGCGTCCCGGCCATGATCATGATCGACTCGGGCGAAACCAACGCTAGAAGTTGGTCTCCGGCCTCACCTGGTAGTCTCGCGGCCGCGCGAATGAGCACTTCTCGCAGCTTCGCGTCGAGTGACAGCGTTACGACACTCGTGGGCCCCGGGACATTCGAGCGAGTTCGAACCGACGTGTCCACATCCACGAACGATTGACCGACGGACGTGACGCACATCGGTCCCGGAATTCGTTCCCCCACGTGCCACCTCGTTGCTGAGAGCTGAGCTGCTCCAATCAGTGGCGCTTTACAACAACCGAGTCAATCGCCCGCGAATGAGCTCGTTCGCTTCGGCCATGATTCGGTCAATCAGCTCTTTGCATGTCGGCACATCGTGGATCAGTCCGGCGACCATGCCGCACGACCACGCACCGGCTTCCATCTCGCCGCGCTGCATGATCGCGGGATACACGCCTGCGACCTCCGGCAAGATGTCCTCGAACTTGATGTTGGTCCCGAGCGCCTTCTCTTTTTCGAGCAAACGTTCGACCGCGGCGTTGTTCAACACGCGCTCGGTGTTCCGCAGCGACCGCATGACCAATCGCGTATCCAACTCGGAAGCGGCCACGAGCGCCTGCTTGACGTTCTCGTGCACGGGCGCCTCTCGCGTCGCAATGAAACGCGTGCCCATGTTCATGCCGTCGGCGCCGAGCGCAAGCGAAGCGACGAGCGAGCGCGCATCCGCCATACCGCCCGATGCCACGAAGGGAATCTTCAGCGACTCCGCCGCGCGCGGCAGCAGAATCATGTTCGGAATGTCGTCTTCGCCAGGATGCCCACCACACTCGAAACCATCGACGCTGACTGCATCGCAACCGATTGATTCCGCCTTCAGCGCGTGCCGCACCGAAGTGCACTTGTGGATGATTTTGATTCCGTGCTCACGCAACGCTGGTAACCACTTTTGCGGATTGTTGCCTGCGGTCTCGACGATCTTCACGCCGCCTTCGATGATCGCGCGCACGTAGCCCGGATAGTCGGGCGGGGTCACCGCCGGCAGAAACGTGAGGTTCACGCCGAACGGCTTGTTCGTCATCTCGCGGCAGCGTGCGATCTCTTTCGCAAGCAGCTCGGGCGTTCGCTGTGTGAGACCGGTCAGGATCCCGAGCCCGCCCGCGTTGGAGACTGCGGACGCGAGCTCGGCGAGTCCGACGAAGTGCATTCCGCCCTGAATGATCGGGTGCTCGATGCCAAATAGTTCGGTGATGCGTGTCTTCATGTCTGTGGATTTCTCTCGGGAACTAGCCGAACGCGGATAGCAAGCCCCAGCCGCGGGGTGCAAGGCCCGCCCGCTTGAAGAGCCCTAAATGGTGAATGAATGGCTCAGTCAGGTCACACCGGCCACCACCACAGTGCTCTCGAGATGATCGAGGCGATTCTCGCTCGGTACCACGCGATATCGACGAGCAGCGCTGACACTGCTGCGACCGCTAGGAAGTACCCGTAGCCGACGTAGTCACCCGTCAGAAACGTCCACGCCCAGTCCTGGCCTGTTAGAAACAGGATTGCGGACAGGACCGTTACGGTTGCAAGCAGCGTTGCCGGCGCGACCAAGTTGCGGGTGTGATCTCGGCGAACGACCGTCAGCCACGCCGTAAACGCAAACAGCACGAAGTTCGATCCGGCGAAGATCCGTAGCTCCTGAATGAACTCGGCATGAAGTCGCTCGTATGCACGACTGCCGGCCTCGAGCGCATCCGGATTGCCCTGATTCGCCGCAAGTTGCTCTCGGAGTAGATCGCTCCGAACGACACCGACCTCTCTCGCGCGGTCAGGCAAGCCGCCGAGCACGGCGAGCAACGCATCACGCGAAGGCACGGCCTCGGGACCGAACTGTTCGCGGAGCTCACGCTGTACCCGATGGAGGACGAAGTCGTTTGCAGCCCGCTCGACGACCCTGGGTGCGACGAAGCTCGCGATGAACGTGCCACCGAATACGAGCATGCCGGCGACACATATGCCGAGCAGCCTCGCACGTACTGTGCCTGTGTCATCGGGCGTCAGTCGCGACCCATTGATTTCTTGGTCGCGTATTTCACCGTGGACTCCATACCTTTCTTGATCACGAACTGTTTGACCAAGTTTTTCGTCACCGTCTTCGCAATCGCGCCAGAAACCTGTCCGACTCCCATGCTGAACCAGGCCGCGTACGCACCATCGATGACGAGGTTGCGCGAGAAGTTCAGCCACATGTGGATCGCAACATTGTAGAACGACGGATCGCGCTCCAAAACATCCATGTCGAAGCGCGCAGCCATCGCCACTTCCATTACAGCCTGACCTTTAGTGCCGAACGGACTAATCATTCCAACGACCCGCTCGGGTATGCTCACGCTACCATCGCGGTTGGCATCTTTGTCGTCAAAGAATGACGTGATGACGACGACCTCGTCATCGATGAAGCCGAGCGCACCAAGCGCTTTGCCGTTACCAGCCTTCACGACGTACCAGTCGATTCCATCATCCGTTTCGCTCATTGTCACACCCCTCTTCAATCAGATTCGAACATTCGAGACAGCCGACACGATGACGAGCTCAGGACGAGCAGTCAGTCGGGTAGTCTCACCCCGTAATCAGTCGAGTCAGTTGCGCGCGAGAAACTCTCCGCGAACTTTCCGCCGTCGTCTTTTCGATCTTCCCCGATCGAATACAGCGCACGTTTGGATGCGGAGTAGCTGAATCCGCGTGCACTCCAAGGATCATTCGGCAACGCCGTGATGTAAGGCCCCACGAGCAAGTCGAGGCTCTCGGGCCAACGACCTCGCTCCGCGCGGTACGACGTTAACGCGGCACGAAGGTTGACGAGCCGCGCTTCCGCAAGCCCATCCACGGCGCGCGCGATCGGCGTGGCCAGTCGCGCGACCGACACTGCCAGCAACTGCGAACCCATCGCGTTTCGAACGAGCGTAGTTTCCTGTCGCGTGCTGACTTCGGCGTTCCGCAGCGCTTGGTAGGCACCCGGCAGATCCGCTTTGCGAATTGCTGCGAACGGAAGTGCCATCGCGTCGAGCCACGCGCGTTTGGATCGATCGCGATGGTACGAAACTCGGCGCCAGAACGGACTCGAGTCTGCGCTTTGCTGGTCGGCACCGACGACGAACAATCTGTATTCGGTTTGGAGTGCTCGGATGAATCGTTCGGGCTCACTCGAGCTCGGTGCATCAGACAACGCTGCGAGCTCCCGCAGCTGGCGCGGTTCCCACCGACCTGCATCGATTCCGGCCAGCACAGCCTTGAACAAGACGGTCTGACACGCCTGCGCGACACTGAGCTCGTGGAACGTGTCAGTGTGGCGATGGAACAACTGGCAGAAGCGCAGACTCGACTGCGCGGTCCGCCAAGCGTCGCTCGTTGCACCGCCGAAGAGTGCTTGCTGGATTCGCAAGCGCAGGAGATTGATCACATCCAACGAACCGCGCGCCACACGCTGGCGCGAGTCATCGAATGGCGGATCGGTTGGCTGAAACGCTGGCGCGCTGAGGACCTGCTCCACGCGGTCGGGCAGTCGCTGGACCAGTTCCAGTTGCAGAATGTCATCTGCGACGGCACGCGTTCGTTCGTCGTAGGTGGCAGGGATGGATTGTTTTACGCGCCCACGCTCTGCGAGATCGAGCTTACTGACCTCTTCGCCGAGCGCCTCGAGGGCTGCGTAACCATTGTCCTCCGTACGAACCGAGGGCCGAGAGGGAGCTAGAAAACTCGAATCGTCCGGTGCCGACGCGTCGACTGTCGCCCATGCGTAAACTCCGCCGACCAGTAGAACGAGGCCGATGCTGACCAGCAGCAACACGCGTTTCATGGGACGCCACTCGCTATTCGTTGCCGCATTGGTGAGTACGACGCGTGAGATCGGGTCCCCCGTGAGTTGAACTGCAAATCGCGTGGCTTGCGCTCGGAGTCCAAGATTGACTACGCGATTGCGCCAAGTCAAATCGTTCGACGCAATCGCGATCGTTCTTCAACCTCCGAAGCAAGCCCTCAGCTGCCGCGCCGCGTGGCTCGCCAAATTTGGCGGACCGCCATGCCTGCGCGGGTTGTTCGCGATTCGCGAGCTAGAACGATGCTGCGTGCCGCCGTCAGCTGCGGTGTGATTCAGCGAGGCGCTGGCGCATACACGCCAAGTGATCGAGCGCTTGCTCGACGTCGATCGGCCCGAACTGCTCTAGCCACGCAAGCGCCTGGGGAGCTTCGCCGAAGTACCTCACCTCGAACGCCGCTCGCGCCAGAAAAAAAGCGGTGTTCATGAGGCTCGCCGCATATGGCATCAACGTGCCCTCGACCGTACTCGCGAGTGCGATGAGCTTTTTGCCGAGCTTGCGCGCAGCCCACACCATCATGTCCCGCCCCTCGCGGGTCGGCGGCGACGAAGTCGCTTCGACGACGTTCAAGTAACGCACGCCGCCAGGCCAGTTTCGCGCATGCGCGAACAGCGTCTCGATCAACACCTGGAGCGCATCGTTCGTAGACGGCCCACGCCAGACCGCGACGACCAGGTCATCCACCGTAGAAATGCACGTCGCGCCATCCGGAAGCACACGCATGAACGGCGTGGGCGCAGATTCGAGCGAATTGTCGAAACGTGCCGCGACACTCTCGAGCCAAACAACTCGCTCGAGGCTCGGCCCGTCGCCCTTGAGCAGGCGCTCCAGCTTCGCCCTGCTGCTTTCGAGCCGCCGCCGAATCGTCGCTCGCGCGTTGCCCGTGAGCTCCGCGAGCACTGAAATGGACAGTCCACCGATCTCGTGCAGGGCGATCAAATCGCGGTTGTCGTCGTCGATCAGATGGAATGACGCCTGATAGCGGTCGGCAACCAGCAAAGGCTCGGAGTCGGGCTCATGTTCTGCGTGGCGCGCGACCGATAGCGGGCCCGCGGCGCGCAGGCGCTTTCGCCGGCGGTGATTCGCCGCGATACGCCACGCGACCGAATGCAGCCATGTTTCGAGAGTGGAACGGCCCTCGAACGCCGGCAGAAGCCGATGAAGCGTGACGAACGTCTCCTGCGTGACATCGTCGAGATCGGGCTCGGTTACGCCCCGTCGCACTAGGATCCGGCGCACGAGCGGCACATATCTCACGTAGAAATCGTCGAAACTGGGCGGGGATACTACCGGCAACGGGCCCTCGGACAGGCATCACCCTACCGCATCCCGCGCGTAAGGCGCCCCCCTTTACCCAAGACGTTAGTGTCGCGAAGCGACCGAACTGGCAAGAAATTCTCGAGCACGAGTGTGGCCACGTTTGGCTGGCGATTTCTGCACAGTCAATCCGAGCATGTGCGTCGGTGCCTGCACTGAATCTGCACGCCGTCAGCAGGCCGCCTTGCGCCTGCGTCAGTTCGCGATCTTGCTCTTTGAGCTTGGTGAGACGTTGGCCTCGGACATCTCGCGCTGGCGTTGCGGTGTTCGCCCGCCCGCTGCTGCGAGCTCTGCTCGCATCCGCTCGAACATCACGTCCGTAACCTTCAAGCTCAGTGCGGGCGACAGCCGATCGAGCATCCAAACCAGCTTCCACCACCCCGGCACTACGATGATCGGTTCGTTACGCGTCACCGCCGACAAGACTTTGCTCGCGAAGAGATCCGCATCCATCGGACGAAGTCGTTCCCACATCTTCAAGAGTTTTTCTTCGGGGACGGTCACGGTGTTGATTCGACCGAATTTGCCGCCCGTGAGTATCGGTGTGCGGATCACGCCGGGACAGAGCGCGGACACGCGCACGCCGTAGTGCTTCGCTTCGACGCGCAGCGCCTTCGAGAGGCCGACCACCGCGTGTTTGGATGCCGAGTATGCAACCTGGCCGGGACTCGCGATGAGTCCTGCGACGGACGCAGTGTTGACGATGTGACCGGAGCGCTGCCGCCGCATCACGGGATAGACGGCTTGGATCCCGTACGCCACACCGCGGAGATTGACGTCGAACACGTCGTCCCAGTCACGCGGCTCGTAGTCCTCGGCTTCGCCGCCGACTCCAATCCCCGCGTTGTTGAAAAAGTAGTCGACGTTGCCCCAACGCGCGACTGTGCTTCCGACGACGTTCGTCATCGCTGCCATGTGGCGCACGTCGAGCTCGAACGCGATTGCACTACCTCCACTGTCGCGAATCGATGCTGCGACGCTCTCGGCGAGAGCGAGCTGACGATCCGCGAGGACTACCCGCGCACCTTGGTTGGCGATCTGCCTGCCGATTGCGGCTCCAATTCCGGAGGCTCCTCCGGTGATGAGTGCGACTTTGTCTTTGTAGATGCTCTGAACTGTCATGACGCGTAGCGTAAGAGATCGTGCGCGTCGTAGCCATCACATGCTCTCGATGTGATGCCGTGATCCAGCAGAGCTGGGGGTGTAAGTCACCGCACTAAGGCATTCGCCAACTCTCGTCGGCGAACACATGGTCCGTTTTCGCGCCAGCGTGACAGTCCCCGCACGCGCTCGCTGGTTCGGCACCAGACGACAGGCCTGACTGCTTCTCCCAATAGCCGAATGCCCAATCGCCATGCTTGGAATCGTAGCCCGCGGAGTGTTTGACCATGATTCCGAGTGCGATCACGTCGGCTCCCATGAGCTTCTGTTTGACGATCGCCGCACCGACTGGAAACGCTGGCTTGCCTCCCGCCTTCAAGCCCGTCAACGCCAACTCATTCGCCCAGTCGCGCAATGCGAGTGAACCTCCGTGCACGCTTTCTGTAAACGCTTGCTCCGGCAGCGAAGGCAATCGGCACAAGCTGAAGATCTCGGCTGAGATCGCGCGCGGTGCAGCCTGTCGCGGTGTCCAACTCAAGTAACTCGTCATCGCTTGCTCGAGACTGATCGCGGAATCATTGGCTGTCGCACCAGCATCATCGTCGCGCATCGGAGCAGCGCCGGAATCGTGGCCTGCAACTGCTGCGGCTCCAGCACCGGCTGCACTGCTCGCGCCTGCGCGTGGCGGCGGACTCTTGGCACCGGCACCGGCCGCATTCGGCCTGCCGCCAGTGCCAGATTCGCTGGCGTTCGAGGCTTCCGCTCCGGCCGTGGTGCTCGGGGCGGCGTCGCTAGATGGGGTCGGTTTCCAACGGGAAGCCTTGCAGCCGCCCGCTGCGAGCGCTGCAACCAGACACAGGACCGAGCAAGAGCGCGACATGACACAACACTACACGATCTCCGCCGCTGCGCCGCTCGCATCTGACAGGGCCGTCTGCACGGGGCTAATCGCGGGTGGATTGCCGTGTGTGCGGCGTGCTCGCAACTCGTCCGAACACGAGCAGATCTTGCCCGGACCGCAGTTCAGCTCGCTGCGATACTCTTCGTTGATAGAAGGGCGAACCCAACAGCTTGGGGCAGCGGCAGCCAATGGCTGCAACGCAGTCAGTGTTGTTCTCGCGACGGCCAGAGTCGAGCGCTCCGACCGCGCGCATCGACACGCCGGAGTGGGACTCTCTCTGCGCTTGGTCCGCGGCAGTGTCGGGTTGCAGGTTTGCGGACAGGTTCAACTCGGCACGTATCGTCGGTCGCGCCAGGCCCGGTCGAGTAGTCGCAGTGCGAATGGAATGCCGATGCAGCGACCTCACGCGTTCACGAAGAGTCCGAAGAGCGGTGGGGGGCCGAGGTGCTTTAGGTGGAGCGTCGGGCGCGTCGTGTTCTGTCGCGTTGGTAGGCTTGGTAAGGGGGCGGGTTCGGTGGCGGGGACCGCGCGATTCGTCGGTGTCGTTCGCGGTGAACGCCAGCGCCGGTCGGATGCGTTCGGGCCGGTGGAAAGGGCGCTGATCGCCAATCGCGCCATCTCACAAGACGCGTCGCAGAGCCGCGGCCGCGGGCGGCCTCACTTGGGTTTCGGCCCGCGCCGTCCATGTGCATGAGGCAGCCCGAGCCGCGAGTTGAGTCGAGCTCGCAAGGGAACCAGGTCGGTGGCCGTTTCACCCGGCCCGCACGGGGGTCGGCTCGTTCTCTCGCGTACAGATCGACCTGTTCCAGACCGAGTCGATTTGTTCTCTCGCGCACAGTTCGACCTGTTCCAGACGGAGTCGATTTGTTCTGTCGCGTACAGTTCGACCTGTTCCAGACGGAGGGCGATTGTCGTGTCGCGTACAGTTCGACCTGTTCCAGACCTGAGGTATCCCCGCGAATCTTGGGCGATTGCCAACGATTTCGATCCTTTAGCGATCGAGGGTTATCAGCG
>DASRXR010000098.1:0-24012 GCA_035687405.1 Polyangiales bacterium
CGCGCGCCAGGCACTCAGGATGTGCGACCGACGCAGGTTCTAGGCCGAACGCGACCGGCACGCGCTCGAGCTGAGTGCGGCGCGCTTGGCAGACGTAGGATTTCGCTTCACGTGGTGCACCCGGCAGCGGCACCCACGCGATGCGAGCAAAATCTCGACGGCGCGCTTGCAGGGCAAAGCGGCCGGTCTTGTTGAGGCGGGCGGCAGCCCGCGGAAGTTGTGCGTACGTGAAGCTGGGCGACCCAAACGCAAACAGCAGCGGGTAGAGCGGCCCGAGGTACTTGGGGCTCATACTTCTCAGCATAGCGCGCGTAAGTAGACGTGGATCGCGCGCGCGTTCGATCAACGCGTCGAGCAATGACTCGAAGAAGTCGAGCGACACCCACGCGCTACCATCGATTAAACGCTCGAGCGTGGCTCCGTGTTCCGCAACAATTCGAGCGACCGCTTCGCGTCCGATTGAAGCCTCGGCTTCATCCAGAACGGCGCGCAATGAGAAGCTGTGCAGCTCTTGTCGAAAAACGTCCATGCGGCAGTTGCTGCTTCACTCATCGTACCAGCAGCGAGCCAGGCGACTGCACGCGAGAAACGCGAGCGCGCGTGCCGCGTCGCGCAGGATGAGCGACGATGTACGGCACGCGCGCCAGCGGATCGTGACCGAGTCGGCTATTCCGAACCGCAAGTAGGGTTTACGCAGAAGCCCGCACCCCCCGACTGGCTGACGCTTTCTGGCCGACTATCACACACCCAGGCTGGCGGGCACTCGGACGTGTTTTGGCATGCCTGCACGCAGACGTTGAGCTCGGTGTGGCAGAACAGGGACCGGTCCTGTGAGCCGTCGGTCAGGTTCACGAGACACGCACTCTCGGACGTGATGGCTTCGCCACTCGCGTCGACGAGGCCGCGACAAGGCGAACCGATGTTCGGCTGGGACGGCATGCGACGCGTATCGGTGCTCCTCAGTGTTTGCGTTTCGTTCAAGCACTCGAGCTTCACGATGACGCCGTTCGTTGGCTTTGCGGTTTCCGTGAACGCGACGCGCTGCGGTTGGCCTTTGCACCCGCGCTGCAAGTCGTCCGCGAAATCGTCGTAGTACCAACCCCTGCCGTCCGGCACGCTTCGATCGGCCGCTACTGCCAGCTGCTGCACTTTGCAGTTTTTGCCACCGCGATCGTTTCGAGCCGGGCGATTGGCTTCGACTGGTTCGAGGTACGTCCCCGGACCCTCGCAATCCGTCGGAGCACCCACCGCGGCTTGGTCCGCCGGCGGCAACTCCCAGATCACGTTGCACGGCACGGTGCCCTTCGACGTGCGCACGAGAGGCTTCGGCAAGCACACCGTCAGGTTGTTGGTGATCGCGGTGATGATCGCATCCATCGCTGGTCCAAAGTCTTTCTGACAGATCGATTGGACTACGCCGTTTGGACCGAACGCGCGCGCCACTTCGACGATGCGTACGGGCGGGTAGGCAGGGGCGGGGTTGCCCGCCGCGGTCTCACCAGAACAGGAAGGATTGAGCTTCGCGAGGTTCGGATTGGTGTTGCCGTTTGGCGTCTCCTGCATGCGCGGGTCGTTCAAAATCGCTTCGTAATACGACTCGCGCGAATCGGCGTCTTCCAGGTTGTTGAAGCGCGCGCGCTGTGCCGCATCGACGAGGTCGGTCGGCACGCCGGCGATCGCGGCAAACACGACGAGGTTGTCCTTGGCGGGACGCAAGGCTTTAAACCCATCGATGTAGCGCTGAACCTTGAATAGGTTTTCTTTGTGGTTGAAGCAGCGCAAGTTCGGCGGCTCTTGCGATTCCGGCTTGGTGCGATCGGTCGTGAAGTGAGCCGTGCTGATCGACGAACAGTCTTCTTCATCGGTCACGAGCACGACCGCGATCAGCGATTGACCCGCGACTGTATCGTTGCGTAGAAAACCGGCGTTGCCGCCTTGCGTCATCGAGACGTCGCCGTGGCCGAACGTGCGATCGGTCGAAGTTGCGAGAAACGAGATCGGATTTTTCGCGTACGCGTTGCCATCGCCGTCGACGTAGTTCTTCGGCCAGAGCGCTTTCAATCCCGCTTCGAGCGGCTGTTCGTAGCCGCATCCACCGGTGCCAAGCGTTGCGATGCACTCGAAGTCCTTCGCGACTTCATCCGAAGTGGACGTGCCGAGCTCGAACGTCAGAAAGCTCGGATACGACGCTTTGCAGCCCGGAGAACCGCCGGCGTGCTGCAAGATGCCATCGTCGCCGCCGTTGGGCTCACATCCATTGATCCCGGGGATGCCGACTACTCCCATGTCGGTCGAGACGACGCCGAGGTGCAGACTCTTCACTGCCGGAAACGTCGTCCCGTCCGCCCGCTGACCACTCGTCAACGTCTTGATCAGCGTCGGAAACTCCTTCTTCAGTGAGTCTTGCTCTTCTTTCATCGAGTCCGAGTTGTCGACCACGAACAGCAGGTCCACTTTGTCGACGGTCGATGCCTCGATCTGCCGCGCCACGCCCGACACGAGGCACGGGTTGAGTGGCTGCAGGTCGCGCTCGAGGCACCCGCCGCTGATGGCTGCAAGAGCTCCGACGATTGTGATGACTAACGATTTGGCTCGTCTCATATGATCCTCCCCACGCGCACACACGACGGCCCGGGCAGATCGGCGCGCAAGCCGCCCCGACGGCAGTTGCGTACGCTCTGCGCGAGTCCCCTCGCTCGACGCGTGTGAGAGCGCTGCCCTCACCGGCAACGCAGACTGCGCACCACGCGTTCGTAATGGGTCGCAAGCTCTGGGTCGCGCGTTCGGAAGCGCGCGCGTTTTACCGGCAATGCGTGCGGCGACTCGCGAACGCGCCTGGTTTCCGTCAACCGAGTTGGCGGCTTGCAGCTGTCGGCTGCGAGCGGTAGCCCGCTCAGGTCGTATTCGCTCGGACTACACCGAGCGCACGATCACTTCTTCGTGAACGTCGTCTTGTACGCGTCTTCGTCGAACCCGACGATCACGCGCTTTCCAGTGTCGACGATCGGCCGCTTCACGAGCTTGCCGTCCTTCGCGAGCTCTTTGAGCGCGGCGGCTTCACTCATACCGGGCAAGCGAGTCTTGAAGTCGCCGTTGCGGTAGCTCTCGCCCGACGTGTTGAAGAAACGGGCGATCGGCAGACCCGAGCGCGCGTGTAGATCGGCGAGGTGCTTGGCCGGAATCGGCTCCGCGACGAGGTCGACTGAGTCGTACGCCACGCTCTTGGCATCCAGCCACTTGAGCGCCTTCCGACACGTGCTGCACTTCGGGTATTGGTAGACCGTGACCGGCATGGTGGGCGGATACCAGAGTCGGTGCGGTCGCGTCCAGCACGGCCCACCCCGTCCTTGACCTGCACCGGCTTAGGCCCACAATCGCCACATGGTCCCGAAGAGTGAATTTGAAGAACGCAGGCGGCGTTTCTTCGAAGCCGCGGGCAGCGGCGTCGCCATTTTCGCGTCCACGCCCGTCGCAGTTCGCAACAACGACGTCGAGCACGAGTACCGGCAAGACAGCGACTTGTACTACCTGACCGGCTTCGACGAACCGCAGAGCGTGCTGCTACTGACGACCGAGCATCCGGAGCATCGCGTCGTCCTGTTCGTGCGGCCGCACGACAAAGACCGCGAGACTTGGGATGGCCCCCGCGCAGGCCTCGAAGGCGCAAAGGCCGACTTCGGTGCGGAGGCTGCGTACCCGATCGCCGAGTTGGCGAAGCAGCTTCCGGAGTATCTGAAAGACGTTCACCGCTTGCACTACCGCATCGGCGCCGATCGCGCGTTCGACTCCGTCGTGCTCGATGCGATCGCCGAGGTGAAGCGCAAAGCGCGCACGGGTGTGTCGGCGCCGCGTGAGATCGTCGACCCGAGTGTGGTTGTCCACGAGATGCGCTTGCGCAAGTCTGCGACGGAGATCGACGTGATGTGCAAGGCCGCCGCAATCACCGCTGAAGCGCACGCGGCGGCGATGCAGCTCGCGCGTCCAGGCCGCTACGAGTACGAGGTCGAAGCTGAGATCATGCGCGTATTTCGCGCGCGTGGTGCTGAACGGCCCGCGTACGGCAGCATCGTGGGATCGGGGCCAAACGCCACGATTCTGCATCACCGTCGCAACGACCGGCGCATGCAAGAGGGCGACTTGCTGTTGATCGACGCGGGCGCGGAGTACGGCTACTACGCCTGCGACGTCACGCGCACGTTTCCGGTCTCGGGCAGCTTCAGTCCGGAGCAGCGCGCGCTCTACCAGATCGTGTTGGACGCGCAAAAGGCTGCGATCGAGTCAGTTCGGCCGGGTGTAACCGTGCCGCACGTTCACGCCGCGGCGGTCGATGTGCTCGTCGCCGGGCTGGTCGATGTGGGCATCCTCGAGGGGCCGGCCAGTCAGGCGCTCGAGAGCGAGAGCTACAAGCCGTATTACATGCACCGCACCAGTCATTGGCTCGGCATGGACGTGCACGACGTGGGCGACTACCACGTACACAGGCGGCCCCGGCTACTCGAACCGGGCTTCGTCCTGACGGTGGAACCGGGCCTGTACATCGCCGCAGGAAGCCCATGCGATCCGAAGTGGCACGGCATCGGCATCCGTATCGAAGATGACGTGCTGGTCACGGATCTGGCTCATCGCGTGCTGACGGACTCGATCCCGAAATCGGTCGAAGACGTCGAACGCATCCTTGCAGCCCGCCCGCCGCAGCGGGAAGCGGCGGAGTAGCGGCCGTGCAGCGTCAGGCGTCGGTCGCCGCAGCGAGAAGCGGCGGAGCAGCCGCGCCGCGGACTTGCGACATATCGGCGGCAACGCACCCTGATCGTTGACAGGTGCGCCGCATTTGACTACAGATCACGGTGCTTTCGAGCGAGATTCGCGAGCAATTTCGGGCGCAGTCCGCTAGGTGACGGTTCCGCAAGACGCGTGAGCGACCTTCGTCTTCTCGCGTGAGGCGGTGCTTGATTGGTGTCGGGCCCCAAGTGCCGGTTCCAACTGGTGGGTCTGCGCGGCCTCGCTCGAGCAAGCCTACGCCATGCTCAGCACCTATCTGCCCGCAATGATCATGCTGATTATCGCAACCGCGTTCGCGGTTGCGATCTTCACACTCACTTCAGTACTCGGCACGAAGAACATGACGCCGGAAAAGGCGATCCCGTACGAAAGCGGGTCGGACTCCGAAGGCGCGAATCATGTGCGGCTCAGTGTGAAGTTCTACCTGACCGCCATCTTGTTCGTAGTGTTCGATATCGAAGCCGTGTTTCTGTACCCATGGGCGGCTATCTTCCGCCAGCTCGGCTGGTTCGGCCTGCTCGAGATGTTTGCATTCATCACGGTCCTCGCCATCACGCTGGTGTACGCGTGGAAAAAGGGAGCGCTCGAATGGGAGAAATGACCAACCGGACAACTGCCGTCCTCGGTGAAGGGCAGACTGGGTTTGCGACGACGAAGTTCGACGCGCTCCTGGGTTGGGCCCGCAAGTACTCTCTGTTCCAGTTCCCGTTCGTGACTGCGTGCTGCGGCATGGAGCACATGGCGACGGCTGGTTCGCGTTACGACATCGAACGCTTCGGCGCGGGTGCGCCACGTTTCAGCCCGCGCCAGAGTGACTTGCTCTGGGTCGTCGGTACGATCACGCAAAAGCAAGCACCGCCGCTGCGCCGGATTTACGAGCAGATGACCGATCCGAAGTACGTGATCGCGTTCGGCACATGCGCGTCGTGCGGCGGTTTCTACGACAACTACACGACCGTTCCCGGCATCGACAAGATCATACCGGTCGACGTGTTCATTCCTGGCTGTCCGCCGCGGCCCGAAGCCGTGCTCGACGGGCTGATGCTGCTCATGGAGAAGATCCAGAACGGCGATCGCGAGCCGGCCGTGTTGCCTGCAAAGGAGCTGCCACCACTGGTGCAACTCCGCGCGAAGCAGCAGAGCGCATGACAGAAGCTCGAGGAGACTATCGATGAGTCAGAAAGTGCTCGCGCGCCTCAAGGCGCGGTTCGGCGAAGCCATCCTCGCGGCCGAGAGTTTTCGCGGCGATGACGAGGCGCTCGTCGCGCCGGATAATTGGCTCGCAGCGGCGCGCTATCTGCGGGATGACGCCGAGTGCGCGATGAACCACTTCATCGATCTCACGATCGTCGACTATCCGGAGCGGGAGCCTGCGACGCCACGCTTCGACGTGCTCCTCTTCGTGCGCTCGCTCGGCAAGAACCATCGCGTGCGGCTGAAGACCCGCGTCCGCGACGGCGAAGGGGTCGATACGTTGACCGGCCTTTGGGAAGGTGCGAACTGGACCGAGCGCGAGGCCTACGACATGTTCGGGGTCAAGTTCCTCGGGCACCCGGATCTGCGTCGCATCCTGATGTACGAAGAGTTCGTCGGGTACCCGCTGCGTAAGGACTATCCGATCGGGAAGACGCAGCCGCTGATTCCGTACCGCGAGGTCGCGCCGTCGAAACTCGCCCCGTTCGGTGCGGACGAAGGTCAACCGTACGGTCGCATCGATTGGTTGGCGCGCATGGCAGGTCGCAACTTGCAGGTCTCGCCGGCGATCGGCGTGCAGCAAGGCCAGCGTCCGGCGCTCAGCGTGGATACCGAAGATCTCGCGCAGCCGCGCAAGCCGAACGGGAACTAGTCACGCAGTTTCGCTGAATTCACGGGCCACGAGGGCCACGAAGTCACTGAGGGCTGGGGACCGAGGACTAACGCCGATGGAGCCGATTCAAGAGTACGAGGAAGAGACCGCGCTCGAGTTGCCGGCGGAACCCATGCGTTTGAACATGGGCCCGGCGCATCCCGCGATGCACGGCACGATTCGCATGATCCTCGACCTCGATGGCGAGATCATCAAGGAAGTCGACGTGCAGCCTGGCTACTTGCACCGCGGCTTCGAAAAGAGCTGTGAGCGCGGCACTTGGGCGCAGGTCTATCCGTACGCGGATCGGCTCAACTACGTCTCGCCGATGTTGAACAACGTCGGCTTCTCGCTGGCGGTGGAGAAGCTGCTCGAGATCGAGGTTCCGGAGCGCTGCAAGATCTACCGCGTGATCCTGGGTGAGCTCGCGCGCATCACCGATCACCTGACGTGCAACGGCGCGATGGCGATGGAGCTCGGTGCGTTCACGCCGTTTCTGTGGTGCATCAAGGTCCGCGATTGGATCTGGGACATCCTCGAGCAAGAGACTGGCGCGCGAATGACGCATTCGTTCGGCCGCATCGGTGGCATGGCGAAGCCGCCGACCGATCAGCTGAAGACGACCGTGCGCGATATTCTCCCGCAGATCGACAAGCTGATGGCCGAGACCGAAGGCACGTTGGTCCGCAATCGGATCTTCATCGATCGCTTGCAGGGCGTCGGCGTATTGTCAAAAGAACTCGCGTTGTCGATCGGTGTAACCGGTCCGATGTTGCGTGGCTGCGGCATCGACTACGACGTTCGCAAAGCGAACCCGTACAGCGGCTACGAGACGTACGACTTCGAGATTCCGATCGGCCACGACGGCGACACGTACGACCGCTTCATGGTGCGGATGGAAGAGATTCGGCAGTCGTGCCGCATCCTCGAGCAAGCGATCGAGCGCTTGCCCGATCACGGTCCGATCAACGTCGACGACCCGCGCATCATCTTGCCGTCGAAGACCGACGTCTACGAGACGATCGAAGGTACGATCGCGCACTTCAAGCTGGTCATGGAAGGCGTGAAGCCGCCGCCCGGCGCCGTCTACAGCTACACCGAAGGTGGCAACGGCGAGCTCGGCTTTTACATCGTGTCAGACGGCAGCGGTACGCCGTACCGCGTGCGCTGCCGTCCGCCATGCTTCATCAACCTTATGGCTGCCGCGCCGATGATTCGCGGCGGCATGATCGCCGACATCGTTCCGACCTTCGGGTCGGTCAACATGATCGGTGGCGAGTGCGATAGGTAGGAGACCGATGCCCACGTTCAAGCTCGATGGCCGCGAGATCCCGTTCGAGCCCGGCGACACGATCATTCGTGCAGCCTGGCGCCAGGGGATCGAGATTCCGCACTACTGCTGGCATCCCGGCCTCTCGATCGCGGCCAACTGCCGCATGTGTTTGGTCGAGATCAAAGCCGAGCGCCCGATGTTGATGCCCACGTTGAAGTGGGACGCCGAGAAGAACGAGTACGTTCCTTCCAACAAGCCGAAGCTCGCGCCGGCGTGTCAGACGCCGGCGATCGAGAATCAGGAAGTCTGGGCGAAGAGCTCTGAAGCGACGAACGCGCAGGGCCACGTGCAGGAATTCCTGCTGCTCAATCATCCGGTCGATTGCCCGATCTGCGATCAGGCCGGCGAGTGCAAGCTCCAGGACTACTGGCTCACGAGCCAGGGCACAGCGAAGCGCAAGCGCACCGAGCCCGTGCACAAGCCGAAGGGCGTGCGGTTCGGCGAGAAGATCGTGTACGACGGCGAGCGCTGCGTGATGTGCACGCGCTGCATCCGGTTCTGCGACGAGGTCGCGCACGATCACGTGCTCGACATGCGCGAGCGCGGCAACAAGAACGAGATCACGGTGAGCCCGGGGCGCGAGCTCGACGGCCACTACACCTTGATGACTGAACACGTCTGCCCGGTCGGGGCGCTCACCAGCCGCGATTTCCGCTTCAAGGCGCGCGTCTGGTTTTTGCGCGCGCAAAAGAGTGTCTGCAGCGGCTGTGCGACGGGCTGCAACGACTACATGGACTACGACCCGCGGCAAAACCGCGTGTACCGGATTCGCCCGCGCGACAACGAGGCCGTCAACAAGTTCTGGATGTGCGACGACGGCATGCTGAGCTACCACCGCGTGCACGATGGTCGGGTGCTCGCCGGCAGCGTTCGCAACGGCAGTCAAAACTCCGTCTCGCCCGAGGAAGCGTTGAAGTTGGCAGCTGCAGCGCTCGGCTCCGCGAATGCGGCGAAGCTCGCCATCGTGCTCAGCGCGCAGCACTCGAGTGAAGACAACGACGTGCTCGCGCGCTTCGGCCGCGAGCTCGGTGCCGCGAAGTTCTACCTCGCCGCTCTGGGCGGTTGGGATGGTGACGACATCCTGCGCGACAACGACAACAATCCGAATCGGGCCGGTGCGCTCGCCGCCGTCGATGGCAAGGCCGGCAGCATCACGGACTTGCTGGCCGACGTGAAGAGTGGCGCGATCGAGAGCGTGATCGCGCTCGGTGGTGTGACTGCGGAAGACGCTTCCGCGCTCGGCTCGCTGCGCTCCTTGAAGACGATGATCACGCTGTCGAGCAACGTCGGTCCGCTGACCGAGGTCGCGAGCCTCGTGATTCCAGTCGCTTCCTTTGCCGAGATGGAGGGCACGTTCGTGAACGTGCAGGGCATGGCCCAGCGGTTCTCCCGCGTGATCTTCGCACCGGCGGGGATCAAGCCGGCTTGGGAAACGCTCGTGCAGCTCGCGCGGGCGCTGAACAAGCCGCTCACGGTGAGCCAAATCGCCGACGTACGACTTACCATCCCGGCCGATGCGCCGGCGGAGGCAGCACCGTGATCGACGGCATCTACGTCGCGGCGATGATCGTGAAGTTGTTGTTCGTCCTGGTGCTCGTGCTGACGTTCTCGCCGGTGTTGGTCTGGGCGGACCGCCGGCAGAGCGCGATGATTCAGGATCGGCTCGGCCCGAATCGCGCCGGCATTCCGATCGCCGGCAAGAACTTTGCGCTGGTGGGCTTGTTGCACCCGCTTGCCGACGCGCTGAAGTTCATGTGGAAGGAGGACTTCATTCCTCCGAAGGCGGACAAGCTGCTGTTCGCGCTCGCGCCGATCATCTCGGTGATCCCGACCATCGCAGCGTTCGCCGTGATTCCGTTCGGCGACACGATCTATCTCGACCACTTGTTCGAAGTGTTGCCGGCAAATCCCGATGGCCGCGCGGTCCCATTCCAGGTCGCGTCGCTGAACGTCGGTATTCTGTACATCTTTGCGGTCGCAGGTACGGGTGTCGTCGGTGCTGCGATCGCCGGTTACTGCAGCGACAACAAGTACGCGCTCCTCGGTGGCCTGCGCGCCGCCGGTCAGATGGTCAGCTACGAGGTGACGCTCGGTCTGTCGCTCGTCGGCTGCTTCATGCTCTACAATTCGTTGCTGCTCGAAGACATGATCGCGTGGCAGGTGGACCGCGGTCTCTTGGGCTGGGGCATCTTCCGGCAGCCGGTTGCGTTCATCCTGTTCTACGCAGGCTCGATCGCAGAGACCAAGCGCATCCCGTTCGACTTACCCGAAGGCGAGAGCGAGCTCGCGGCCGGCTACTTCACCGAGTACTCCGGGATGAAGTTCGGCATGTTCATGATGGGCGAGTACATCGCGATGGTGGTGAGCTGCGCGCTGATCACGGCGCTCTTCTTCGGCGGCTGGGACATCCCGTTCGTGCTGCGCGACGGCATCCACATCTTCAACTACGACCTGCTGCTTCCGCATTGGGCGGTGACGTTGCTCTTCATCGGCTCGTTCATCGTGAAGACGACGATCTTGCTCTGGTTGACGTTGATGATCCGCTGGTCATTGCCGCGCTTTCGCTATGACCAAGTCATGAAGATGTGCTGGCGCTACATGCTGCCGCTGTCGCTCATCAATATTTTCATCACAGGCATGGTGATTCTCTTCACCAACAGCCCCTGATAGGACCTCTGCCATGGCGAAGTTGATCCCCAAGCCCAAGATGAACGCCGCGGAAGCGGTGTACGTGCCCGAGATCGCGAAAGGCCTGCGCATCACGATCGGCCGTTTCTTGAAGAACACGTTCAGCGCGCGCGGTTCCGAGGGCAACGAGATCGACACGGTCGACTACCCGGAAGAGAAACGCGTCTACCCGGAGCGCTTCCGCGGTGTCCATCGCCTGACGCATCGTTCGGACGGTTCACCGCGTTGCGTCGCGTGTTTGTGCTGCAGCACGGCGTGTCCCGCGCAGTGCATTCACATCGAAGCGGCCGAATACGCGCCGGGCGACCCGCGGTACGGCTACGAGCGTTACCCCAAGGTGTTCGTGATCGACGAGCTGCGCTGCATCTTTTGTGGCTATTGCGTCGAGGCCTGCCCGTGCGATGCGATCCGGATGGACACGGGCTTCCACATGCCGCCATCGACGCAGCGCGAGCACTTCATCTTCGACAAGGAGATGTTGATGGCGATCCCGGGAGCGGATGGGTCGTTCGAGACGATGAACCCGCGACATGAGCCGGGGGATCCGTCCCACCCCGGCGTCGACCGCGAGCACCACTAGATCCCGCGAACGGCGCTAGAAAACCCGCCCGCTTGCTGCGCTAAAGCGCTCTGCTAATCTGCGGGCCAATGTCGTCCAAGGACCCTCGTGCCACGAAGCCGGATTCAGGAGCCGCGCCAGCCGCCGTCAGCGGCGAGCCCGCAGCCGAATCGGCTTTCCTGACGTCGTCCGTGCACGGCGGCCAACCCAGCCAGTTTGCGTACGACTCCCTGACCTTGCCGATCGTTCAGACCGCGACCTACACGTTCGCGAACACGGCCGAGCTGGTCACGTACATGCAGGGCCAGGGCAAGCAGCGCGAGGAGTACGGGCGCTACGGCAACCCGACCGTGCGCGTGCTCGAAGAGCGCGTTGCGGCGCTCGAGCACGCCGAAGACGCCGTCGCGTTTTCGAGCGGCATGGCAGCGGTCACGAGCGCGATCTTCGCGCTGGTCGGGCAGGGCGGCCACGTCATCCTGTTCAACGACTGCTACCGCCGGACCCGCCAGTTCGTCGCGACGTTCCTCGCGCGCTACGGCGTGCGTCACACCCTCGTCGCGTCGGCAGATCTCGCCGGCCTCGAAGCGGCCTTCGAGAAAGACACGAAGCTGGTCGTGAGTGAAGCGCCGACGAATCCGTTCAATGCCGTCGTCGACGTGCCGCGCCTCGCCGAGATCTGCCGTGAGCGGCGCGTCAGGACCTTGATCGACTCCACCTTTGCGACGCCGGTCAATCTGACGCCGCTCGATCTCGGGATCGACTTGGTCGTGCACAGCGCGACGAAGTACCTGAGCGGTCACAACGATGTGCTCGCCGGTGTGATCGCGGGCAAAGCCCCTCTGTGTTCACTCGTGCGCGACGTACGGCACATGCTGGGTGCGGTTTGTGACCCGCATGCGGCGTACCTCGTCCATCGCGGCATCAAGACCCTCGCGCTGCGCGTCGCCCAACAGAACGCGTCCACGCAAGCGATCGCGGAGATGCTCGATGCGCATCCCAAGGTCGTGCGCGTTCACTACCCGGGCTTGCCGTCGCACCCGCATCACGACGTTGGTAAGAGGTTCATGCGCGGCTTTGGTGGCGTCGTGACCTTCGAGCTCAAGGGCGACCTCGCCTCGACCGGTCGCTTCATCGATGCGCTCGAGATTCCGCGCATCGCGCCCAGTTTGGGTGGTGTCGAGAGTTTGGTCGAGCAGCCGGCTCTGATGAGCTACTTCGAGATGCCGAGCGAGCAGCGCGAGCTCTTGGGCATGAAGGACACCCTCGTGCGGTACTCGGTGGGGATCGAGGCGGCGAGCGATCTGATCGGCGATTTGAATCAGGCGTTGGTGTCGGCCGCCATTCCGGACTGAGCGGGGCAGCGCTCTCGTCGTCCTCGTCCTCATAGCCGTGCGCGTGCACGTGCACGCGCTGATGCGCTGAAGCGCGTCGGCAACGAGGACGCGCACGCGCACGGCTATGAGGACGAGGACGAGGACGAGGACGAGGACGAGGACGAGTACGAGTACGAGTACGAGTACGAGGACGCGAACGCGCACGGCAACGAGTACGAGGACGGCAACGAGGACGAGGACGTCAACATCGACGCCCAAACGAGACCGGCGTCGCCTGCGATGCAAGCGACGCCGGAAGCGTTTTCAGCGTGTGGCTCTCAGACCGCCGACTTCGGCCGATCCATGTTGAGCAGCGCTTCACGCGCTTCCTTCACACCGGCGTCGCGCGCTGCAAGCAACAACCCGCGCATATTCATCGCAACCATCATCTCCGCGACGAGCTTCCGCCTTCCCGCATCGGTTCCGGTCAGGCTCTTGTAGAGCTCCGCCCGAATCCATCGCGCAGAGACGCCGGCAGGGCCATCCCAACCGGCCACGAGCCGCGCCGCGAGCTGCTGCGTCGGATACGTGAACGTGATGTTGGTCATCGGATTGCCCTCGCGCAGCACGTGCGCGACCTTCATCCGGCGATAGATTTGGCCCGACGTGAACATCGGCTCGAGCAGCAAGTTGAAGTTGTCGTCTTCGTTGCTGTTCACCGCGCCACGCAGAATCTCTTCCGCATCGCGATCCGCCGGAAGTACTTCGAGGAGCTTCATCGCAACCTCTTCACCACCGCCGAGCGTAGCCGCGACCGCCGCGTAACGGCGCGCGTTCGGATCGTCGAGCAACTTGATCAAGGCCGCGTCGTTGGACGGGTTACCGGAGTAACCAACCGCGAGCGCCGCTGCCACCTTCACGGTGCCCGGTGTCTGCGCGCTACCCATCAAGGTAACGAGCTTGGCCGAGAGGGCTTCATTCGGCTTCCGCCACAAGCCGTTCACGTAGGCGGTGCGCACACGCTCTTCCGACTTCGGGTCAAGCACCTTCGCGAGCATGGCTTCCTGCAACGCAGGATCGGCCATTTGTCCGAGCGCCGCACCGGCTGCCATCGCGAGCCGACCGTCGTCCTGCGGATCTTCGACGATGATCATCAGTTCTTTGACCGCCTTGGGATCAGGGCGACCGAAGTACGAGAGCGAAGTCATCGCTTCCAAGCGATTACGGTACGCCATCTCGCTCACGACGCTCGGCCGCGAGAAGTCGATCTTCTTATCGCGCGGCAGCATCTTCACGAGGGTCGGGTACGCCTTGTCATACGGGATCTGCGCGATCGCCTTCGCGGCAGCTCCGACGTCGTCGCCCTTCAGCTCTTTCTCGAGCTCTGGGCCGGCCGCAGCGTAGTGGCTGGTGCCGAGCGCACGCATGAGCGCGGCCTTGCGAGCCGGGAACTCCTTGAGCAGCGGCATCAGACCTGGGCCCGCTTCCGGTGCCCCGAGCTGGCGCAGCGCATCGAGGGCGTCCTGCGCGACGTCGTCTTCCGGAACCTTCGCGAGCGCGAGCAACGGTGCCACCGCCCGCGGATCGCCGAGCTCAGCCAAACCTTGGGCTGACTCGTTGCGCACGTCTTCGTCCGCATCGCCCAGGAGCGCAGCAAACGCGTTCGCTCCGCGCGGGTCGAACGTCTTACGAAGCAAGCGAACCAGATCGCGCTTCGTCGTCGCGTCCTTCGCTTGGCCGAGCAACATCGCGAGCTGCGGTGCCGCCGTCGACCGCGCGAGCGCATCGAGAACGCTCTGCCGCATATCGGCGCGAGACGTCATCAGCCCGAATAGATCGGGTGCCGCCGCCGGATCGCCTGCGCGACCGATGCCCGCGACTGCAGCGCGAATCACCTCGGGGTCCTCGCCCGGGCGCTTGATCATGCGCACGAGCGCCGGAACGACCGCTGGCGATGCCGCTTCCGAGAGCGCCATCGCGACGAGGGCGCGCACTGGCTTGTCGGCGTGACCGGTCAACTCGGGCGAGCTCAGCTTCTGAATGCCGAGTGCCTCCGTAATGATCTTCGGGTCGAAGTCGTCGTACTTCTGCCAAATCCCCTTCACGAACTCGCTGAGGATCGCGTCGGACGCGCCGCCCTCTTTGAGCACCGCGAGCGCCCAGACGACCTGGGAACGATCTTTTTCATCGACCGTCGGAAGGGCCGCGAGCAGCGCCGGCTTGGCGGAATCGGCCGCCGGCGATCCGATCGCCGCGAGCGCCGAAGCCGCCTGTGCACGGACGACGCCCGGCTTTTCGAGCTGGGCCGTGAGCACTGGAACCGACTGGGCGTCTTTGAAGTGCCCGAGGTTCTTGATCGCGCGCACCTTTACGTCGTCGTAGGTCGATGTCGCCAGGACGTCTCGCAGCTTCGCGAGCATGGGTTCGCCCTGCATCCCGCCCGCCTCTTTAAGGCCATCCATGCGGGCGTCGAACGCCTTACTGCGCTCCACGTACAGGTAGCCGAGGATCAAAACACCGGCGACCATCAAAACCGCCATGATTTTGCCGGTAGTTGTCGTGCGGCTGCTGATCTTGCGGAGCGCCTCGTCGTCACTCATGCCAGAGGCCAACCGGTCCAGGTCCTCGGGGTAGGCAGACGCCTTGAGCGACGGCGACGGCTCGAACGTCGGGTCGAACGGGGAAGATTTGTCGCGCGGTGGCATCAGGTAACCTCCAAAAGGTTGCCGCCGACGATACTCAAGGACGTGGTGTACGAGCAACGTACAACGGCGCAGAGATGGTAGTTTCCATCCGCGCGCGTTTGTTCCCAGAGGCCCTGAAATAAGGACTCGACCCGCGTCGCACAGCGCTTCGATCCGCCTCGTTCCCGACCAGACTGTTCACAGACTCGAAGTTTGGTCGTATCATGAACGCAAGTATGCGGAATCGTTGTTGACCTGAGTAGGGACTGGCAAGCTTTGGCAAACGCGCTGGCGCAACGAGAGGATAGCGATGACCAAGTCTGAGCTCATCGAAGCTGTCGCAGAACGCACGAAGATCACTAAGAGTCGGGCCGAGCTCGTGGTTAATTGTGTATTCGACGCAATGACGTCGGCGCTCGAGCGCGGTGAGGGAATCGAGATCCGCGGTTACGGATCGTTCACCGTGCGCAACTACAAGCCGTACGACGGGCGCAATCCACGCACGGGGAATCAAGTCGCTGTTCCGTCGAAGCGTTTGCCGTTCTTCAAAGTCGGCAAAGAGCTGAAAACGCTGGTCAATGGCGGACCAACCGGTGACGAGCGTGCGACCGATGACGACGACGATGATGATGAAGCGGGGGACGATGACGACGCGGCATGAACCGCGCCCGTCAGCGTCTAACCCCGGCTAAATCCGCGCAGCTTCGATCACTGCGGCACGGAAATTCGTCGCGCCGGCCACCTGGCCGCGCACGATGTCCGCCGCCGTTTTGCCTTCGGCGACTTGCGCGCGAAGGCGTGACAAGTGCACGGCTTCGGACTCGCCTTTGTCATTCTTGCGCGCTTGTCGATCGAGACTGTCGCAAGCGATCTGCACGACATCACTCGACCATTCCTGAAGCGAACGACCGAGCAAACGCGTGCGGAGCGCGTCGCGCGCGATCGTCGGGCGCACCTCTTCCAAGTTAGCCGGATTCAGTGGGCTGATCAGCCGTTCGGCCTGTTCGAGCGCGAGGTCGTCGTAAAGCAAGCCTTTCCAAAGAGTTGGCAAGGCACAGATCAAATCGGTCGGCTGTGCATCTACGCCGCGCATCTCGAGCGTGTTCTTGAGCCGAACTTCTGGAAAGAGCGTATTCAGGTGCGTCTTCCAATCGTTCATGGTCGCGCGCTGGCCTTCACTGCCGTCGCGCAAGAACGTGCGGAACGTCTGGTGCGTGTTTTGCACCACGTGTGCATCGCGCTTGATCAAGAACATCGGCACATCGAGCGCCCACTCGACGTACCTCTGAAACGACATGTCGCGATCCCACGCGAACGGCAGCATCCCGGTTCGATCGGGGTCCATGTGCAGCCAAACGTCGGCACGTTCAGATAGCCGCGAACCCAGATGATCTTCGTAGCAGGGGCTGTTCGCGAACATTGCAGTCGTGATCGGCTGCAGTGCCAAGCTCACGCGCAACTTACGGATCGCATCGGCTTCACTCGAGTAATCGAGATTGGCTTGCACCGTCGACGTGCGAAACATCATGTCGAGCGCACGCGAGCTGCGCGTCGGTAGATACTTCTCCATGATCCCGTAACGGAGCTTTGGCACCCGCGGTAACTCGGGCAACCGCGCGAACGGATGGAACCCCAAACTGAGCCAGACGATCCCGAGCGGCTCACAAATCTCACGCAGCTCGGCCATGTGGCGGCGAAACTCGCGACAGGTCGCGTGCGTCGTCGGAAGCGGCGCGCCGGACAACTCCAGTTGGCCCCCAGGCTCGAGTGTGATCGAGCCTGCATCGCGATGCAGTGCGATCACGTCGCCTTCTGCGTACTCGCGTGTGGCCGCCCAACCGAACCGCGATTGCAGCTCGCTCAAGACGCGGCGAACACTGCGCTCGCCATCGAATGGGAGCGGTTCGCCCGTTTCTGCGAGGACGCCAAACTTCTCGGCTTCGGTGCCGATTCGAAATTCACTGCGCGGTTTACAGGCCTCGTGAAACGGAAGGAGCAGATCGTCGACCTGGGTGATCAGCGCATCTTGGTCTGCGTTCGTAGCCATCGGCACCTTTGAGCCGATCTGTGTAGCACGCGCGTGTAGTCCGCAGCTCTGGGCGGACGAGATTCACGCTCCTGCAACTGAGCGCAGCATCGCGTCCGGTGGAGCACTTCCGGTTTCGTTGACAGTCTGACGAGCGCCTGCTTATAGTCCCGGCTTGTTTCAGCTAAGTGACCGTCCCGACATGGGATTTAGCCCATAAGAGCCGCGCGGGTGAGTGCGGAGTTCGACGGCACTGGGAGGTCTCCCATGGGAAGGCAGTTCCTGAACACGGTGCTGCTGAGCGTGTGTGCGCTCGGTGTGGGTCTGGTCGCCTGTCATCCAGGTGATAACGATCCCAAAGGCCAAGCGGGCGATCTCAACGACCCCGTACGGCGCGAGTTCGCTCTCGGTCGGCTGCAGAGCATCTACAGCACCCGGCTGTCGGTGGCGAAAGGCGATCGTACCCAAGCGCCCGTGAAAGAGTTCGCCGAGCAGACTTGGGAACCGCTGACGAAAGCCTATCTCGAGCATCCAGAAGATACGCAGAACGGTCTGCGGATCTTGAGCTTGATGAACGAGATGCGCGACCCGCGCGTGCTGCCAGCGCTGATCAAAGCGATGGATTGGACGGCCGAAGTCAGTGAAGACCACGCGGTAACCGCCGCGCTGACGATGACCGAGATCGCGATCCCGGAAGACAAAAAGGGCGATGTCGTCGCAGCCGTCGGTAAAGCGCTGCTTCGGGTCGACGGCGCGCGCGGTGCGGACAACCGCATGCGCAAGTCGTTCATCGAAGTGCTCGGCAAGCTCAAGGACAAGCGCGCGTCCGAGACGCTGACGAAAGTCGCGCTCAAGCGCGATGCGTCGCAGAACTTCTTGTTCAACATCCTCGCCGCGCAACAGCTCGTGACCTTGGCGGATCCGGCGTCGATTCCGACGTTCGTCAAGGCGCTCTACTGGTTCGACGTGAACAACCCGGCGATGCGCATGAACGACGTCGCGACGAGCGGCCTCGTCGCGATCGGTAAGCCTGCGCTCGAGCCCGTGTTGAAGGTGCTGCGCGGCGAAGACGCCGAGGCGAACGCGATCGTCAAGCTGTACATCGAAGCGGTGAAGCAGAAGGACAACGAGGCGGCGCGCAAGCTGAACCCACAAGCGCTGATCTCGACTGAAGCGACGTTCACCCTCGGGAAGCTCGGCTTGCGCGAGGCGCTCGAACCGCTGATCACCGAGAGCAAAGAGAAAGACTCGACGCGCAGCATGGGCGCCGCGCTCGCGCTCGTCAGCATCGTGCGCACGCCGGAAGACACGCCCGTGATCGTCGAAGCGCTCACGCGCGTGTACGGCGCGGTCGAGATGGCGCAAAAGCCGCAGCTGCTCGTCGCGATGCGGCACTTGTACGCGCCCGAGCTGATGCCGTTTTTGTTGAAGACGGCGCAGACGAAGACGAAGGAATACGGCGGCGATGCCGCGCGCCTGTATGCCTTTCAGGGCTACGCCATGCTCGGTAACAAGACCGAGATGGCCGCGATCAAGCCGCTCTACGACAAGGACGAGCTCTTGAAAGCACAGCTCGCCGATCACGCGGCGTTGTTCGCGGTCGCGGCCGCTTGCGACAGCAACGTCGACTGCTGGACCGGCAAGCTGAAGGACCCCGACAAGCTCATTCTGCGGAAGGCCGCGAGCATGTTGTCGCGCTACGGCCGCGGCAACGACAAGGCGATTCACGCGCTCGTGCAGCTGTTCTCGCATCGCGATCTCGAGGTGCGGAACGAGGCGCTCGGCGCCGTCGACGCGATCGCGGTGAAGGGCAGTAAGGAAGCGGTCGACAAGATCGACGAGCTCGAGACGGTCGAGGGTGGCCGCTCGATCTGGAACAACTTCAAGCGGGAGGCTTTGCCCACCCGTTCGAGGCTGCAACTCCGCTCCCCAACCTAGTGTCGCGGGTAGGGTGAACTCGTCGCAGGCTTGCGGTAGCCTCCTGGCATGCCGTTCGCGCTGCGCGAGGTGATCGGGGTCGTGCTCGTGATCGCAGCTCTCGTCACGCTGTTCGCCGGCGTGACACAGCTGCGTGCACACGACTACCTCGCCTGCATCATCCTCACGTTCACGGGGCTCTCGCTGATGCGCGCGGGCTCCGAGTTGCTGCGACCCTCGGTGGGGGAATGATGCGATTCGCCGCGCTCGCACTCGGGTTGTGCGCCGCCTGCGGAGCCTCGGGCTCACGCGAGCACGCGAGCGCGGGCGGTGCGCTCACGCAGGGCGTCGTCGCCAACGTCGACGGAACAGCGATCACGGTCGCGGACGTGCAGCGGTTGTGCGATCGGAGCGGGTTGGCTCCGAAGGTGGCGCTCGAGCGACTGGAAGCCGAAGCGTTGCTCGCAGGCGAAGCCGCGCGCCGCGGGTTTTCCAGAGTCGATGCGGTGGATCACGTCGGCGAGCAGGCGCTGGTACAAGCGTTGCTCGTGGGCGACGTCGAGCGCGAAGAGCCGACCGCGGCCGAGATCAGCGAGGCGTACGCGAAGAGCGGCGATCGTTTCCACACGCCGGAGCGACGCGTCGCGATGCACGTGCTCGCGGTGCTGCCGAAGAAACCGACGCCTGAAATCGAGGCGCTGGAGCGAGCGTTCGCGACGGACGCGATTCAGAAGCTGAAGGCGGCAGCCGATCCCGCCCCCGTATTCGAACAGCTGAAACAAGCCACCGCGCCGTTTCCCGTGCGTGTCGAGGCCTTGCCGCCCACGGCGCGCGATGGCGTATTCGTACCGGAATTCACTTCAGCGATGTTTTCGTTGGATAAGCCGGGGATCGTGCCCACGCCGGTGCGGACGCAGTTTGGCTGGCACGCGATCTGGCTGCGCGAGATCCTGCCGGAAGCCTCTATTCCCGAAGCTGAGGCGCGCGCCGAGCTCGCGAAAGAGCTCCGGTTGAGCAAGCGCCAGCGCCGGCTCGAGACGCTGCTGAAACAACTCGAGCAGCGCGCGAACGTGACCTATGCACCCAAGGTGCGTGACGCTCTTGCGGTCCTGGAGTACTGAGCGACATGGACGCTCGCCAGCAGGAGGCTCCGCGCGACCAGGCGGAGAGCGCCTTTACGGCGATCCTGCGCCGGCTCTGGGATCAGCTCCCGCCGCTGTTGGCTGCAGCGTTTGTCGATACCGAAGGCGAGTGCATCGACTACATCTCGCGGATCGACCCGTACGAGGCGAAGGTCAGCGCGGCGCACATGCACATGCTGTTCGGTGAGGTCGCGGCGTCATTCCTGAAGATCGAAGCGGGCCGTACCTTTTCGCTCGAGATCGAGGCCTCGAAGCGCGAGATCTGGGTGCAGCGCGTCGGCGAGGACTACTTGCTCGTCGCAGTCTTCACCGCAGGCAGCGATCGCGCGCAGCGGGAAGCGGCGATCGCGCTCGCATCCGCGGAGTTTCGTCACGAGGTCGGCTTGCAAGCGCCGGCTTGGGAAAAGTCCCGGCAGCGTTTGTCGGTTCGCGTGCGTCCGGCGACGGGCTGGAGGTACGCACCCGAGACTTATTCGGACGGGGGCGTGCGCGTCACGATTACGGATGTAATCGGTCGCTGGACCGAGGCCGGCGGCGTGTTGGGCGACGAGCTCGTGTGTTTTCGCGTTCGAACCGAAGAGGGACGCGAGCTGACCTTGGTGCATGACCCGGATGGAGACGGCTGGATCGCCCGCGATTGACACCGCTTTCGTACGCCGGCCGCCGCGAGGCCACCAAAATGCGCTGCTTCTTGCAGGTGCGACCAAATCGCCGCGCCCACCACAGCGTTGCTCAACCGGCGTGCGTTCGCTAGCATCGAACGCCGTGAGCCGCGCCTGTCCGATCTGCCGGACTTCGTACCCTGACGCCGCTTTCTTCTGCGGAAACGACGGAGCCATCACGCTGGAAGAACCCAGCGACGGGAAGGCCGATCCGCGGATTGGACAGCAGCTCGGCGGGTATTCGATCGTCGCGCGCGTCGCCGATGGCGCGATGGGGCGCGTTTACGAAGCGCGTCACCCCGAGACTCGGGCGCGCGTCGCGATCAAAGTCCTGCACGAGCAAGTCGCGAAGGATCGTGTCTCGGTCGAGCGCTTCAAGCGTGAGTACGACGCCGCGCGTGAGATGAACGACCCGAACATCGTGAAGGTGATCGATTTCGGCGACACGCCGGACGGATCGATGTTCATGACGATGGAGTACCTCGAGGGCCGCGAGCTCTCGAAGGCGCTCGCGGACAAGCAGCCGCTGCCGAAGGCCGCGATCGTGCGGCTGATCGCGCAGACAGCAATGGCGCTGGAGCACGCGCACTCGTTCGGGTTCATTCATCGCGACTTGAAGCCCGAGAACATCTTTTTGTGCGACACGCCGTCTGGCATCGAAGTTCGCATGCTCGACTTCGGTTCGGTGAAGTTGCAGATGGAGACGGGGCCGAAGCTGACTGCGCTCGGGACGACGCTCGGCTCGCCGTATTACATGTCGCCGGAGCAGGCGCTCGGGCAGCTCGATGTCGATCAGCGCTCGGACGTGTTCGCGTTCGGCGCGATCACGTGGGAGATGGTCACCGGTCGCACCGCGTTCGAGGGGCGGACCGTGGCTGCGATCCTGGCGAAGATCTTGAACGAGTCGCCCGCGCCGGCGAGCAGCTTGAATCCCCAGTCGCCGGTCGCGCTCGACGACGTGATCGACAAAGCCGTCCGCAAGGACAAGCAGCGCCGCTACGAGACAGCGCGCGCATTCGCGGAAGCCGCGATCGCGGCGTACGGCTTACACGGGTCGCTCGAGCAGTGGGCGAAGACTCCGGAGGCCGAGATCACGGTCGCAGTCGGCATTGCGGTTCCGCCCGCGCCGAAGCCGTACGGCAACAGCCTCGGCCCGGGGACACCGGCTTCGATCTCGATCAGCACGGTGCAAGCGGCGGCCAACGCGGTTGCAGCACGCGACAGGCGCGCAGCGGCCCTCGCTGGCAAGGCGCGGGCAAGCGGGCCCGAGTCGTTGCCGCCCGGCAGCGGGCCTGCGGCGGTGGGCATGACGGGCCTCGATACGCGCAACAAGCTGTGGCTCGGGATCGGCGTGGCGCTGCTCGTCGCGATCGTGGCGCTCGTCGTGTTATTCCGCTGACTCGCCGCTTTCAGCTGCGGCGTGTGCGGGCGCGACCGACAGCGGCGCCGACTTGCCGCCGTCAGCTGCGGACTGGGGTCGGCTGACCACGGCGCGTGTGTTAAAATCGTCAGCGCAGTTCCCAGGTAGGTCGCTTGAGCCAGAGCCCGGCACTCCCCAAATCCGGTGACATCGTCGGTGGCAAGTACCGCGTCGAACGCAAACTCGGCAGCGGTGGGATGGGCGCAGTTTTCGAGGTCACGCACCGCGTCACGAACAAGCGGTTCGCGATCAAGTGGCTGCTCCCTGAAGTTGCGACCGAAGACGGAGCGCTGAAACGATTCATGCGCGAGGCGCAGGTCGCCGGCCGCTTCGAACATCCGAACGTCGTCGAGGTTTACGACATCGGGCAAGACGGCTCGTCGTTCTACATGGTCATGGAGCTGCTCGAGGGCGAGTCGCTCGCGGATCGGATCTCGCGCGCGCGGCGACTCACGCCACAGCAGGCGTTGGTGTTACTCGTGCCGTGTATGGAAGGTGTCGCGGCGGCGCACGGCGCCGGCATCATCCACCGCGATTTGAAGCCGGCAAACCTGTTTGTGGTCGCTGCGCGCGGGCGCGAGGCCGAACACGGGAAGGTGCTCGACTTCGGCATCTCGAAGCTGTCGAGCACACCGGGCATTCCGGACGCGACGCTCACTCGCGCCGGCGCGGTCATGGGCACGCCGCACTACATGGCGCCGGAGCAGATGCGGGCGCAGCCGGTCGACGAGCGCGCGGATGTGTATGCATTCGGCGTGATCTTGTACGAGGCGCTCACTGGGCAGCGGCCTTTCGACGCGCAGACGTTCGCGGATCTGGTGTTGAAGGTGCTCGCGGAGCCCGCGAAGCCGTTGCGGCAGCACTTGCCCGAGATTCCCGCCGGCTTGTCCGACGTCGTGATGCGGGCGATGGCGCGCGAGCCGGAGAACAGATTTGCGAACTTGCGCGAGTTGATGGACGCACTCGAGCCGTATTACGAGTCCGCACACGCGCGGCCCGCTCCCGCGCTGGAGCCGGTCGATCCGCGGGCGAATACGGCGCGACCGCCGCGCGCAGCTGCCGAGACGGGAGAGCACCCTGAGACTCCGCTCTACAGCGAGTCGATCTATACGAGCAGCTCGCAGTCGTTTCGCTGGCATCGGATCCAGTTGTGGCTTGCGGGCACGTTCGGAGTTGGGTTGTTGGTGGCGTTCGCAGCTGCAGTGTTTTCCAAGCCGGATACAGCCGTGCTGCGCGCGCCGGCTGCACCTTCGCACGAGCTGAAGCCGTTGCAGCCCACGGCGGCGCTTCCGGAAGAGACGCCGGAGCCGCTACCGACCACGGTTCGGTTGGAGCCGGACGCGGTCGAACAGCCGCGCATCGAGGCCGCGCTGGATGCGGGGATGGCACTGAAACCCGAAAGCGACGAGCGAGCGCAGCCGACGGCGGCGGAGCTCGAGGCGGCGGTGAAGCGGGCGGGCGCGCGCGAGGCGCCGGCGCTCACCCCGAAGCGACCGCGTAAGCCAGGGGCGTCGCGCCAGCCGGGGACTCAAGCGACGGGCGTCCGCCCGCGCGTCGAACTCGACCGCGACAACTTTTAGCTCAGTTGTTGGGCTCTCCGAACGAATCGCCCTGCAGCTCGATCACGCGCGTGGGCTCCGCAG
>DASRXR010000099.1:0-3344 GCA_035687405.1 Polyangiales bacterium
CGGAAGCACGAGATCTTTCAGAGAATGTACTCGGACCAGGTCGTTTACGCGCAGACGATGACGCACGACTGAGATGCGACGTAGTTGCGAAGCGCTCGCCTTCGCCCGCGACTCGAGCCCGGGACGCGGGCGAGCTCGAAGTGCATGCCGTCGGCGCGGCTGAAGTGCCCGCCCCAGTAGAGACCGCACTCGTTAGCGATCGGCACGAGCTCGCGGATGCTGCCGCGCTTGCCTTTGAGCGCGGGCACCGTCGACAGCATGTTCCACGGCACGTTGATGTCGATCGCCGAGCCGTAGGCGTGGTTCGAGAGGTTGGTGGTCGAGCCGCGTACGAAGCGCGCGACCCAGCTGCCGGCGAACGAGAGCACGCGGTCGCCGAGGCCGGCGTCGTCGATCAGTCGGAAGAAGTTTCGAAACGGATCTACCGCGAGCTTGTGCAGCCGGATCTTGCCCGACGCGGGCGCGCCGTCGAGCCCGACGAGCTGTGGGATGTCGACCTGCTCGATGTTCTTTTGCGGCCAGTCGTCCGTGATCTCGATCGCTTCGGGATTGCGCGAGTTGCCTGCGGGGCGAAACGCGAACTGTCCGAAGGTGCGCTTGCGCGCCTCTGAATCGAGCGGGGCAAAGGCCGGCTTGGCTGGCCAGTTGGGGCCCGACTCGCTCGCATCGTCATCGATGAAGCCGGGGTTGAAGCCCTCGCCTTGGGCGATGCCGAAGGTCCGCGGCCCGAGCACTCCGTCGTCGACGAGCCCGTGATCCTTCTGCCACGCCTGGCTCGCCTTCAGGCTTTCGGCGTCGTGGTAACCGTCTACCGCGCGCAGCAAGTAACCCTTGCCACGCAGAAACAGCTGCCAGCGCTCGACATCGTCGCCCCGCATGCCCGCTCGAATCACTCGCATCGCGCCCCTCCGTGCTCAGTAGAGCACGACTCTACCTTCAAGGGCATAGGCGCGTATGCAGCGCTTCACAGGCCGGGTGTGGAGCAGGTCAATCGTCTCCGCCGCTGCTCGTGCAGGTCATCAGCCCGTCGCGGTCGACTGAGAAGCCGATCAAGAAGCACATCTCGTTCATCGTGCTCTCACCGAACGTGATGACCTCGTCGTGCGGGTTGTCGTACGAGCAGCGCACGCGTGTCACGTCACCGGGCTCGAGCGTGAGATCGAGCAGCTCGACGTGCTGGTCGTCGAAGCTGTACGGGTCGCGCTCGAAGACCATCTCCATCGCGTCTTCTGACTTGCCGACCTCGAAGGTCATCTTAGTGCCGAGCAAGTGCATGTGCGGGAACACGGCAACGAGCTGCACGGTCTCGTCCATCGTGCAGACCGCTTCGAGCACGCTGGTCTGGCTCGGCGGCAAGTTGACGTCGCTGCTGCCGAACGCATACGTGCCGATCGGCTTCGGGTCTGCGGAGCTGGAGCGCTTCATCGTGATCGCGACCGACTCGGTGACCGGGTCCTCGGTTGCGTTCAGCAGGTGGAGTTGCACTACGAGCTGTGTCCCGGCTGGGATCTTGTGACCGTTGTTCTCGGGAAAATCGAGCTCTGACGCGCCGGCGCCGGTCAGGAACAACGGCTGCCAGGTGTAGCGGAACAGGGTGTCGCACTCGCTAAAGCCCTCAGGCTCCGGCGCGGTCGCGCGCGAGAAGATGACGTGATGCAGGTACGGCGCGCCGGCGCTGCGGTAGCCGTCGATCACCAGCTCGTCTTCGGTGGTGGCCGCGTAACACAGGTAGCGCTCTTGCCCAGGCTCGAGCGTGAAGGTGTCGGTCTGGAAGATCACCTGCTGTTCGCCGACGTGGATGCCGGGCTCTACCTCGGGCTCGTCGTCAGGCCCGGCGTCGGGCTCGTCACCACCGTCGCGCGGCTCGTCACCACCGTCGCCCGGCGATTCGGTCTGCTCGTTGCCCTTGCTGCCGCTCGCTTCGTCGTTCGAATCGCACGCGCACAGCGCGACCAGCACGAACGCGTACAAAGTCCAAAGTCTGACGAGGAACATGCCCCACCTCCTTGCGTCGGCGGCGGTGTAACACGTCGTCGAAGCCTGCACAGCGCGTCAATTTCCGCCCCCTCATCAAGGGTGATCCATTTGGGTCATGCGCCTGTGTTTGACCGTTGCGCCCTGTAAGCTGCCCCGATGCAGGATCTCAAAGACAAGGTAGCGGTCGTGACCGGCGCAGCGAGCGGTATCGGCCTCGCGTTGGCGAAGCGGTTTGCGGCCGAGGGCATGAAGCTCGTGTTGGTCGACATCGAGCAAGCGGCGCTCGAGCAGGCAGTCGCGCAGCTCCCGGCCGGCATCGAGGTGTTGACCAGCATCACTGACGTCTCGAATGCCGAGCAGATGGATGCGCTCGCGCAGAAGACGTTCGAGCGCTTCGGCACGCTGCACGTGCTGTGCAACAACGCCGGCGTCGGCGGTGGCGGCGGCGCGATCTGGGAGCTGAGCACGCTGGATTGGCAGTGGGTGCTCGGCGTGAACTTGTGGGGCGTGATCCACGGCATCCGCGTGTTCGGTAAGCAGCTCGTCGCGCAGAATGAGGGCTACATCGTCAACACCGCGTCGGTCGCGGGGCTGACCTCGAACCCGGGACTCGGGCCGTACAACGTGAGCAAGCACAGCGTGGTGACGCTCTCCGAGACGCTGTTCGCGGAGCTCAAGGCACGCAAGAGCGCGGTCGGCGTCTCGGTGCTGTGTCCGGCGTTCGTGGCGACGAAGATCCACGATTCGGATCGCAACCGTCCTGTCGATCTCAAGAACCCACCGAAGTCGCTGAGCCCAGAGCGCCTCGCGCAGGTCAAGCAGGGGCGAGACATGATCGCGAGCCTGGTGGCCGCAGGGCAGTCTCCGGAAGCGATCGCCGACAAGGTGCTTTCAGCGATGCACGAGCGGCGCTTCTACATCCTCACGCATCCCGAGATGGCGCCGCTGATCGAGCAGCGGATCAAGAACGTGCTGTCCGGCGCCGATCCCACCTCGTTCGGGTGAGCGCCGTTATGCCGCGAGCTAACCCCACGCGAAGGTCCGGACGGGCGTCCACATGAATGACGGGCGCAGCGGCGGCTTGGGCGGAGGCCTGGGTGGCTCGGGCTTCTTTGTCGGCTCGCGGTTGATGAGCGGTTGCATGATGATCTCCTTGAGCTTGACGCTGACAGACCTCCTCGGTGGTTGCGGTTGAGCGTTTGTGAAGTTGTGTTGCGTCTGCAGCGCCGTCCCACCCCAGGGGTCTTGCAACGGTCAGGGTCGAGGGCTCCCATCGCGGGCAATGAAGTGCAGTCGCTTGACCTTGATGGGTGGGTTGCTCGTTGTCTGTGTTGCGTGCGTTGAGTCCGAGCGAAGCATCGGCGCCG
>DASRXR010000100.1:0-9087 GCA_035687405.1 Polyangiales bacterium
GCGACTTCGACAGCGACCCGACCGAGAGCCACGCAGACAAAGGCGAGCGGCTCGCGTTGTTTGCCGACGTAGGCTTCGGCGTCGGCATCATGGCGCTCGCGACTACCGCAGTGCTGATCTTCACGCACGACGCGCCGTCCGCGACACCCGCGGCTGACACCCCGGCTGCGACGAGCTCGCGCAAGCCCGCGCCGCGTGCGAGCCTCGAAGTCACACCTCTGTTCTCGCCCACCACGGCTTCGGCCACGGCGCGCCTTCGGTTCTGATCATGCAGCTGCGATTGACCCACACCGCCCTGTTCATCGCGCTGCTCGCGAGTGGTTGCGAGTTGGTCGCGGACTTCGATCGCGGCAAGATCCCGGGCAACTCGCCCGACAGCGGCGTGACGGTCACGCCGCCCGACGACGACGACGACGATGACGTCGATGACGCGGGCGAGGCCGACGCGTCCGAAGCAGACGAAGACGCGGGCTGAGCTACTTCGCGGAGCGAGAGCGCAACGCGCGTACGAGCATGACTTCGCTCGCACCCGTCATGCCGACGCCGAAGTAGGGATCAGCGTTCAAGATCTTCTCGAGCAGCCAGGTCGAGTTCGAGAAGTCGAAGCGCGCCCAGCCCGTCACGAGCGTCACCTTCGGCCCGAGCGGCGCGAGCTCGAACAGCCAGCGGCCGCCCTTGAGCGCACCACTCGTCGCGTCGATCGCCAACTGCTTGTCGTTCTCTTTCATCCGCATGCGGCCGGAGACGCCCACCAGCGGAAGATTGATGCTCCAGTCGAACAGCGTGATGCCGTCCGCCTGAGAAACCACCTTGGCTTCACTTCCGGGCACGAGCGCACTGCCGAACGAGTTCGCATCGCGCGTCGTCGCCTGAACCTTCTCGAGCGGCTGATCGATCGCGCCGACGACCGACACTTGGTTCAGTTGATCGCCGGTCATGTTGAAGAACAGCAAATCACCGCGCGACAGCATCGAAGCGAGTGCGCGTAAATCGAACGCCGGTTTGTCGAGACCCCGCAGCGGCCCCTTCGGCTGGGCGATTCCTGCGCGTCGCTCGGCTTCCTGGCGCAAGTGCAGCGCCATCGACAAGGTGAGCGACAAGTTCGCCGAACGATTGATGCTGCGCGCCGCCTTCGCCATCTGGCGCGCGACATAGTTCGCCTCGCGAAGATCGAGGCGCATCGACACCAAGAGCAGCGAGCTTTTGGGCGATTGCGGATACACGCGGATCGAAAACCGACCGCGGCCCATGTCGCCTTCGTCACTGTCGATCGTGATGCGCGACGCGCTGTCTTTGCCCGGCGCGGTTTTGTAGATCGTCATCGTGTTGCGACCGCGCAAGTGCAGTACTGCGAGGTCGAACGACCACTCGTAGACGATCGCGTTGTCGCTGCGCGCAAGCACCTCGACCGAGTCCACCGTCGGCATGAACTTCGGGTAATTGCCGGGATCGGCGATCAACTTCGTGAGTTGATCGGCGCTCACGCCGACGCGCATCGCGACGTTGATCGCGGGCAGCTGGTCCGCGTCCATGTTCGCGAACTCGACTAAGGCAACAGGACCTTGGTCGAGCTGCGGTGCGAGACCTGCGAGCTCGACTTTGCTGATACCTTCGAGCCGATCGCGACGCGCATCGTACGCGGGAGCTTTCCTGCTCTCCGCTTGAACCTGCGCCGCCGCTAGAAAGACGGCCAGGGCTGTGACGAGCCTGATCAGGTGCGACATGCCAGCTTGGACGGGGAACAGCCCGTCTATTTCAACCTGTTCGTGAGGGCGGTGCAAATCGGCCCGGCAGAGGGCGCTGTAACGATGCGTGCGACACGCAAACTACGCGCAAATGCGTAGAAGTGGGATCCTTGACCCCGTACGGGCCGCGCCCTACAACGCCAGGGTCCGAACAAAGAGGGCAAGGTTATGAAGATCTTCATCGATTCCGCAGACCTGAATGAGATCAGGGATGCCGCAGCCATGGGCGTTATCGACGGGGTGACAACGAACCCGAGCCTCGTCGCAAAGGCGGGACGGTCGCTCGAAACGATCATTCGCGAGATTTGCGAAGTCGTCGATGGGCCGATCAGCGCCGAGGTCACCGCGATCGACGCGGCGGGCATCGTGCGCGAGGGCAAAGTCTTGGCGGCGATTCATCCGAACGTCGTCGTGAAGGTGCCGCTCATCCCGGAGGGCATCAAAGCGGTGCGCACGTTGAGCGGTGAAGGCATTCGCACCAACGTCACGCTGTGCTTCAGCGCGCCGCAAGCGTTGCTCGCTGCCAAAGCCGGCGCGACGTACATCAGCCCGTTCATCGGCCGGATCGACGACACCGGTGCCGACGGCCTCGAGCTGATTTCGCAGATCGTGACGATCTACAACAACTACGCGTACGAGACTGAAGTGCTTTGCGCGAGCATCCGGCATCCGGTGCACCTCGTGCGGTGCGCGCAGATCGGCGCGGACGTCGCGACGATCCCGCACAGCGTGATCTTGCAGCTGCTGAAGCACCCGCTCACCGACGCTGGCCTCGCCAAGTTCTTGGAAGACGCGAAGAAGATCCCTAAGTGAACGCAGTGCGACGCCCCGCGCCGCGCACTCGACCCGCGCCGCGCGTCCTGGTCATCTACAAAAAGTCGGCCTATCAAATCTACGTGCGCGAACGCCGGCATGCCCGGATTCAGCAGCTCGTAGATGCAGGTGAACCGGCCGCGCTGGCGTTGCTTCGTGCGCACCAAGATCACGCGCGTTCGCTCGAACAAGCCAAACAAGCGCTCGCGCAGCTCGGAGCTGCAGCAAACTTCCGGCACCGCTCGCGTGACGCTCACGCGAAGGGTGTGGACTTGGTGGTTACGCTGGGCGGAGATGGAACGCTACTTTGGGCCTCACACTTGGTGGGTGGCGACACGCCGATCATCGCGATCAACACCGCACCGCAAGACAGCGTCGGTTATTTTTGCGCGGGTAAAGGTCCCGAGATCCACGGCGTTCTCGAGGACGCGCTCGCGGGCAAGCTGCACGAGACCGTGCTCACGCGGATGCAAGTTGCGATCGACGATCGCACGGTCAGCACCCGAGTTTTGAACGACGCGCTCTACAGTCACGAGTGCCCTGCCGCGACTTCGCGGTATAGCTTGAAGTTCGGCCGCGTGTCGGAAGAGCACAAGTCGAGCGGGGTGTGGGTGGGGCCGGCTGCGGGTTCGACTGCGGCACAGCACTCCGCAGGCGGGCGCGTGATGCCGGTCGAGTCGAAGCAATTGCAGTTCGTCGTGCGCGAGCCGTACCAGCCGCACGGGATCCGCTATCAGCTGCGCAAAGGCTTCATTCAGCCGGCTGGCGTGTTGCGCATCCACAGCAACATGCGCGCGGGCCGGCTGTATCTGGACGGCCCGCACGACAACCACGTCGTCGAGATGGCGGCGACGATCGAGTTCCGGCGTTCGCCCGAACCGCTGCGCCTCTTGGGCTTCCGCGGACCTCGCGGCAATCGTCGCGGCTGAACGCGCAGTCGGTATAACTACACGCGTATGCTGAATCAGGCGCGCGCTGGTTACATTCGCGAGCGGTGCGCCTTCCGTAAAGTTTGACCGCGCCCGGCCTCGGGGCTTATCCCTATATTTCCGATGTCTGCGAACAGGGCAACGCCGGTGGTTCGCACCTGGTCGGGCACGCTTCACAGCGTGCTCGGGCTCGCGCTTCTGGCATTCGCGATCTTTCACGCGTACCAGAACTACCCTGCGCTCGAGCACGAAGAAGCGTGGGTCGCGCGCGCAGTCACGACTGCGATCGGCTTCTGGTTCGGCATCGCCGTCCTCGGCGCGATGCTCGTTCACGGCATCCTCGGCATCGCGAGTTGGATTCGCCACCGCAGCCAAGTTGCACGCGGTGAAGTCACGCCTGACTGGGGTATCCGCTTTCAAGTCGTCACCGGCACGCTCGTGCTGGCGTTCGTCGCGTACCACGTCGTGCAGCTGTGGCCGAGTGGTTCGGGCGCGCACTCGAGCATTCGCGAGCCGTACGCCCGCTTGTGGTCAGACCTCGGTCGCCCGGTGTCGCTGCTCGTCTACATCGTCGGCGTGAGCGCGTTCGCGTTTCACTTGGGCCATGGGCTGACACGCTTCATTCGGCGCGTGCTGCCCAGCTTCGTCGGGCGCGCGGTCGGCGGCGTGCTCGGCTTTCTGCTACTTCTCGTGTTCGCGCAGCTCGTCGCGAGATTCGCGCTCGGTGAAGCGCTCATCCCTGCTCTGTCATGAGAGAGCCAAGCTCGCCGCTCCGGAGGCCCGCATGCTGCGGATGATCGCCGTAGCCGTGAACACGTTTCGCGAGGCCGTACGCGATCGTGTCTTGAACGGCATGCTCGGTGTCGCGCTCGCCGTGCTGGTCTTTTCGCTCGCGCTCGGCGAGTTGGCGCTCGATCAGCAGCAGCGCATCGTGCTCGACATCGGCATGGCTTCGATCTCGCTCTTTTCGGTCGTGATGGCCGTGTTTCTGGGCTCGTCGCTTCTGTACAAAGAGATCGAGCGCAAGACGCTGTACGTGATCCTGCCGAAGCCGATTCGCCGGCACGAGTTCCTGCTCGGCAAGTACTTCGGAATCGCGCTCACGGTGTTCGTGTTCATCTCGATCATGGGTGCAGTGCAGCTCGGCGTGACCACGTTCCAGGTGCGGGGCAACTTGCATTGGCTTGCGCTCGAGCTGGTGTTGCTCCCAGCGCTGCTGCTTGCCGGCATGTTCAAAGCGAACGATCGCACTGCGGTGCTTCTGCCTTGGGCGGCGCTCGCCCTCGCAACCTCGTCGCTGATCGCCGCGCACGCGGACATCGACGTGGCGCCCGTGCTCCTCGCACTCGTGCTCGTGATGGGAGAAGTGCTCGTGCTGAGTGCCGTCGCGCTCGTGTTCTCGGCGTTTTCGACGCCATTCCTCACGGCGCTGCTCACCGCCGGAGTCTGGGTGGTCGGCCGCAGCGCCGACTTGATGATCAGCATGAAGAGCCGCAGCCTGCCGGTCGAGGTACGCGACCTCCTCAAGCTGCTGGTTCATGTGTGGCCGAACTTCAACCTATTCGTCCCAGGCCGTAACGCGCTCATCGTGCATGCAGCCGATGCCAGCCCCGCGGGTTACGTGTTGGTCAGCATGGGCTACGCGGTTTTGTACTCGAGCGTGCTGCTGACAATTGCAGCGATGATCTTCCGCCGGCGTGACTTCTTATGAACGCGGCCCGGTTGCGGATCGCGTTGCGCATCGTCGCCTTGGCGTCGCTACTCTTCGGCACGCTTGCGGCGCGTGTCGTGTACTCTGCGCACAGCGAGCTCGACGCTGCTGAGCACGCGGCGGACGGCGGCGACGTAGACCTCGCGATCGCGCACTACCGGCGCGCGGCGCGCTTGTACTTGCCGGGCAGCCCGTACCACGTGGCCGCGCTCGATCAGCTCGCGGCGATCGGCCAAGCAGCGGACGTCGCCGGCGACGTCACGCGCGCGCTCTCCGCGTATCGATCGATCCGCGGCTCCATCCTCGCCGCTCGCAGCTTCTACGTACCGGAACAGGAACGCCTCGCTGCCGCCGACCGCGTCATCGCAAAGCTGATGTCCGAACAACCTGCGCCGGGTATGGATGCGGGAAAGACCAAAGCGCAGCTCTACTCGGAGCACCTGGCCCTACTCGAAGCTTCGCCCGACCCGAATCTATTCTGGACCTTCGTGCTCCTCACCGGGTTTGCAGCGTTCGTCGGCGCGGCGTTCGCCTTCAGCCTCCGGGCGATCGACGACGACGACCGCCTGATAAAACCCGCCGCGCTTCGCTGGGGCAGCGTAATCGTAGTGGGATTGGCCCTGTTTGCCCTGGGCCTCTCGCTCGCGTGAGCCGAGCCGAAGCTCTTGCTGGAAGCGACCGGCCGGGCTACCACCCGCCCGTGGATTCGGGAGTGGCTTTCGAACTGGCGGAGCGAACACGTGCCTAAGCACGACGTCGCAAGGCGCACACCTGCGCGCAAACCGAAGGCGAAAGCTGCGAGCCCGAGCACTGCGCGCGTCAGCAAAGCCAATGGCAATGCTGGCCCCGCGCGCGAGACCGCTAAAACCAAAGCGAGCGCAGTCCTCCGCGCGCCGACGGTAATCATCCCGGCGAGCGAGCCGCGGCTCGTCATGGCGATTCCGAAGGGCCGCGTGCTCAAGCAGCTCGCGGACCGCCTCTCGCCGTGGGGCGTCGACCGCGCCGTGCTGCTGGCGGACGACCGCACGCTCGTGCGCGACGACCCTGCGAGCGGCGTCCGGTTCTTGTTGTTGAAGCCCGACGACGTACCGACCTACGTCGAATACGGCTCGGCCGACCTCGGCATCGTCGGCCGCGATGTGTTGCTCGAGCGCGAGTACGACCTCTACGCACCTCTCGACCTGGGCATCGGCATTTGCCGCATGGTCGTCGCGGGGCGACCGCAAGCGCATCCACCGGGACGCACGCTGCGCGTCGCGACCAAGTTCCCGAACATCGCGAGCCGCTACTTCCTCGGGAAAGGCCAGCAGGTCGACCTCGTGTATGTGCAAGGCTCGGTCGAGCTCGCACCGCTCACCGGACTCGCGGACGTGATCGTCGACCTCGTGGAGAGCGGCGAGACGCTGCGCCAAAACGGGTTGGTGGAGCTCGAGTTCATTTGCCCGATCTCGTCGGTCGTGATCGCGAACCGCGTGGCGCTCAAGTTGAAGCGCGCGAACATCGCGCCCTTGTTGAATAGCTTGAGTCGCTTGAGCACCTGACTTCATCGCGCGAGCGTGGTTGGGCCTTCCAGCGTCACCAGTGGTCGCAAGCGCCGGTAAGTTGCGCGCCCGATGCCTTTGACGCGCATCAAGTCTTCGACACGTGCGAAGCGCTTGAGCCGCGCGCGCAGCTCGAGAATGGCGCGCGCTCGACTCGGACCGATGCCGGGCAAGCGTTCGAGCTCATCGCCCGATGCGGTGTTTAGGTTTACGACGCCGTTGGGGGCGCGTTGCGCGGCGTGCGCTGCGGATGGGATGTGTTGGGCTTCGACGCGCGACGGGAGGGGCGTTGCTAGAAGTGAGAGTGCGAGCAGCGTTGCGCGAATGCGCGTGCGGGAAGAGTGCATGGGCATAGACCTCGATGCTTGGTGAGAGGGAAGAGAACTTGAACTGACATCGGACTACCCGCGGACGAGTTGTGTGAGGTCGGTCGATCTATGCTGGACTGGGAGGGGCCCCTTGCACGTATGCCCGACGATGCTGCTCTCGGTTGTTATGACGACCGGATCGCCGCGCAGTTAGCGCGTCGCTCCGCGACGTGCTTGTTCTTTGCACGTATGCCCGACGATGCTGCTCTCGGTTGTTGTGACGACCGGATCGCCCCGCATTAGCGCGTCGCTCCGCGACGTGCTTGTTCTCGCGGACGTGCTTGTTCTCGATTCTTGTCCGACCCACGTCCGGCATGGCACCTTGCGCGCATGAAGATCACGCTCGCGCGAGAAGCACCTCAGACACTGGCGACGGACTGGCTGGTCGTCGGCGTTTCCGGCAAAAAACCGCAGTCGGACCCGACCATCGTGAAGCTGGATCGCGCCCTCGGCGGCGCACTCATCGCCGGCATGAAGGAAGAATCGTTCGACGCGAAGCTGGGCAAGACGCTCGCACTCGACGGCCGGGCACGACTGAAAGCAAAGCAACTACTCGTCGTGGGGCTCGGCGACAGCGCGCCGAGCATCGCGACGTTGCGGCTCTTGGGCGTGAAGGCCGGCCGCGTCGCGATGTCACGCGCATCGCTCGCCGTCGTCGTTCCCGATGCAGGGCCGGCCGCACTTTCGGCACTGGTCGATGGCATCGTGACCGGCGCCTATCGCTACACGCGCTATCTGACCGGCCCGCGCGCTCCGAAGCGGCAACTGGCGAAAGTCACGTTGGTGACCGACGCGAAGCTCAGCGCGGACCATCGCCAAGCGGTCACGGAAGGTCAGCTGACCGGCGACGCGGTGAACTTCGCACGCGATCTCGTGAACTGCCCGCCGAACGATCTCACGGCGACCGTGCTCGCAAACGAGGCGAGTGAGCGTTCGAAAGCGGTGGGAATCGCGTGCAAGGTTTGGGACAAAAAGGGCATCGAGAAGCTCGGCATGCCCCTCTTGCTGGCGGTCAATCGCGGCAGCACCGAAGAGCCGCGCTTCATTCACATCACGTACAAACCGAAGTCGCTTCCCGCGAACGCAGCCCGCGCCGTCTTCGTCGGCAAAGGCCTCACGTTCGACTCGGGTGGTCTGTGCATCAAGCCATCCGCGTCGATGATCGACATGAAGTGCGACATGGCCGGCGCAGCGACGACGATCGCACTCGTCACCTTGGCAGCGCAGCTCCAGCTGCCGGTCGAAGTGCACGGCATCATCGGCTCGACCGACAACATGACCGGCGGCTGGGCGTACCGGCCCGGTGACGTGTTTCCGTCGCGTCATGGAAAGACCGTCGAGATCATCAATACCGATGCAGAAGGCCGGCTCGTACTCGCGGATGCGCTCGCCTACGCGACCGAGCTGCAGCCGACCTATCTGATCGATCATGCGACGCTCACTGGTGCTTGCACCGTCGCGCTCGGTGCATACCGCGCCGGTCTGTTCTCGAACGACGCGGGGCTGCTCGAACGCTACAAGCGCGCGGCAGAGCAGTGCGGCGAGAACTTCTGGGCGCTTCCGCTCGATGAGGATTTGAAAGACGAGCTGAAGAGCTCGATCGCCGATCTCAAGCACACTGGGTCGCGGCTCGGTGGCGCGATCACGGCCGCGCTATTCTTGCGTGAGTTCGTCGGCGAAGCGCGCTGGGCGCACCTCGACATCGCGGGTCCGGCGTTCCTCGAGAAGCCGTCGGCCGCGATGCCGAAGGGCGGCACCGGATTTGGCGTGTTGACTGCACTCCAGTTCCTGCGCGAGCTGGCGGAGCAACCTCCGTTGCCAGCTCAAGCCTAGAACAAACACGTCGCGGAGCGGCTCGCTAATGCGGGGCGAGCCGGTCGTCATAACAACCGAGAGCAGCATCGCCGGGCATACGTGCAAGGGGCCTCGCGGTCCGGCAGAGAATGCGGCACGGACTGAGCAAACTCACGCGCCAGCAGT